>UQTD01000004.1 GCA_900543845.1 uncultured Collinsella sp.
GCGCTGGTGCAGATGCTCGGCGGCACCCCCGAGCAGGCACTCGACGCCAGCTCCATAGCGCTGAGCAATCTGCTGGGCCTCGTTTGCGACCCCGTGGGCGGACTCGTGGAGGTGCCGTGCCAAAACCGCAATGCCATCGGCGTGGCCGCGGCCTTCAGCTCGGCCCAGCTCGCGCTCGCAGGCATCAAGAGCCTGGTGCCGTTTGACCAGATGGCGCATGTGATGCTCTCGGTGGGCCACGCCCTGCCGGCAACCCTGCGCGAGACGGCCAAGGGCGGCATCGCTCAAGCCCCGGCAGCGCTTTCTGCCTGCGCCAAATGCGGCGTATGCGGATAGGCTGACTTCTCCAAACTGATACTGTTTCCGCACCACAAACAACAGGCTAATCGCTATAATGCAAGCCCAGTTAAAACACGATGAGCCGCAAGGCGAAAATCGAAGGAAATATATACGATGTCGCAAATCGACCGCAGCAACATGATTCCCGATCCGCAACAGCCCAGTAGGCATACGGGCGGCGTCCAATCGCCGCGCCCCATCGCGCCGGCTCACAGCCAACAACACGGCCCGGCCAATGCGTCTCAGCGCCCGAATCAGCGTCAATACCAGCAGCATCAACAATATCAGCAGCGTCCCGCACACGGTGCCGCCCCCGAGCAGGCCCCTTCGCACGCTCGCGCGGCAAACAATCGCGGGCCCGCGGACAAGCGCACCAACAAAAGCAGCAAGTCGGGCGGAAAGACGGCCCTCTTTGTCGTCCTCGGCCTTGTTGCAATCGTCTACATCGTAGGCGTCGTCGCGTTCTCGCAGGTCGCTTACCCCAACACTACCATCGCCGGCGTCGACATCTCGCTCTCTAACGCGTCTTCGGCAGCCACCAAGGTCAACTCAGCATGGAAGCACTACAAGCTCACCGTTTCGGATGACAGCTTTAGCTGGACCTATCAGCCCGAGTCCGATGAGCCCATCGTCGATGGCGAGGAAGCCGCCCACGAGATTATCTGCAAAAACGAGCCGCTGCTGTGGCCATCGCGCCTCATCGCGTCGCTCGGCGGCAAAACCGTTAGCGCCACCAAGAACAGCTCGGTCGACTTGGACCAGGACGTCGACCTGTCCATGCTCTCCGATGCCTTTGACCAAAAGCAATTTGAGGAGGACCTGGGAAGCGCCATCGACGAGTTCAACGAGGGCCGTTCGGGCACCTTCGAGGCCGCCAGCTCCTATGACGAGAAGGCTGGCAAGTTCACCGTTGAGAAGGCCCGTTCCAACGAGAAGCTCAACCGCGAGCATGTCATCAAATATGCCGAGATCGAGCTCGCGTCGCTCGCCGAGAACGTTGATATCACCAAGATCGGCAACGACGCCTACGAACCGCTCAACGGTACCCTCACCAACGACCAGATTCAGGCTGCATGCGATGCCGCCAACAACTTCCTGGGCGTCAACGTGACCCTTAAGCTCAACGGCAATGATGCCGGCAAGGTCGACGGTAGCTCGGTGCTGCAGTGGATCAGCTTTGCCGATCCGGCCAACCCTACGCTCGATACGTCGCAGATCAGCAGCTGGGCAGCCGAGCTCGCCAACGGCTTTAACACCGTGGGCTCCACCCGCTGGTGGACACGCGCCGACGGCAAGGAGTGCGCCGTCGAGGGAGGCGACTTTGGCTGGTCCATCGACAGCGACACGCTCGCCAAGCAGGTCGAGGACGCTATCAATAACAAGCAGACCGGCGATATCGAGATTTCGTACTCCAAGAAGGCCGACACGTTTACCGCCAAGGGCGAGCCCGATTGGAAGGCCTATATCGACGTCGACCTGTCCGAGCAGCACGCACGCTACTACGACGAGAACGGCAATATCGTGTGGGAGGCCAACTTTATTTCCGGCAAACCGGGCGAAGACGCCACCCCCGAGGGCGTGTGGCAGATCAACAGCAATGACGGCGCAAGCAAGCTCATCGGCGCCAAAGACCCCGCGACAGGAAAACCCAAATACGAGAGCCCGGTCAGCTACTGGATGCCGTTCGAGGGCAATATGGTCGGCTTCCACGACGCTACCTGGCAAAACGATTCGAGTTTCGATAGTGCCGAATCGTACAAATGGTGCGGAAGCCACGGCTGCATCAACCTGCGCCTGGCCGATGCCAAGGCGCTCCACGACTGCATCAGCGTCGGCCTGTGCGTGGTCGTGCACTCGTAAGGAATCACACCTTCGCACAACGGGGAACTGACGCTCCAATCTAACAGTTCCGAAAGATACTGCCATAATGCGTCCGCCTCTCGCGACGGGCGCATATACTTATCGAGGAACTTTCTATAAAGGAGACGCCATGTCGAATGTCCCCACCATCACCCCGGGACCGAATGATACCGAGCGAGCGCCCGAGGGTGCCACCGAAACGCTTCCCCTCATAACAACCGTGCACGCAACACAGCAAAACGGCAGCACAAGCGATACAACCGAGATTTCTGACGAAGAGGCCTACGCCAAGCTCAAGGCGAAGCGTGCCGAGCGTCGGCGCAAAAAGCTCATCCGACGCGGCATTGCGGCCGGCGTCGTGGCCGCCGTTGTGCTCATCGCCGTTGTCGTGACCTTCGTCATCAACGCACGGCCCGCAGGTACCGACGGGCCGGTGACCGACATGGTCACCGAGGGCACGTTTACGACCACCGTCGAGGCTAAAGGCCAGCTCAAGCCCATCTCAGCTTCGGTGGTCTCCCCTTCTGTCGACGGCACGGTGGCATCGATCAACGTGCAGGCCGGCCAGTCCGTCAACGAGGGCGACGTGCTCATGACCATTAAAAACGACGAGCTCGATCGCAACGTAGCCGAGGCGCAGCGCGCGGTGACAGCTGCCAAGGAAGACCTCGCCAACGCGCAGAAAGCGGTAGCTGCCGCCCAAGCCACTCCGTCGACTGATACAGATGCGGCAGGCGCGATTGGCGCCAGCGGCACCGCCGACACGAGCGCTGTCTCGAGCGCCCAACGCAACCTGGCCTCGGCCCAGGCGGCCCTGGACCAGGCCAACGCCAAAGCCTCTGAGCGCACCGTGACCGCGGCCAGCTCGGGCAGCATCGTCGAGCTCAACGCCAAGGTCGGCGCAACGGTGACGGGCGGCATGATCATGGGCGAAGGCGAAACGAGCGGCGGCAAGCAATGCATGCAGATCGCCGACCTTTCCAAGATGAAGGTCACCGTTCAGGTGGGTGAAAAGGATATCGCCAAGATCGCCGTGGGCCAGAGTGCCAACATTACCTATCCGGCCTTTCCCGATATCGTGAGCCAGGGAACGGTCACGACAATCGCTTCGGTGGCAAATTCCGACGCCAACGGCGGCGGCAGCGTGACCTTTAACGTCGACATTTTGATCGACGCGCCCGACGCACGCCTCAAGCCGGGCATGACCGCCGAGGTCTCGGTGGTGACCGAACAGCTCGATGACGTAGTGATGGTGCCGACCATGGCGCTCATGACCGAGGATGGCGAGCATTATTACGTCAACGTGGCAACCGACGGCGAAGGCAAACAGACCCGACGCGTCAAGGTGACCGTCGTGACGCAAAACGATAACGACGCCGTGGTCGGCAAAACGAAGGTCAAGCGTGATGACCAGGGCAACGAGATCAACGCAGACGTGCCGGTCACCAAACTGCGCGACGGCGACACCATCGTGATGGACACCGGCGCAGGCATGACGGCCGACGGCGGCGACTCTGGCAGCATATCTGCCGACGAGGGCATGTAATGCGTCCCGTCATCGACATCCGCAACGTGCATCGCATTTTTGAGAGCGAGGCCGGCTGCGCCCATATCCTGCATAACGTGAGCCTGGCAGTAAATCCCGGCGAGTTCGTGGCCATTACCGGCCCTTCGGGCTCGGGCAAGTCAACGCTCATGAACATCCTGGGCTGCCTGGACAAGCCGACGGCAGGCGATTATTACCTGCAGGGCCTCAACGTGGCGGAGCTCGACGATGACGAGCTCACCGAAGTCCGCGCCCTGAGCATCGGCTTTGTCTTTCAGAGCTTTAATCTGCTGCCGCGCCTATCGGTCATCGAAAACGTCATGCTGCCGCTGTCGTACACTAACGTGCCGCGGGCTCAGCGTGAAATGCGCGCCGTCCATGCGCTGCAAGCCGTCACGCTGCCGGTCGACCACTGGGACCACCGCATCTCCGAGCTCTCGGGTGGACAGATGCAGAGGGTTGCCATCGCTCGCGCCCTCGTCAACGACCCGCCCATCATCCTGGCAGACGAGCCGACGGGAAACCTGGACTCCGCGACCGGAGCGCTCGTGATGGAGACCTTCCACAAACTCAAGGAACGCGGCAAGACTATCGTGCTCATCACGCATGATCCCGGTATCGCCGCCGAGGCCGACCGTGCCGTAACCATTCGCGACGGCCGGATCCACGACGGCGCGTACATTGCGCACGCGCCGCAGACCCTGCGCGGCGCCATTGATAGCCTGCCCATGATTTCTGCACACACCATTCCGACGAAAGGAGTGAGGGCATGAGCACGCGCGACCTTATCCAAGAAGCCCTTCACTCCCTCGAGGCCAACAAGGGACGCAGCCTACTCACCATCCTGGGCATTGTTATCGGCATCGCCTCCGTCATTGCCATGACCTCGCTTATCGGCGGTATCCAAAACAGCCTGGTCAATAGCCTGGGCCTCAACGCCGCGCGTATGGTGCAGATTTATTCATCGCAAGAGCTCACCGAGACGGACGTTGAGAAGCTTCGCAAAATGGTGCCGCAGATCGAGCAGATCGGCATCGTGGACAGCGCCTATACCGAGTACAAGGCCGGTGACAAAAGCTATACCGTCATGGCGCAGGGCGTCGATAGCGACATGCTCGACGCGGTGGGCGCCAGCAAGCTCGTCGCGGGGCGCACCTACACCCAGGGCGAGTCCCAATCTGGCGCACGCGTGGCGCTCATCAGCCGTGGCGGCGCCGATCAGCTGTACGGCAACGAGCAGGACGCGGTGGGCAAGACCATTAAGGTCTCCAACGGCGAGGTGCAGATTGTCGGTGTTATCGACGGCGGCAGCGACTCCATGGGCTCGTTCACGCTATACATGCCGCGCGAGACAATCTCGGGCCTCTTTGGCGACGAGAATCCGTCGTTTCCCAGCGTAACGGCGCTCGCCACCGAGGGTACAGACGTGGATGAGCTGTGCAAGACGATTGAATCCAAGGTGCGCGCAATGAAGGGCATCGCGGAGGATGATGAGTACGACAGCGTATCGGCAACCTCCATGAAAAGCGCCATCGACGCCCTCAATTCCTTTATGGGCGCGTTCTCACTCATCATGGGCGCCGTTGCCAGCATTTCGCTGCTCGTGGGCGGTATCGGCATCATGAATATGATGCTTACCAATGTGACCGAGCGTATCCGCGAGATCGGGATTCGTCGAGCCTTGGGTGCCAGCCGTCGCGATATCACCGCACAGTTTTTGGCCGAGTCCTCAGCGCTGTGCGTCACCGGTGGCCTGCTGGGTGTCCTGATTGGCTACCTGCTTGCCTGGAGTCTAGCGATGTTCGCCGCGGGTTCCGGCGTGCTTGGCGAGCTCGGTGCCAGCGGTACCATTACGCCGAGTTTTTCAATCGCCACGGTGCTGCTGGCCTTTGCGGTCTCCGTCGGCATCGGTGTGATCTTTGGCTTCTATCCCGCCCGTCGGGCAGCAAAACTCGACCCCGTGGAGTGTCTGCGCTACCAGTAATGCAATCCCCCTGAGTTGCGGTGAAATAGAGACTGTTTATGCTGCTAAAAGGCCATATCTGACCCTATTTCACCGCAACTTAGAGAGCGTCCGGTATAACGCTTCGCCCCAAATCAAATTGATTCGTTGAATAGACACATTACATATCTTTAGACTTCGTTTACTCCACAAGTGGGTATTATCACACACAAAGCACACGTGAAAGGATATACCCATGTCGCTTACACAGTCAGCTGAGCGTGCAGCGCTCAACAAGCTCATCGATTATCTCGACGACAACCCTCAAGAAAATATCGACAAAATCATGGACCTCGTGAACAAGCTGGTCCCAAATCGCGTATTTCCCGTACAGCGCGAGGCGTTTACCAACGTCATCAAGAGTCGCGGCAATTGGTATGACCTGATCATGCGCATCTTCGACCTCAATCCCAAAATGCGCACTAAGTTGCTCAAGGCGCTTATAATCGACGGCAATCTGCTCGCTTGGCCCCAACAGGAAAAGAACCGCGAAAAATACCAGTGCAATATTCCGTGGGCCATCCTGCTCGACCCCACAAGTGCCTGCAACCTGCATTGCACGGGCTGCTGGGCCGCCGAATATGGCTATAAGCAGAATCTGTCCTTCGATGACATCGACTCCATCGTCACGCAAGGCAAAGAGCTCGGCACGCACATCTACATCTATACCGGCGGCGAGCCACTCGTCCGCAAGCACGACCTGATCAGAATTTGTGAAAAACATCAGGACTGTGTGTTTCTCTGCTTCACCAATTCCACGCTCATCGACGAGGCGTTCTGTGACGACATGATCCGCGTTGCAAACTTTGTCCCTGCCATCAGCGCCGAGGGCAACGAGCACACCACCAACGCCCGCCGTGGCGAGGGTACGTACGAAAAGATCGAACACGCCATGAAACTTTTGCGTGAGCGAAAACTGCCGTTTGGAATCTCGACGTGCTGGACCAGCGCCAACGCCGATACCGTCGCCACCGAGGAAAACATGGACTGGATGATTCGCGAGGGCGCGCTCTTCTGCTGGTATTTCTACTTTATGCCGGTCGGCCGCAATGCCACCAACGAGCTTATGCCCACGCCTGAGCAGCGCGAACACATGTATCATTATATTCGCGAGATGCGAGAGAAAAAGCCCCTCTTTACCCTCGATTTCCAAAATGACGGTGAGTTCGTGGGCGGCTGTATCGCCGGCGGGCGACGCTACTTACATATCAACGCGGCGGGAGACGTGGAGCCGTGCGTTTTCATTCACTACTCCAATGCCAATATCCACGACGTAAGCCTGCTCGACGCACTTCGCTCTCCCCTCTTTATGAAGTATTACGAAGGCCAGCCTTTTAACGACAACTACCTCAAGCCTTGCCCCATGCTCGAGAACCCCGATGTGCTGCCCAAAATGGTCGCAGAGGCAGGCGCCATGAGCACCGACTTGGTAGAGAAGGAGTCTCCCGAACAACTGCGCGAGAAGACCCGTGCCGCCGCCAAAGCTTGGTCAACAGTGGCAGAGCGCATTTGGAACGACCCCAAAGATCCGCTCTACACCAAGCGCCATGACGATATGACACAGGGCATGGCCGATAGCGATATGCACAAGTTTGAAAAGCAGGGCCGCAAGCTTAAATCAAACTGCTAGTACCCCATCATCGATAGAATACAAACGCGCGGGCGCCCCAAGGTATTTTGGGGCGCCCGCGCCATATATGACATATATCCCCTAAGTTGCGGTGAAATAGTGTCTGATTATGCCTTCTGCCAGCAAAAACAGACACTATTTTACCGCAACTCATTAAGGGTCTGATGGAAGCAGTTGCCAACAGAAAGTCAGTTGCCAACAGAAGGTCTATTCCAAGCGAGACTCCAGGCTCGACAGGCCGTTCAACGTCAAATCGTTAGCGACCTCCGAGATACGCTCGATGGGCACCGAGCCATCAGAGAGCGCCCACGTTCGGTAAATGCCGATAATGCCCGAAAGTAAAAACGCCAGATAATAGTCGAACATCTCGTCCTTGAGGCCATGGGGCAGCAAGTCGCGCTCGGCGATCTCGTGCTCGAGCGGCACGCGCAAACGCGTCATAAAATCGTCGAGCGGGATGTTCTCAATCAACTGGCGATTGAGCACGAGGTTATTGCAAAGTGCCTCGTTGATGGTCTTAAAAAACGTTGCCGCCGCTCCGAGGGCGCGCTCGTTCGTGTCGCCGTCCATGGAAGCAAGCGTTTTCTCGACCGAGTCGGCAATCATCTCCACCACATCAACGGCGATGGCATCGAGCAGGCCGTCAACCGTACCGAAGTGTACGTAAAAGGTCTTGCGGTCGACATTTGCCTCACGCGCGATAGCACTCACCGTAATGTCGGCAAGCGGCTTATCCATCAACAGGCGCTCAAACGCAGAAAGGATGGCATTGCGGCTGCGAACGATGCGGCGGTCGAGGCGCGGTTTGCTGGTGGCCATGGATGAGTCCCTTCTGAATGCGAGCATTCATCAACAGATGAGAGTTAATCTACGTAAGAGGATTATCCCCCATCCGGCACATAAATGCCCGGCAACATGAAGAACGCACGACCAACTATTACGCCTTAGGGAGTTTCTTTTTGTTCAAAGCAGCCGGGGACACACGAATGCCGTCGCCTGTCTGGCGCACATAGGCCTTATGCGCCGGTTTGGCGGCCCCAGAAGCCTTCTGAGCATGCTGATTGGGATCCACGGTAACCGCATGCACAGAATGGGGCTTTGCAGGCTTAGAGGACGCCTGAGGCGTTCGCCCGAGCTTGCGCATCACGCGATCCCAGCGTGCATGGATACTCTCGTTGTGAGCACTCTTGAGGCCCAGCAGGGGCGCGGCCAAAATAGTCGGCGCAATAAACGTAATGAGGCGCCACAGCAGATAACCAGCGGTCGATGCCGATCCAAAGAAATGACCCAGGAACAGTGCGAAGCCGCCCTCGGCGCCGCCGGTGCCACCGGGCAGGGGAACAGCAGAGCTCAGGAGCTGAACAAAGGCGCTCGCGGCCATGACCGAGAAAAAGTCGACTTCGTGGTGGCCAAAGGCAAGCATCAGAAAATACGGCACGAGGTAGAAAAACGCCAGCTGCAACATGGTGATGACCACCGTGAGCAGCATGGACGAAAAGTGGCCGGCCGAAAGCTTGAACTTCTCGGAGAACGAGTAGATTTCGCCGTCGACAAACGTACGCCAGCCCTCGATCTTGGTGGCCGAGACGCCCATTCGCTCGAGCCAATTGATGATGCAGTGCGCGACGCGCGTGACGGTCTTGGGCATGAGCGCGACGGCAAAGATGCCAAGCAGAATGCAGCAGTGACCGCCAAAGCTAAAGACGCACAGCAGCGTCATGTCGCCATAGCGCTCGGCGAAAAACGGCATGCGGGCAAGCAGCAGAATGGCACCCCAGGCAACGAGGCCAAACTGATACACGATAAAGCGCGTGAACTGCGTGGCACCGGCCTCGCCGACGTTTTGGCCAGCCTTGGTCAGGCGGTAGATCTGGGCAGGCGTGGAGCCCATCATCATGGGCGTCAGGTTGCCAAAGAAGATACCGCTCGCCTCGACCGAGATCAGGTCGCGAATGCCGACGGGCGAATTGGGATCGAGCCAGACGGCGATCGCATAGGCAACGATGCCAAAGAACAGGTACAGGAACATGCAAAAGCATGCAGCAACGAGCCACGGGGCTTGGACGCTCGACATGGCGGCCCAAAACTGCCCCATCTGCCCGGTCACGACCAGATAGACGATATAGCCAACCAGCACGACGCCGATAAAAATGGCACCGCGACGTGCACTCTTGTTGTCATCGCCGCCTGAGGCCTCAACCTCGACCTGGGGCTTAGATGTATGCTGAGAGGACTCCTTCATGAGGCTCCTTCTGACCGTCCAAATATCTTGCATATTGTACCCGCAAGGGCCACAAGCAGAACGAAAAGCTATGGGCCAAATGGGAATTGCAGATGGGTTGCTCGGAAATAAAAAACCCGGACTTCCGTGGGAAGTCCGGGTCTCTAATTCATGGTAGCCCGTACCAGATTCGAACTGGTGATCTCCGCCTTGAGAGGGCGGCGTCCTAAACCGCTAGACGAACGGGCCATAAGCCTCAGCAGAAAAGAAGTGGTAGCCCGTACCAGATTCGAACTGGTGATCTCCGCCTTGAGAGGGCGGCGTCCTAAACCGCTAGACGAACGGGCCACATGACATCTGCACTGCCGTGCTGCGAGGAAATATATTACGGGACAAAAAACGCGAGCGCAAGAAGAAATTCCAAATTGCCCAGATTTTGTCGTGAGGTTATGGAAAGCGCAGATAAAAGCCCCGTCCCAAATTAACTACCCCAGGTTGAGGTTGGCCAGGAGGGCCTCGCGCTCGTTGGGAATGTTGTCTTCGATCACGGCATCGAGGGCGGCGTTGAGCAGCTGCCCCAGTTCCGGCCCTGGCTTGACGCCGGCGCGAATCAAGTCGCCGCCATTGATGGCAAGCATCTTGAGCGTATAGGGCTCCCCCGCCGCCAGCAGCTCGCGAGTCAGCGCGCGCATCTCCTCAATCGTCTCGACGTAATAGAAGCACGAGGGCGCCTTGCCGAGCGTGTCGGCACGCTTAAGGTCCATGAGCTCGTCCATCAGACGCGGCGTATCGACACCCTCGCCCGAAAGAGAGCGCATCATATTGAGCAGGCAGGATCGCTCGGGACGCAGCGGCTTGTCATGGTATTTGATCAGTAGGCACACATCGCGCACCAAATCGTGCGAGAGCGCCAGGCGATCCATGATGACACGCGCCTTTTTGGCGCCGAGCTCGGGATGACCGTAGAAGTGTCCGCTGCCCGCATGGTCGACCGTAAAGCAATCGGGCTTGGAGACGTCGTGCAAAAACGCCGCCCACATAAGGCTCGACGAGGGCGCGATGCCGTCGCACAGCGCCAGCTCCCCTGCCACCGTCAGCACGCGGGCGATATGCTCGTAGACGTTAAACGCATGATAGACACTGCGCTGGTCAAACCCGCGAGCGGGCGCGAGCTCGGGCACGGCGGCGCAAACAAGCTCGGGGTAGCGCAGCATCGCGTCTCCCCCGTGGCCGGTCGAAAGAATGCCCTCAAGCTCAATGCCCACGCGCTCGCGTGCCACGGCATCGAGAAGCGGCGCGCACTCGGCAAGTGCCTGTTTGGTCTTAGGCTCGATCATAAAATCCAGACGGCAGGCAAAACGCACCGCGCGCAGCATGCGAAGCGCGTCCTCGTTAAAACGACGCTTAGGATCCCCGACGGCGCGGATGAGCTTGCGCTTCAGGTCGCCCTGGCCATCGTAGCGGTCGACAAGGCCGCGCACGGGATGCCATGCCATGGCATTGACGGTAAAGTCGCGGCGCGCCAGATCGTCCTCAAGCGACGCCGCACGCTCCACACTCTGGGGATGGCGACCATCGGTGTAAAAGCCGTCCAGGCGGTAGGTGGTGACCTCAATGCGCTCGCCATCGCAAATGGCCGTAATGCCACCGAATTTAATGCCAGACTCGACCACGGCAATATCCGCTGCCTCGAGCGCCGCTTTGGACTCCTGCCACAGGCCGCTGCAGCACATGTCAACATCGTGGCTGGGACGCCCCATCAGGGCATCGCGCACCCAACCGCCTACGTACCAACCCTCAAGACCGGCTGCCTCGAGCGCGCGCAGGACACGGATGGAGGCATCGGTCGGCTGCGTACCGTTGAGCGAAACATTGCACATACCAATGGCCTCCTGCGCTTGCAAGCGTTAATCGATGGTTCTCAAGAAGTCTAACAAGAAACGGGAAAGCGCGCACACGCAATCGCGTCGTCGATTCGATAAAACGAGACAGCAGACGCCACATACGTTCAGAGCGCAAAAAACACCCGCCTCGGAAATCCAAAGCGGGTGTTCGGCAACGATTTTTTGATGCGGCTAGCAGACCTGGCGAACTTCGATGTTCTTCTTGTATTCATCCACCTTGGCAAAATCGCCCAAGCCAGGGCACTCAACCACATTGGCGCCGGTGGCCATCGAAAGGCGAAGGGCGTCCTCGACGCGCTCGGGGGCGTCGTGCCACACGGACAAGAAGGCAGCGAGCGAGGAATCGCCGGCGCAGACAGTCGACAGCAGCTTGACCTCAAAGGTACGGTTGGCAAACCAGATGTGCTCGCCGTTGGAGAAGTACGCGCCGTCGCCACCGAGGGTCAGCAGCACATTCTTGGCGCCCTTGGCGTGCAGCTCGGCCATGGCGCCCTTGACGGACTCGTCGTCGCCACCGCTCACCTTAATGCCAAAAATGTCGAGCAACTCGTCGTCGTTGGGCTTAATGAGCAGCGGCTCCATAGCAATGAGGTCGACCAGCTGATGGCTCGAGATATCGAGCACGAACTCGGCGCCCTTTGCCTTCACGCGACGCAGGACCTCGGCCAGAAAACCCTCGGAGGTGTTAGGGGGCAGCGAGCCGCTGATAACCAGGCAAGTCATGTCGTCGAGCGAATCAATAAGTTCAAACATCTCCTGCTCGTTGGCAGCATTGATGGCGGCGCCTGCGTTGACCATGTTGTACTCGGTGTCGGGACCGGCATTGAGGAACACGTTGACACGCGTGATGCCGTCGGTCCACACGGGCTTGACGGGCACGCCAAGGGCCTCGGCGCCCTTAACGATGAACTCACCCGAGAAGCCGGCGAAGAAGCCCAGGATCGTGGTGTCGACGCCGTAGTGGTCGAGCGTAAACGAGACGTTGAGACCCTTGCCGTTGGGGGTGTAGACCGCGTTGCGGGTGCGCGTAACGGTATTGGCGGAAAGGCCGTCGCAGGCGATGTTGTAGTCAATAGCGGGGTTTGCAGTGAGCGTGTAAATCATGAATGTTCCTTTCACGAAGCATCGTGTTAATGAAAGTATATTCCACGCTTCGGCAAAAGGCTACAACAACTCGGTGAACGGTGTGAAAGCGGTGAAGGTCAGTTTCATCTCACTTTTCCCACGAAAAAAAAACGGCGCCCCGACCGAAGTCAGGACGCCGCATGCGCATGAATTTGTCGCTTTTCGCTTACTTGCGATCGAGCTTACGGACAGCAACGCGCTTGCTGTACTCGTCAACGTGACCAAAGTCGCCAATGCCCACGGACTCGGCAACGTTAGCACCGGTGGCCATAGCGAGCTTCATGGCCTCCTCGACGTTGTCGCGATCCCTGTACCACTTGTGCAGGAACGCAGCAAGGGTGCAGTCGCCGGCGCAGACGGAAGAGACCAGCTTGATGTTGAACTCACGCTTGGCATACCAGATGTCCTCGCCGTTGGAGAAGTAGGCGTCGCCGCGGCTACCACGGGTGAGCAGCACGTTCTGGACGCCGGCGTCGTGGGCGAGCTTCATGGCAACGCGGACCTCGTCGTCGGTGTCGACCGGCACGCCGAAGATGGCCTTCATCTCGTGATGGTTCGGCTTGATGAGCAGCGGCTTCTTGTGAGCGAGCTCCTTGAGCTTGTCAGAGGACAGGTCCAGGACGACGTCGGCGCCACGAGCCTGAGCGTGCTCCATGACCTGAGCCAGGAAGTCGGGCGTAGCTTTGGGAGGCACGGAACCAGAGACGATCAGGCACTCAAGATCGCCCGCGGTGTCCAGGATGTTGTAGAGCTCCTCCTGGTGCTGCGGCGTAATAGGAGCGCCGGGGTTGAGGATGCCGTACTCGTGCTGGCCATCGTTGACGTAGGTGTTAATGCGCGTGATACCGTCGGTCCAGACCGGGCGGCACAGGCAACCCAGATTCATGACCTCCTCGACGATGAACTTGCCCGTGAAGCCGGCGAAGAAGCCGAGCGCGACGGTGTCGACGCCCATCTTCTTAAAGGCAAAGGACACATCAAGGCCCTTGCCGTTGGCCGTGTAGCTGGCCGAGCCGGTGCGGACGTTCTCGTCGGGCTCGAGCGGAGAGCTCGAAACCGTCATGTCGACAGCCGGATTAGCGGTTAGCGTGTAGAACATTTACAGTACCCCCTGTATATGTGAGGGCCGCGTGGCCGGCCCATTCCAACCACGCGGTTACCTCTGATACCAAATTAACGAGCTGCGGACTCGAGCAGCGCCTTGACCTCGGCGGCAGTGTTGCAGGCGAGCGCCTTCTCGGCGAGCTCGTCGCACTCGGCCTTGGTCCACTGGCCGATGGTCTTGCGGGCGCGCAGGATCGACGGAGCGCTCATCGAGAACTCCTCCAGGCCCCAGCTGATCAGCAGCGGCTCAAGCAGCGGATCGGCAGCGGCCTCGCCGCACATACCGACCATGATGCCGGCCTTCACGCCGCTCTCGATGATGTTCTTGAGCGAGCGGAGCACGGCGGGATAGTACACCTGGTACAGGTTGGAGATGGTGTCGTTGCCACGGTCGGCGCACATGGTGTAGCCGATCAGGTCGTTGGTGCCGATGGAGAAGAAGTCGGCGACCTCGGCCAGGCGGTCAGCGAGCAACGAAGCGGCAGGCGTCTCAACCATGATGCCGACCTCGATGTTCTCGTTGAACTTGCGACCCTCTTCGGTCAGCTCGGCCTTGCACTGCTCGACGAGCTCCTTGACAGCCACGACCTCCTCGACGCAGGTGACGAGCGGGATCATGATCTTGACGTCACCGAAGGCGCTGGCGCGCAGCAGAGCACGGAGCTGGACCTTGTACTGGTCGGGATTGGCCAAGCAGTAACGCACGGCGCGGAAGCCCATGAAGGGGTTGTCTTCCTTGACCATGTGCAGGTACGGAATCTCCTTGTCGCCACCCACATCGAGCGTGCGGATGATGACCGGAGCGCCCTTGAGCGCGCTGGCGACCTTGCGATAGGCGTTGAACTGCTCCTCCTCGGAAGGAAGCTCGGCAGAGTCCATGAACAGGAACTCGGAGCGGAACAGACCGATAGCCTCGGCATCGTGATCGAGCGCGTTGGGCACGTCATCGGGGTTACCGATGTTGCAGGCGATGATCTTCTTGATGCCATCGGCAGTCACGGACGGCTTGCCGCGGAAGGCCTCGAGGGCTGCCTTCTCGGCAGCAAAGGCCTCGGCCTTGGCGGTGTAGGCAGCGAGCGTCTCCTCGTCGGGATCGGCCTCGACAACACCCTTGCCACCGTCGACGACGACGGTCATACCGTTGCGAAGCGCGGTGCAGCTGTTAGAGACCGAAAGGACGGCCGGAATCTCGAGGGCGCGCGCGATGATCGCGGAGTGCGAAGTGCGGCCACCGGTCTCGGTGACGATGCCGGCAACGTGGGCCTTATCGATCGTGGCGGTCATGGACGGCGTAAGGTCGTGCACGACAACGACGGTGTTCTCGGGCAGGACGGAGAGGTCGACGACCTCCTTGCCCAGCAGCTCGGCCAGAATACCGGTGCGGATGTCGGCGATGTCGGCCGCGCGCAGACGGAACATCTCGTCGTCCATGGACAGGAACATGTTCTCGAACATGGTCGAGGTGTCCATGAGCGCCTGCTCGGCGCAGGTGCCGCCGTCAATGGCGGCGTTGATGGCGTCCGTCATGCCCGGGTCCTGAGCCAGGACAATGTGTCCGCTCATGATCTCGGCCTCGGCCTCGCCCACCGTCTCCTTCATGTGATCGGCCTGAGCCTGGGTCTTCTCGCAGAAGACCGAAAGAGCGGACTGATAGCGCTCCTTCTCTGCTGCCGAATCAGCAACCTCGTGCGGCTCAAACGTCAAGTCGGGATCGACGGCGACCATGACGGTGCCGATACCGATGCCCTCGGAAGCGTTGACTCCCTGATACATTCCCATTCCTCTCTCCGTGTCATGTGATAAAGCGTTTTGCCATATCCATGACAAAAGAGCGCAGCTTCCTTAAAACAGGTCACTGCGCCCCCAAATATGAACTTAGTTGTTCAACATGCGACCCGTTTGAGTTCTACTCGCCAAGACCGCTCTTGATGAGCTCGATGGCAGCAGCCAGAGCCTCGGCCTCGTCGGCGCCGTCGCACTTGACCTCGACCTCGGTACCGCAAGGGATACCAGCAGCCATGAGGGCCATCGGGGACTTGCCGTTGACCTCCTTCTCGGGGGTGACGACCGTCACGTCGCAGGCGTACTTGCCCATGGTGGAGGCGAAGAGGCCGGCCGGACGCATGTGAAGACCCTGCGGATTGACGAGGGTAGCCTTCTCAGAAACCATAATTGACTCCTTTTTTGTGTTTAACCCCTGTCATGCATGCGGCAGGAGTCAGATAAACGACGTTGTTTATATTAACTCACATCAAACTGTTTTTCATTATGTTTCGGACGAATTGTTGGACAGATGTCGTTCCTGCACGCTCGCCCGCCGGGCGGGGCGGTTAAGTTTGCTGCTCTACAGTCCTGCGCAAGACGGAAAGCACATTAAGTGCTTTCCTTTGCGTGCGGAACTCGCGACAAACTTAACCGCCCCGCCCGGCAGGCAAGCTGCGGAAACTTGGTCGGTCCAGAGTAATATCGTGAGAACGGAATTCTGGCTGAATATTAATCCGCACGGACGACCCGATAGACAGGCCGCGCTATCCCTTTCTTCTAAGTTGCGGTGAAATAGGGACTGCATTTGGAGTTGAATCGTTTAAACAGTCCCTATTTCACCGCAACTTGTGGGAGAGGTAGAAATAGGCGGAGGCCCTAGAGGGGGTCTCCGCCTTGTATGCAGGGAGCGATGTTTTACGCGTACTGCGGGTTTAGACCAGACGGGCGTTGATCGTCTTGGCGATCTCGGCGGCGTCGGAGGAACCCTTGACGGTGGCACGGAAGTCCTCGTCCATGAGCGCCTCAGCGACCTTGGACAGGATCTTGAGGTGCGTGGTGCCGGCCTGGGCACCGGGGATGAGCAGGGCAATAGCCACGTTGACGGGAGCGCCGTCCATGGTATCCCAACCGGTCACGCCAGAGTCGTCCTTGACGACGATGACAGCAGCCTCGGTAATGGCATCGGACTTGGCATGCGGGATAGCGAAGCCCTCCATCATGCCCGTGGTGCCCTCGGCCTCGCGAGCCAGGAAGGCGTTCATCACGGCGTCGGCGTCGTTTGCGATACCGGCCTTGACGGCCTGGTTGGAAACGAAGCTCAGAGCCTCGTCACGAGAAGCGAAGTCCTCGGCGACAAAGACATTCTCGACCTTCACGAAGCCGGCAGCCTCGGCCTTGGAGGCCTCGACGGCAGCGGCCTTGGGAGCCTCGACCGGCTTGGCGGGAGCGGCCTTCTGGTTCTTCTCGAAGTCATACTTCTTGAAAGCGACGAACAGGATGCCACCGACCACGGCGCCGATGAGGATCGCGAGGACCCAAAGCGGACCGTTCTCGACAACAGGCAGGACCAGGAAGCCACCGTGGGGCGCCGGATCGTGGACGTTGAACATAATGGTCAGGATCGAGGCGATGGAGGAACCGAGCATCATGATGGGCATGACGGGCCAGATGTTCTTGGTCATGAACGGAATGGCGCCCTCGGTGATGTGGGTGCAGCCAAGGATAAGGTTGACGACACCGGCGTCATGATCCTCCTGGCTGAAGTACTTCTTGCCGACGATGACGGCAAAGGTGGTGATCAGCGGCGGAACGATACAGGCGGCAGAGACGGCAGCCATGAAGTTGGTGCCGAAGTTATAGGTGTCGGTGCCGACACCAGCAGCCAGGGCCTCGGTGAGCATGGCTGTACCGGTGACGTAAGCAGCCTTGTTGACCGGGCCGCCCATGTCAAAGGCGCACATGCAGCCGATAGCAAGACCCAGGACAACAGCGCCAGAGGCAGACAGACCCTTGAGGAAGTCCATCATGGCGGTGTTGATGGCAGCCATGGGGCCGGAGATGCCGAGCATGACCAGACCGACGATAGCAGTCGAGAACAGCGGGTACAGGAAGATGGCCTTGAGGCCGTCCAGGTTCTTGGGCAGCTTGGCAAAAACCTTCTCGAGCAGCAAGATGACATAACCAGCGAGGAAGCCGCCGACGATGCCGCCGAGGAAGCCGAAGCCCACGCCCGTGCCGCCAGCATCGATCATGTGTGTATCGGCGTTAACGGGCAGGCCCTGGATGGCGATCATACCGGCAACAAAGCCGGGAACGAGCGCCGGACGCTTGCCGATGGACTCGGCGATATAGGCGGAAAGCACGGGAACCATCAGGTTCATGGCAATGCCGCCGATGATCTTGAGCATCGCGGCGAAGCTGTTGTAGTCGGCAGCCGTCGAATCGAAGGACGTGATGCCCCACAGGAACGAAACGGCGGTCAGGACGCCACCGGCAACGACGAAGACCAGCATGTGGCTGACGCCGTTCATGAGGTGCTTATAGATGATGTGGCCGATGGACTCCTTCTCCTCAACCTCATCCTCAACATCGGCAGCAGCCGCAACCGTGTCGTCGCCCTTGGCGGCGAGGGCGCGATCGATCAGCTTGCCAGCAGCCTCGACGGACAGAGCCTTGGAAACGCCAACGGAAACCATGGGCTTACCGGCGAAACGCTCTGCCTGGACATCCTTATCGGCTGCGACGACGACGGCCTTGGCACCAGCGATCTCACTCTTGGTAAGCTCGTTCTCGACACCGACCTGGCCATGGGTCTCGACCTTAATGGTCAGACCGCGCTCGGCAGCTGCCTTCTCCAGCGCCTCCTTCGCCATGAAGGTGTGCGCGATGCCGGTCGGGCAACCGGTGGCGGCGATGATGTCAAACTTAGCCATGTGTCCCTCCTTCTTGAGTACTGCGCCCGCAGGCGCTCCCCTACACGCGCTTCCATGCGCGTTTTTCCACACCTGAAAGATACCAAGCCACCGCTTTTATGAGAAGCAATAAGGCTCATTACTCCGGTGAAAGGTTCTTTCATAACCGTAAACGGTCGATGAAAGTTTACCATCAACTATTGAAACGGCAAGGTGTATCTTGTAACTGAAAATGCCCCTATACTACGAAATTACAAAACAAGTCCGATTTTTATGCCAGCCAGGAGCCATCCCATGTCCGATAGCAGCAAGAGCGCACTCTCCCTTATTAGTATGCACAGGGGGTACAGCGAGTCCGAGCAGCGCATTGTCGACTATATCCTAGAGCACCAGTCCGAGGCACCGCGTCTGACAGCCGCCCAGCTTTCGCGCGCTGCCGCAACCTCCGAGGCAACCGTCTCGCGCTTCTGCCGCAAACTGGGTTTTGGCAGTTTTCGCAGTTTTCAGTTTTCGCTGGCGCGCGATCTGGAGAGCCAGCGCAATGAAGGCCTCACCGACGAGGTCTCGCTCGACAATATGGAGCAAAGCCTCAAGAATATTCTCGCTGCCAAGGTCAGCGAGCTTAATGCGACTATCGATGGCATTGATCACGACACGCTGACAGCCGTCGTGCACGCGTTTAAGAACGCAGGGGCTATCGAGTTTGCAGCCGTAGGCAACACCAACGCCGTCGCACTCGACGCGACGTTTAAGTTTTCGCAGCTGGGCCTTCGCTGCATGGCAAGCACCATCAGCGAGACCTCGATTGGGTTTGCGCTTACGCTGCGCCCCGGCGACGTCATCGTGCTGATCTCGAACTCCGGCAAGTCGCGCCGGCTTAATCGCATGGCAAAAGCGGCTCGCGGCTGTGGTGCCACCGTAGTCGTCATCAGCAGCGACAGCAAGTCACCGCTTGCTCGCTTGGCCGATTACACCTTTAATACCGTGAACCACGAGGCGCTGCTCACCACGGGCGACTTTGCGTTCTCCAAGATGAGCGCCACGATGATCATCGAGGTTATCTACAACTTCCTGCTGCCCGAGATTGAAGACGCCCGCGAGCATATCAGCTACTACGAGGAGCTCATCCAGCCGGATAAGGTCGTGGAATAGGTTTTAGCAGGGGACGTTATGTACCGTTCCCACAAAACTATGCCGGTTTACTACGATGAAATCGGAATATGCGACCACATCCCATTTTAAAAGAAAACCGCAGGCGTTCTACCTGCGGTTTTCTTTTTACAATTTTAGCTGTGCTCGAGCTACGCCGATTCATCGTAGTAAACCGGCATAGTTTTTGACGGTCGGGCCAGACAAGCAAGTGACGGGGCAACAATTACTGATATTTTGCCACCAGCACCGACGGCTCGGCCTAAGCACGCGCTTCTTCCAACATCTGCCTGGCGTGTGCCAGGCTTGCCGCCGATTGATCGCCGCTCAGCATACGGGCGATCTCTGCGGTGCGGGCATCCCCAGCCACCTCATCCAGATGCGTCTGGGGTACGTCTCCGGGTTCTTTACTCACCACGTAGTGCTTGTCGGCCATGACGGCGACCTGTGCCAGATGGGTTACGACAATCACCTGATGCGTAGCGGCGAGATCTGCCAACACGCTCGCGAGGGCACGTGCAGTAGAGCCTCCGACACCGGCATCGACCTCGTCGAATACCAGTGTATCCACGCCGTCCGCGTTACCGAGGACAACCTTGCTCGCCAGCATAACGCGGCTCAGCTCGCCGCCCGACGCAATGCGGCGCAGGGGGCGTGGCGTCAATCCGGCACCACTGCGATACAAAAGCTCGTAGCTCGAAGGGCCCGCCGGTGTCCACTCGGCACGCGGAAGATCGCGCGACTCCCAAACGAGCTCGGCGCCGCCCATCTCCAGGCGCGCCATCTGACGGCCAACCTCATGACAAAAACGAGGAGCTGCCATATTCCGCGCACGCTTAAGCGCCTTGGCGGCGGCGAACAGTTCACGCTCCGCCGCGCCAAGCACTTCGCGAGACTTCTTGACCTGCTCATCACCATCGTCTACCAGCGACAGCAGCTCTTGGGAACGATCGCGCATGGCAAAGACATCGTCCATGGTGGGCCCCCACTGACGCAGCAGGCCCTTAAGATCAGAATAGCGCTCGCGCATACGAGCCAGCTCGCGCGGATCAAAGGCGACTCCATCGCGATAGGCGCGCAACTCGTTGGCGCAATCCTCGAGCGAGATGCAGGCATCCGAAAGCGCATCGGCAATGTCGCCCAGCTTGCGATCGACGGCAGCCATGCGGGAAAGCTCCGCCACGGCACTGTTCACGGCATCGAGCGCTCCCCCTTCGGCCGCAAGCGACGCATGGGCATCGTTGGCCGTGGCCACCAGCACCTCGGCATGCTCGGATCGAGGCAGCAGTTCCTCGAGCTCCTCATACTCACCCGGTTTGGGGTCGACCTCGGCGATACGTTCCAGGGCAAAGCGCGCCTCCTCGACGCGACTCCCCTGCGCACGCGAGGCCTCCTCGACGCGACGGACCTCCTTAGCAGCCGCGCGCGAGGCTTTAAAGCAAGCACGGTAGTGCCCGAGCGCCTCGAGTGCAGGGCGCCCTGCCCAGGCATCGACCATGGCAACATGGTGCGCCGGGTCGAGCAGACGCTGGTGCTCGTGCTGGCCGCACAGATCCATCATCACGCCAACGCGCTCCGAAAGCTCACGCACGCTGGCGATGCGGCCGTCAATTTTTACGCGGCTGCGGCCCTCGGCAGAAAGGCTGCGCTGCACGGTGAAGCCCTCCGTGTCGTGCGGTCCGTCAAACAGACGCGCCTCGACGCTGGCAAGCGTCTCGCCCTCGCGCACTGTCGACGAATCCGCGCGCTCGCCCAAAATGAGCTTGAGCGCCGAGAGCAACGCGGTCTTACCGGCGCCGGTTTCTCCAGTCAGAACCGTTAGACCCGCGCTTGGCACCAACGTCGCCTCGCGAATGAGTGCAATGTTGGAAACCTGCAGCTCATCGATCATGACGCACTCCGTAGAACACGCGGCTCACCGAGTTGTAGAAGCTCTCGGGGCCGTAATCCAGCAGCAGCACATCGCCGGGACCGCGACGCACGGCCACGCTCTCGACCGTGCCATCGCAGGTAATAAACTGTCCATCGATGGCGATCGCCGGCACGCTCGGGCGGTCATTGGACATAAAGATCTCGACGACATCGCTCGGCGAGGTCAAAAAGGCGCGAGCTTGAATGGTATGCGGGGCGATGGGCACGCAGACCATGCCCGTGTAATCGGGGCTGACGATGGGTCCGCCGGCGGAAAGCGCATAGCCGGTGGAGCCAGTCGCCGTCGATACAACCACGCCGTCGCCACGCAGGCGGTCGATATGATGGCCGGACACCGTGATATCGAACTCGACCATATCGGACAGGGGTCCGCGCGTAAGCGCCATATCGTTGAGGGCAAACGTGCGCACGACATCCTTCGTACCGTCTTCGCGTACCGAGACGATATCGGCGGCGATGGTGGCGCGGCGACTCACATGGAGCTCGCCGGACAGGGCATCACTCACGACCTGCAAAATGTCGCGCTCCTCGGGGCTCGCGGCCGTCAAAAAACCCAAATGACCATAGGAAAGACCCAAAATGGGAATCTCGCGGTAGTTAAGAATGCGGGCGGCGCGCAGCAGCGTACCGTCGCCGCCGAGCGTAATGACCAGGTCGGCATCGTCAACATCGGGCGTACTCTGGATCTTGGAGCGCTGATCGGCAGCCCATGCGACCTCGTAGCCCTGGCGCGAAAGCCAAAGCTCGAGCATCAGGCCGCTCTCGACCGCCTCTTGTTTGTAGTAATTGGGAACCAGAAAGACCTTCATAGCGTTGCAGCTTTCTCGCTCAAAACCGATACCTGGGATTGCAGCTCGTCGTCGGTGCGGTCACCGGTGGCAAACCTCGTGCCGTACAGGAAAAACTCAACGTTGCCCTTGGCGCCATGGATGGGCGACACGCACACGTCGAGCGGGAACAGGCCCTTGGCGGCAAAGAGTTCAATCGCCGCCACGAGCGTATCGCGGCGGACGGCGGGGTCGGTCACGATACCGCCCTCGCCCACCAGCGAAGCCGGCGCCTCAAACTGGGGCTTTACAAGCGTGCAAAACGAACCCGAAGGCTTGAGGCACGCCAGCACGGCGTCGATGATATTCGCGATACTCGTAAACGACACATCGCACACGGCCAGGTCGATAGCGCCGCCGTAACCGAGCTCGGGCAGCTGTGTCACGTTGGTGCGCTCGTGGAGCGTCACGCGATCGTCTTGACGCAACGACCAATCAAACTGGGCGCGACCCACGTCGACCGAGACGACAGTCGCAGCGCCGCGCTTGAGCAGGCAATCGGTAAAGCCGCCCGTGGAGCATCCCACATCGAGGCAAGCAAGGTCCGTCGGATCAATCCCAAACGCATCGAGCGCGCCCTCGAGCTTAAGCCCGCCGCGCCCCACGTAGGGAATACGGCCCTTCACGTGTAGGGGCAGGCCGGGCGTCACCTTAAGGCCCGGCGAGGTCAAACGCTCGCCGCCACTCGAGACCAAGCCGGCCATAAGAGTGCGAAGGGCATCCGCGCGATCGGCGCAGATGCCCTGTGAAATCAGTTCGTCATCGAGACGCACACGTTTCATGAATGCCATCAACCATTCGTATCCGGGGACGCGGCCTGGCTATCCTTGGATTCATTTGCCGCATCCTCATCGTATTCCTGCTCGAGCTTATCGGCCTCACGAGGCGTCAGCTCAAACTTGTCGACCATATCGACCGCACGGGAGCCCAGTTCGATCGCCTCATCAAACAGATCGAGCGAACGTTCCAGGGAGGTATCCTTAGAACGAACGGTCGCGATGATCTGGTCCAAGCGGTCCGAGATCTCGTCGAAGTTACGGACGGAACCCTCTGGCATGGCTACTCCTCGACGGTACCGGTCTCGGCCTCGGCGACCTCAGCATCCTCGTCGAGAACGCCGGCCGCAGCCTGAGCGGCGGCAACCTTTGCGGCAGCCTCGGCAGCCTCGGCGGCCTGGGCCTCCTCGCGGGCACGGTCCTCGGCCAGCAGCTCCTGATACAGGTCCTCGCCCGGCAGCTCCTCGCTACGAGCAATCTTGCCCAGCACACCATTGACAAACGACGCGGACTGATCGGTGCCATAGGCCTTGGCAAGCTCGACGGCCTCATTAATCACGATGGCGTCCGAGACCTCCTCGTCGGTGAGGAAGCGCATCTCATAAACGGCGATGCGCAGCAGATTGCGGTCGGCACCGGGCATGCGCATAAGATCCCAGTTCTTGGCGACGGAGCGCAAGGCGCAGTCGATGCGGTCGATGTGCTCGTAGGCACCGCGGCACAGTTCCAGCGCATAGGGGTCGAGGGGACCCTTCGAGATCAGGAAATCGCCCTCGAGGACGCGCTCGAGCGGGCTGTCCGTGGCCTCGGCCTGGAACAGCAGCTGCAGCGCCTGACTGCGGGCAAGCGTACGCCCGCGATAAACCTTAAGGCTCAAAGGTTACTCCTTGGGGAAAACGAGGCCATCGATGCAAACGTCAACACGCTCGACCTCGACGCCAACCTGGGCGTCGATAGCGGCAACCACGGCGGCGCGAACGGCCTCGGCGAGTTTCTTGAACGGATAGCCAAAGAACACCACGACGCGCACGGTGAGCGCGAGCTTGTCGCCGATGACCTCGGCCTCGACCGCCGGCTCGGATGCCGGGGCCTTGGACGAAAGCATCATGGAGACAAGGTTGGTGGCAAGGTCCTTGACGCCCACGGAGGCGATGCCCTCGACATCCGTGACGGCGCGCGAGACGATGGCGGTCAGAACATCAGGCGAAATGCCGATGCCGTCAATCTTGATTTCCTGGGGCATGAGTCCTCCTAGAAGAGTTGGTTGCTAGACGCGGGAGACGAACTTGCCGTCGCGGGTGTCAACCTTGATGACCTCGCCCTCGTTGAGGTACATGGGGACCTGGATGACGGCGCCGGTGTCGATGGTGGCCGGCTTGGTGGAACCCTGGACGGTGTCGCCCTTGAAGCCCGGGTCGGTCTGAACGATGGTGGTCTCGATGAACATCGGCGGGGTCACGCCCATGAGCTCGTCGTCGGCGAAGAGTAGCTGGCAGGTGTCGTTCTCGCGCAGCCACTTGGCGTTCTCGCCCACCATGTCCTCGGGAACGGGAACCTGCTCGTAAGACTCGTTGTCCATGAAGATGTAGTCAGCGCCGTCGTTGTAGAGGTACTGGAACTCACGGGTGGTGAGCATGACGCTCTCGAACTTGGTGCCGGCGTTGCAGGTGTTCTCGACGACGCGGCCGCTCTTGATGTCGCGGGTCTTGTAGCGCACGAAAGCGCCGCCCTTGCCCGGCTTGACGTGCTGGAACTCGACGATGGTGTAGACCTTGTCCTTAATGCGGAGACCGAGGCCGTTCTTGAAGTCGGCGGTAGAGATAGTAGGCATAGCGACCTTTCTTGTTATTGGCGAGACGCACAAGCGTCCAAATTACATACGAGCGAAATTATACACTTGCAGACGGCGGCTGCAGCGAGCGCATAAAAAGAGAACGCGGGGCGCCCGAATCATTTCGGACGCCCCGCCTCCAAAGTTGATTATTGGGGCAAGCCCTAAAATCTATCGGAGTAGATTAGCAATCGATGACGTGCAGGTCGTGCGGGGTCTTGGTGAAGGGCTCATACCCGTTCTCGGTGACGACGCCGTAGTCCTCCAGGCGAACGCCGCCCACGCCGGGCAGGTAGACGCCAGGCTCCATGGTGATAACCGAGCCGACCTCGATGATGTTCTTGCTGCGGTTGAAGTTGGGCAGCTCATGGATGTCGATGCCCACGCCGTGGCCCAGACCATGGTTGTAGTAATCGCCATAGCCGGCATCGCCGATGATCTTCTTGGAAAGCTTAAAAATGTCGTTGCCCTCGACGCCAGGATGGATGGCGGCGACGCACTCCTCGTGCGTACGGCGCACGAGCGCGTACAGGTCGAGCTGCTCCTGGGTGGGCTCGCCCATCACGACGGTACGCGTCATGTCGGAACGGTAGTCGCAGTAGCCCGCACCGTAGTCCATCAGGACAAAGTCGCCCTTCTCAATCACACGGTCGCTCGGGACGGCATGCGGGTTAGCGGTGTTGGGACCGCTCGCGACGATGGAGCCAAAGGCCAGGCTGTCGGCACCGTTGGCGAACATAAAGTTCTCAAGCTCGTTGCGGACCTGCTTCTCAGTCATACCGGGCTTAATAAAGCCGAGCATGTGCTGGAAGGCGGCATCGGTGATCGACTGCGCGTGGCGCATGAGCTCGATCTCCTCTGCATCCTTGATGGCACGCATCTTGCGGATGTCGTCATGCATCAGCGGCAGCATGCAGGCAACGGAGTGGTCCTCCAGACCACGCTGAATACCCTGGTAGAAGTTAATCTGCATGTCATCCTCGACGGCGCAGACGCGGCATTTGTTGGCCGCAATCTTGCCGGCGACCCAGCCGGGGATGGTGCCCTCGTCCATGTCGTAGACCCAGGGGCTGCCGGCGGGCGTGTTCTCCTCAAAACTGTTGAGATAGCGCGAGTCAGTGTGGAACAGGCACTGATCGGCCGTAATAAACGCGGCGTGAGGGAACTCGAAGGTGTAATCGAAGACGCCCTTCACGCCCGTGAGCCAACGGAGATTGGCCTCGTCGCGCACGACGATGGCGTCGTAGCCGCGCTCAGCCATCAGGGCACGGACGCGCTCGATACGACCGGCAGGACCGGCAGCAAACTCAGACATGCAGATTCCTTTCTTGTTGTCCTCATAAAAGCGGGACGGGTCCCGATCGAAAGACGGATTCGCACGCGATCCGCAACCGATTGAAAACCCGCACCTCAACATGATACGAAAGACGATGGATGTCAATAAAACTTAGAGAAGTTCTTTGCGAGAAGCCAAGTAGGCGTGAGCATGGCGCTCAAGAACCTCGTCCTCAACGCTCGTTAGACGAATGGCGCCAAGTGCCGCGGGCAGCGGCAACATGCTGCGGTTCGAGCGGGCGAACTGCTGCTTGCGGAACTCCTCGATATATGCGGCAGGCTCCAGATCGAAGGCAAGCTCCTCGATACCAAAGTCCTCCAGGCAGTCATCAACCTCAAACACGTAGTCGATATCGAAGTCGCAGGCATCATGTGCTAGGCGCGCCTCAAAGCGCATACCTTCGGACAACAGCTGGTAGGCAGGGACCTGCGAAGCGGCATCGCCCAAGCAGGCGCGCAGGGTACGCTCCCCCGTCTTGCCAAAATCGAGCGCATGGCGGGCGCTCGGGTTCGTGGCCATCAGTACGTCCTTGCGGGCAGTCTGAGACCACTGAACGGCATTGACGAGCGCGACTTCCTCGCCAGCGAGAATCTCGGGGACGGTCTCGGTAAACTGATTCCAACGGGACTTGCTGCTCGAAAGCATGGTGCCAACAAGTACCGCATAACCGAGCTTGAGGTCCTCGGGGTCCGCTTCGCGAACAAGTTCGAGGTCACACACAACCAAGCCCGGCTCGGGACGGAACGCGATAGCGGGAAGCGCATTCGCCGACGAGGCGACGAGTGGCTTCATGGTCGTCGCGACCGTGAGCATGGCGTCGAACGTCGTCGGCAGCAAGGCGCACTCGGTGCGACCGCACCACTGATTGGCACACCAGCAAACGACCGAGCAGGTCGCCGTGTCACCGACAGCGACAATGAGATCATCGCAGGTAATGCCGTTAGCCGACAGGGCGCCAAAAACGGTATCGGCATCGGCCAGCGTAGCACCGGCAGGCGAAACCTCGAGGACAAGCGGCGACACGGCAAAACCGGCGTCGACCAGCGCATGCTCGACAACCTCGCCAAAACGCTCGGATGTGGCGCTGTTCCAAACCACCATCGCCCGCTTGGGTTTGCCCACAGCCGAGGCAAACATGCGCGACAGCTCCTCGAACGCGCCCAATCCGACGCGGACATCGACACTGCGGTTTTGGAAATTGATAAGTTGACGGCGAATCATAGCAGTCCACGCTCCAAAAGCATCTCGGCACAAAGGTAGGAAACGTCCTCGAAGGACTTGTTGCGAATATCAAGGGTAAGATCGGCAGCTTGACGATACAACGGACGGCGATGCTCAAAGAGCAGCGCCGCGTGCTCGGGCGAGCGGAAATCGGGACGCGTGTCGGAGCGGCGGATCTGGCGCATCGAATCCTCAAAATCGCCCTCGAGGTACACGCAGGTACCCATCTGGTGCATGAGCTCGATATTGACCGGCGTCTCGACAATGCCGCCACCGCACGAAACCAGCAGGCTGCGCTCGCTTTGGAGCGAACGGAGTGCCGAAGTCTCGAGCTCGCGAAAACGCTCCTCGCCCTCGGTCTCAAAAATCTCGGTTACCGATTTGCCGCAACGACGCACGACCAGGCGGTCGGTATCGATAAACCGACGCTTGAACATGGTGCCCACGTTGCGCGCGAGCGTCGATTTGCCCGCACCCAAAAACCCGATAAAGAAGATATGGTCGCAGCCGTGCTTGGTGTGCTGGGACATGACGAAACCTATTCCTCGCAGGGAAGGTCGCGCAGGGCCCGGCGCTCAAAGATGCGGAAAATCTGCGTATACCAAAGGTCCTGAGTTGCCTGCGGCTTTACCAAGATTGTGTCGACGCCGGCAAAGTTACCGCTCCACACGTCCGTGTACAGCTGATCACCGATCAGCACAGCCTCATCGGCCGTGGCGCCCAAGCGTTTAAGACCGGCCTTGAGAGCAAACGGTGCAGGCTTCATGGCATGGCTGATGGCCTCGAGCCCCAGCTCACGCGCCGATGCCATGACCTGGTCGCGATGCCAGTTGTTGGACACCATGCACAGCTTAAAGCCCTTGGAGCGAGCGGCGTCGAGCCAAGCCGAGACGGCAGCGGGAACCTGCTCGGTATCACGCGGCACCAGGGTGTTATCGCGGTCGAGCAAAATGGCGCGCTTGCCGTCGGCCCACAGGGTATCGAGGTCGATGCGGTCGACCGAGGCAACATATCGTTTGGGGCTAAAAATCCTCATGTTTAATTCCAAGACTGTTGGTGCTCTTCGTAGGTCTGCGAGAAATACTCCTCGTCCTGCGTAATGTAGAAATACAGGTCATCGGAGTCAGTGGGCTCAAGGGTTGCCTTGAGCGCCTCGAGCGACGGAGAGCAGATGGGCGTGGGCGGCAGCCCCTCATGCTTATAGGTATTGTACGGGCTATCGCTCTGCAGGTCGTCGGCGGTAACCTCGCCGCCGGTGACATACATCATGGTCGCATCGCTATTGAGGTAGCGCAGACCGTCGAGCTTGCCGGCAAGACGGTTATAGAAAACAGATGCCACATGCGCGCGCTGATCGGCGTTAAGGCCCTCGCGCTCGACGATCGAGGCAAGGTTAACGATGTCGTAATCGGACATCTCCACGCCATAGCGATCCTTGATCTTGGCCTCGCAACCGGCAAAATCGAGCGACTTGTACTCGGTGTTAAATTGATCGAGCATGGCGCGAATCACATCATCGGCAGACGGGTCCTTACCCAACGAATAGGTCTTGGGGAATAGGAAGCCCTCGAGCGAATCGTTTGCAACGCCCTCAAGGAAGCTATAGTCCTTCACATAGTTGGAGGCCTTTGCCTGATTGAGGAAGTCTTCCTTGGAGATACTGTCGTATGCCTTGGCCACGCGATCGGCGACCTGGTCAACCGTCAGGCCCTCTGGGATAGTCAGTGCATCGGAGCCCGCATTGGGGCCCTCCATGAGCTGCTGAACGACCTTGGTCGCGTCCATGAGCGTCGTGAACGAGTAGGTGCCGGGCTTGAGCGACATGTCGGCGTTGAGCTTTTTAACCGCCGCGTAATAATCCTTGGGATTTTCGACGATATGGTTCTCGGAGAGAATCGAAGCGATGCTGTCACCCGAGGCACCATCGGGAATAGTGATAGTAACCTGCTGGCCAGCAGTGACTTTCGCATCCTCACCGGCAAAAAAGCCCTTGACAGCTGGCACGACAAAGAAAACGATCGCGACAAGCGCAAGCACGGCGACGACGCCACCGATAATCATAGGCACCGGGGAGCTTTTCTTTTGGGCACCACGGCGAGCGCGCGTGTTATAGCTCGAGCGCGTGGCCGGAGCAACGCCGTGCGAGCCATGAGCATGATGTGCGTGGGAGCGTGATTGCGGCGCCTGTCCCTGCGTGCGCTGGGCAGGAGCCTGCTGCTTAAAGCGGGAACCGCCCGCGGGCTGGGCTGTATGGGCAGCAGACTGCTGAGCAGGACGACGAACAGGCTGCTGGCTTGGACGCTGAGTGGGCTGAGTGGGGCGAGAAGAGGGCTGCGCCGAACGTGCGGCGGGTTGGGCCGCGCGCTGAGTCGGTTGCGTCGGACGCTGACCGGACGATACAGGGCGTGGCGCAGGCTGTCGTGTACGATTCGGCTGGCGCGGATCGAAAGCGCTAGACATGCGAAACCTCCTCGTTTTTGCGATCGAGCCACGTCTGCAAGAACAGGCTGGCGGCGATCATGTCGATCTTGCCCCTCATCTGCTTTTCGTTGAGTCCCTGCTCGCGCAGGATACGCTTGGCCTCTTGCGAGGACAGGCGCTCGTCCTCAAACTCCAGCGGAAGATCGAGCTCGTCGGCGATCTTTTGCGCTACGGCGGCAACGCGCTCGGCCTGGGGGCCAGGCTCGCCGGCCATGGTCAAGGGACACCCGCTTACCAAGATGTCGGGCTCATAGTCCTCGACCAGGTAACGGAACGTCTTGGCCATACAAGTGACCTCGGCGGCCGGGAGCACCTTGACGGGCATCGCCATCTTGCCATCACGGCTCGAGACGGCGATGCCAATCCTGGTCTCTCCTATGTCCAGCGCGAGCGCGACCACAGCGACTACTTAGGCGCCGAGCGCGGTCTTGGCGGCCGCGAGGGCATCGGCGATACCGGCAGCGTTCTTGCCACCGGCCTGGGCCATGTTGGGACGGCCGCCACCGCGACCATCGACCAGACCCGCGATCTGCTTGATCACGTTGCCGGCGTGGAAACCGGCCTTCACGGCGTCATCGGAGCCGGCGGCGAGCAGGGCCGGGGTGCCCTTCTCGGTCACGCTGGCAACAACACAGGCAACGGGGCCGGCGACCTTCTGGTGCACGGTATCCCAAACGTTGCGCAGGTCGGCGGCCTCAAGGCCCTGGAGCTCAGCGACGACGAGCTTATAGCCGTCGAGCTCGACGGCACCCTCGATGGCGCTGGAGATAGCGTCGGAGGAGCCACCGGTCAGCGCCTTCTTGAGCTTGTTAGACGTCTCGCGCAGCTCGGCCTGCAGGTTCTCCACACGAGCGGGAACCTCGTCAACGCGGCACTTGAGCGCAGCGGCAGCGGCGTCAACGAGTGCCAGGCGGTCGGCCATGTAGTCGAGGGCGCCCTTAGAGGTAACGGCCTCGATACGGCGGACGTTCGAGCCCGTGGAGGACTCGGAGATAATCTTGAATAGGCCGATCTCGGCAGTGTTGGCAGCATGCGTACCACCGCAGAGCTCGCGAGAGAACGGCTGGTCCTCGGCGCCCACGGAAACGACGCGGACGACGTCGCCATACTTCTCGCCAAACAGGGCGACGGCGCCGGCGGCCTTGGCCTCGTCGATGCCCATGACGCGGGTCACGACCGGCTTAGATGCAAAGATCTGCTGGTTGACCAGGTCCTCAACAGCCTTGAGCTGCTCGGAGGACAGGGCCTCAAAGTGCGTGAAGTCAAAGCGCAGGTGCTCGGGCGTCACCAGCGAGCCGGCCTGAGAGACATGCTCGCCCAGGACGTGCTTAAGCGCGGCGTCAAGCAGGTGGGTGGCGGTGTGGTTACGGCGCAGGAAGCCACGGCGCTCGGCGTCGAGCGCGGCGGTCACGGTAGCACCGACGGTCAGCGTGCCCTCGGCGGCGTGCGCAACGTGGGCATACAGGCCGTTGTGGTTCTTGGTATCGGAAACGGTCAGCGAAACGCCCTCGGCGGAAAGCTCGCCGGCGTCACCCTGCTGGCCGCCCATCTCGGCATAGAACGGGGTGCGGTCGAGCACGACCTCAACATCATCGCCCGCGGCAGCGGACTCGACGGACTCGCCGTTGCGCACGATGGCGACAACCTTGGCGCCTTCGATCACATCGTTGTCATAGCCGTCGAACTCGGTCGCAGCGACCTTGTCCGAAAGCTCGACCCACACATCGTTGAAGCTGCCCCAGGCGTCGCCCTTGGCATTGGCGCGAGCACGGGCCTTCTGGTCCTCCATGCAAGCGGTAAAGCCGTCCATGTCGACGTCGTGGCCGGCGGTGCCGGCAATCTCGACGGTCAGGTCGATGGGGAAACCAAAGGTGTCGTGCAGCTTAAAGGCGACATCACCCGGGAGCACGGCGCCATCGGCAAGCGCTGCCAGGGCCTCGTCCAGGTAGACGCGGCCGTTGTCGAGCGTCGTGGAGAAGCGCTCCTCCTCAGAGGCGACGATACCCTTGACGAGTGCGACGTTCTTGAGCAGCTCGGGATAGGCCTCGCCCATCTGAGCGTTGACTTCGTCGATGAACTTGGTCAGGAAGGCGCCCTCGATGCCCAGCAGGCGGCCGTGGAACACGGCACGGCGGAGCAGGCGACGAAGGACGTACTCGCGACCCTCGTTACCGGGCAGGATGCCGTCAGAGATCATGAAGTCGACGGCACGGGAGTGGTCGGCGATGATGCGCAGGGAGCGGCTGGCACCGGAGTAATCGTCGGCGTCATAGGTCTTGCCGCTGATCTCCTCGCCCAGCTTGATGAGGTGCTGCATCAAATCGCCGTCGTAGTTGGCGGTCTTGTGCTGCATGATGGCGGCCATGCGCTCCAGGCCCATGCCCGTATCGAGGTTGCGGTGCGGCAGCTCCGGCATGGAGCCGTCCTCCTGGCGGTCGTACTGGGTAAACACGAGGTTCCAGAACTCAAGGAAGCGGTCGCAGTCGCAGCCGGGCTTGCAGTCGGGGCTGCCGCAACCGACCTCCTCGCCCATGTCAAAGTAGATCTCGGAGCAGGGACCGCAGGGGCCGGTGGGGCCGGCGGCCCAGAAGTTGTCGTCCTCGCCCAGGCGGGAGATGTGGTCCTCGGCAACGCCCAGAGAACGCCACACGTCGTGGGTCTCGTCGTCCTCGGTAAAGACGGTAAAGTACAGGCGATCGAGCGGCAGCTTGAACTCCTTGGTGATGAGCTCGAATGCCCAAGCGCAAGCCTGCTGCTTGGAGACGCCGCCAAAGGAGAAGTCACCGAGCATCTCGAAGAACGACAGGTGACGGCCGTCCTCGCCGATGCAGTCGATGTCGTTGGTGCGGACACACTTCTGGCAGGAGATCGCGCCGATTTCCTTCATGGTCTTCTTGCCCTGGTAGTACTCCTTAAACTGGTTCATGCCGGCGTTGGCAAGCAGCAGCGAGGGGTCGTCGGGAACAAGGGACGAAGAAGGATAGAGCTTAAGACCGCGCTCCTCAAAGAAGTTGAGGAACTTGGAGCGGATCTCGGCCGTAGTCATTGACGGGTAGTCAGCACTCATAGAGGGAATCTCCTCGGTTTCACATCGAAACAGTTCAAACGTAACGATATTACCATCCCGCCGCGCAAGTGCAAAAAAGAGGGCCGACATAAAGCCGACCCTACAGCGAAAGTGCACGTTATTTAGGAGCATGCGATGCTTTGAAAAAGGGTACTATAGAATTACATATAAGATTCACCCGGAAGGAGCGATCGATGAAAAGCAAACGATTTGTCCTGAATGCACTTCTGGTTGTAGTACTTTTAGCGCTTTTGTCTTTCTCCTGCTGGTACGCAAACCAACCAGCATTTGGCTACGTATTGTATGCAGTAATGTCCGGCGATAAAGCTTATTACACTCTACGCGCAATTGACGTTCTCTTTTTCTATGTAGCCGGCCCCTTATCAATCGCTTTGCTCGCGTTTCTTGTCATTTACAACTTCAAGAAACGCTAGCGGTGCCTATTTGGAATCCGAATCGTCCATGGAGCCGTCGATGCCGGTTTTGGTATCGTCGTCCGAGTTGGAGTCATCGTCCTTGGCGAAGGGATTCTTGAAAAAGCTCGTCGCATCGGGCTGCAGGCCCGAGAGCTTGATCCAGGGATTCTCGAGCTCGGGCTTGGGCATCGCCTGGGCCTCGGGCGCGGTCTCGTTGCCGATGAGCTCGGACTCGTAAATGAACGTATCGTCTCCAAGCGCGTCGTAGGCGGCGACCGGGTTGCCCTCGGCATCGCGATATGGCGTGCCCTTAAATACAGCGCCGTCGTATGCCACGAGCTGGCGACCGGTCTCGTTCTCAAAGTAGTAGACGAAAATGCCCTTGAGGGCCGCGCACAGCGGAATGGCGATGACCATGCCGATGGGACCCATAAGTGCCGAACCAATAACGAGGGCCGTCAGGCTCATGATGGGATGCACCTGCACCGAACTCTGCATGACCTTGGGGGAAATGACGTTATCGGTGACGTTTTGAGCCACCATGGTCACAACGAGCGTCCACAACGCCAGCATGGGGCTGAACATAAAGCCGAGCACCGTGGCGATCGCCGCGCTTACCCAGGGACCGACAACCGGGACCAAGTGCATGATGCCGGTAAAGATGGCCATGAGTGCCGCGTAGGGATGGCCAATGAGCGTAAAGCCGATAAAGGCGAGGATGCCACCGCAGATGGACGTCACGACCATGCCGCGCATATAACCGCCGACCGAGCGCGAAAGAATCGCGACCATAAAGCGGTACGAGGTCTCTTTTTCCTGTCCGATGATGGTACAGACCTCGTGGTGCATACGGGGATAATCGCAGGCAAGCCAGTAGGCAAGCACCAAACCCAGGAAGATTACGAACAGCTGCGAGGCCGTGTTGGTGATCAGCGGGAACACGCCGCGACCGAGCTCAGCGGCGATTTGCGATACGTACTTGGACGCCACAGTAACCAGCGAGGACAGATTATCGTCCAAGTACTCCTTGAGCGGCGTGTTGTTGAGCGTCTTAGCGTGCGAAATCATCTCGTTGAGATCACCGCCCGCAACGCGAAGCTGCTCAGGCAGACGGCTCAGGACTTCCATAATCTGACCGAGCAAAATAGGGGACAGGATGCAGACGACGCCGACGAGCACTGCCACAACCACGATCAGCGCGATGAGCGAACCGATGCCACGACCGACGCCGTGATGCTCGAGCCAGTTAGTGATCGGCGACATCACAAAAGCGATGATGGAACCGACAGCGAGAAACTCGATAACCGGCGCCAAGATACCCATAAGGTTAAAGATGACGGCGGCGATGACAATGCAGCCGACGACAGCCCAAATGCGAAGCGTCAGAATACGAGTATCGCGCAGCGTGCGGTCGGTTTGTTGGGGGTGCTCAATCATGAACGAACCATCACTCCGTCGGGGTCGATCTTGTCCTGTATCTTCTTAAGGGTACGGCGCAGCAGGCGCGAAACCTGCACCTGCGAGATACCCAACTTCTTAGCGATCTCGATCTGGGTCATGCCCTTCACAAAGCGCAGCTCGATAACCTCACGCTCACGCGGCGAGAAATCGCGGATGGCTTCCTCGATCACCAGGCGGTCATCGGTAAAATCGAGCTCGTTGTCGTCATCGGCATAGCGGTCGAGAATCGAGGGGGCATCATCGGAATCGGACGCGCCAGGAGCCTCGATGGGCACCGAGGTATAGGCCGAAGACGATTCCATGGCCTCCAGCACCTCGTCGACGGTCACACCCAGGTACTCAGCGATTTCTTCAACCTTAGGCGAGCGCTGCAGCTCGTTAGTGAGCTTGTCGGTAGCTTGGTTAACCTTGGCAGAAAGCTCCTGCAAACGGCGCGGCACGCGCACGCTCCAGCCCTTATCACGGAAGTGACGCTTAATCTCGCCCAGGATGGTAGGCGTGGCAAACGTCGTGAACTCGAGTCCGCGCTCGGGGTCAAAGCGGTCGATAGCCTTGAGCAAACCCAGATAGCCGACCTGCATGAGGTCGTCGAGCGGCTCGCCGCGGTTCTTAAATTTGTTGGCAAGAAACCTTACCAGGTTCATATGGGACATGACGAGCTGCTCACGTGCGTCCGGATCACCGGTCTCTTTGTAGCGACGAAACAGCTCGCGGGTTTTCTCCTTGTCCCAAGCGGTCTTACCGCTCCGGGAACGTTCGGTCATATTAGATATCCGCCTTGAGGTCGAGGGAAAGCGTCAGGGGCGCCGCAGTCTTTTCGTAGGAATCGCACACGCTCGCCAGAATGAGCTCGGCATACACGGCAGCCTGGTCATCCTCATCGACAGTCGCCTGATCGCCAAAGGTAAAGGTCATGCCCACATGCGATTCGTCGACGTCGAATTTGATCGAAATGTCATCGGAATCAACGGCCGTGCAGCCAAAGATAAAGGCTTCCTCGGCAGCCATACGAATGTCCTCGATGCGATCGACGGACATGGAGCACAGCGCACCAACGTTGGCGGCCGTCATACGTACGAGGCGTGCCAGACGCGGATCCCCGGCAACAGTCAGCGTGATGGGGCAAGTTGCTTCGCTACTCATCGCAGGACTCCTCGGAGGTCTCGGCGGGCGTATAGGTGTAATACTGAGCAGGCTTGGCTGCGGGCTTCTGCGCATCATCGTCACCAGCAGCGGCATCGTCCCCGGCTTCGTCAATCAGGACACGCTCGGTCGGCTGCTCGGCTTCAGCGGCAGCGGAAAGCTTGCGCTCGGCGTCGGCCGCGGGAGCCTTCACCTTGTTAAAGAGTTTCTGCACGGCACCAGCAGCAGAATCAGTCACGCTCGATACGGCATTGCTGGCCTCGGCCACGCTGCCAGTAACCTCGGAAATGTCGCGAACCACAGCTTCGACCTCTACGAGATTGGAGGTAAGCGCGTCGACGGCGGTCTTGCTCGACTTGAGGAGCGGCTCAACCTGCGCCAGCGCGGGGGTGAGCTCATCGACAGCGCCATCAAGCTTTGCCACCACAGGCTGAGCCTCGGCGATGGTGTTATTGAGATCGTTTACGGTCTTGTCGAGCGAATCAACGACGTCGCGGGTCTTGCGCAGTGTGAGCGCGAGCTCGATAACAGCCCACACACCGGCAACGGCGAGCAGCAGCAGGGCGATTTGAATGGGACTCATACAAGCCTCCCGAAGGAATCGAAATACAGACGCTGTTCATGGTACCCCAAAGAAGGGGAAAGATACCCAAAGGGGATGTGCGAGGTGCCAATGACCTACTTGGGCGCATTGCCGCTACGGTCGCGCTCGCTTTGCTCTACGCGCCACTCTTCCCAGCCGCGGCCGGCAGGCTGCCAAAACGCACCGCGCTCCAACCCCTCGGGCAAATAACGCTGATCGACCCAGCCTTCGGGATAATCATGCGGATACTTATACACACCGTATTCGTCGCTGCCCGGTCGATGACGATCGCGCAGATAACTCGGCACCTCGCGCAGCCCACTTGAATGGATATCGGCCAACGCCGCATCGATCGAAGCCTCGCACGCGTTGGATTTAGGCGCCAAGCACACATAGAGAGCAGCCTGAGCCAGATTAATACGGCACTCGGGATAGCCAATGACCTCGGCAGACTTAAACGCGGCATGTGCCACCAAAAGCGCCTGTGGGTCGGCGTTGCCAACATCCTCAGAAGCCTGAATCATAATACGACGAGCGATAAACTTAGGATCCTCCCCCGCATCGATCATGCGCGCGAGCCAATAGATCGTGGCATCGGGGTCGCTACCGCGCATAGACTTAATAAACGCACTGATGATGTCGTAGTGCATGTCACCGTTTTTGTCGTACGAAAAGCCACGGCGCGGATTGGCAATCTTCACGTCGTCAACAGTGATGGGATAGCGCTCCCCCGCCGCCGGCGCGGGCGTTCCCTCGGTATCGGGGCGCGTGACGGCAATCTCGCTCGCAAGCTCAAGCGTCGTGAGCGCCGAGCGAGCGTCACCCGCTGCCAGCGTGCAAATGGTCTTAACCGTATCCTCATCGGCCGAGAACTTACCGTTCAAACCCTGCGGCGCCTCGAGCGCACGCTCAATAAGCGTGGCGATATCCTCGTCTTTAAGATGCTCAAGTTCCACCACGCGACCGCGCGAGAGCAATGCCGAGTTGACCTCGAAGTACGGATTCTCCGTCGTGGCGCCAATCATAATGACGGTACGGTTCTCAACTGCATGCAGCAGGGCATCCTGCTGCGACTTGGAAAAGCGGTGAATCTCATCGATGAAAAGAATGGTACGGCGGTCGTAGGTATTCAGGCGCGTCTTGGCCTCGTCAATCACACGGCGCAAGTCCTTTACGGTGCCCGTCACGGCGCTGACCTCGACAAACTCACTCTTGGTATGGTTGGCGATAATGTGGGCCAGCGTCGTCTTGCCCGTACCGGCCGGCCCGTACAGAATCACACTCGACAGCACGTCGTGCTCAATTGCGGCACGCAACCACGAGCCTTTACCGACGGCCTTTTGCTGGCCCACATACTCGTCGAGCGAATTGGGCCGCATGCGCACCGCAAGCGGCGCATTCTGAAAGGAACGCTCACGCGTCGAAGCAGAAAAAAGGTCGTCCATAGCCATCCCGTGCATCAATCAAAAACGTTTTCCACCTACAGTATACCGAATAAATACGAACTACCGTTCGTTAATATAGGTACGGTGCGGAAACTTCAATCCCGGGAACAGCTTGCTCGTGAGCTCGCAGAAATAGCCGTCCGTCATGCTCGCGATGTAATCCACCACCGCTTGATCCTTGTCGTCCTGCCAGGCATAGGTGCGATCGTAGTAGAAAAGCTGCCGCTCAATGCGAGAAATGTGGTGCTTAAAGATATACGAAGACTCGTCGCCTTCGTTTATATCCTGCAGGCAACGGTCGTAGAGCTTTTCGAAGGCCTCGCGCAGCTCCGCTTCGGAGTCGCCTTCAATGCCGCCCTTGCTATAGATCTTCTCGTAGTTCTCGCGCTTGGCTCTGCGGATCTCCTCAAACAGGTCTTCACTCATCTCGATGCGTGGCTTACCATAGCTGTGCTCGACGATATCGATGGAGGCATGCGTAAGGATCCAGCTGTTGTATGCCCCGCCCAGGTCATCGTCAAAGGCGTCGGGTGACAGCAGACCCGCCGAAATGGCGTCTTGGCGATCGCGCCCCACGTAGGCAAGGATATCCGAGATGCGAACCACGCAGCCCTCGAGCGTCATGGGGCGCAGGTGCTCAATTGCGCTGTAACCTGTGGCAATGCAATCCTCAACCGTAAGGTCGAACTGGTCAAAGGAGCTCATGTCCGAAAGCTCAAACACACGCTGTTCGTACTCACCGTTGTGGCATAGCACGCCGTCGAGCGTCTGGAGCGACACGTTGCGGCCGTACAGCGCGTCGAGCACGCGGACCGACTGCACGTTATGGAAAAAATAACGACCCGTGCGCTCGTGATAGATATCGTTGAGAAAGCGCTCACCGGCATGGCCAAAGGGCGTGTGGCCCAAGTCGTGGCCTAAGCCAATCGCCTCGATCAGATCGCAGTTGAGCCCCAGGGCACGTCCGATATCGCGCGCGATGCGCGAAACAAGCTGCACGTGCAGGCCGCGACGCGACAGGTCGTCGTTGCTGCGAAAACTAAAGACCTGCGTTTTGCCTGCATAACGGGTGTATGCGGGCAGATGCAAAATCTTTTCGGTATCGCGCATAAATGCCGGACGCATAAGCGTGCCTTTGTCGGCAGCGCGATCAATACGACGAATGACCTGATCGTCGTTGCAACGATACGGGTTGACGGCACCCGAGGCGCGGTCGGCAGCAATGCGATCGACCAGCTCGGGCGACAACGCCGAGGGAATACGTTCCATGCGCGCCTTAATGACGGCCGTTTCTTGATTAGTTGCCATGGCATGCTCCTTAAGAAGGATGCGCAATCGTTTACAATGTGCAGCCCACGACCTCGATTATGGCAAAAATCGGCACCAAATACGGGAGCAATGGCAGAGAGCGCGATTTTTTGAAGAGGCAGAAGAGGGCGAGGACCAGGAGTGCGACGGCAAATGCCACGATGCCGCCCATAGGGTCGAGCGTGCAAAGCGCGAAGAGCGCCTTGGCGTCCCCCATGCCGATTCCGGGGGCTTGACGGAGGTGCCGCCAGAGCGACTCAGTGAGCACAAGGGCAAGGTAGACGATGACCGCAAGACCGGCATGGTCAAGCGCCGTGTTCATGCCAAGATCTAGGCAGACGCCCACAAATGCTGCCACGGTGCACGCGGCAGCAAGCGCGTTCGGAAACCGCCGCTCGCGCGCATCGATGCAAGCACCAGCGATGGCGCACAGCCAAAACGGGATATAGACCATCGAGCACCTCCTCGGGCTGCATCGCAAAAGCAAAAACCACCACAAAGGTGCCTGTCCCCTTTGTGGTGGTTTTGGTGGTGGTTATTTGGCGCCTTGCATGACCTCATCGAGGGTAACGTTGACGGCGTGCTGTGTCGGGACCCAGTCGACCTTTAGGAACAGAGCAGCCACCGTGATGGGGATATAGCTGAACATAAAGATCGGGAAGGTAAACAGGTTGGTCACCAAACGCCACTTTTGCGCGCAATGAATGTGCTTGTACTCGAAGATGGTCGTGAGTAGCGCCAGGATAAAGAAGGTCTGGTACATCATCGCGAAGGTCATAATGAGCGAGGCGGCGCACGCCTGCATCTCGACCTCGGTGGCCAAAAAGCCGTGCGAAAGACCGCCCACGACAAGGAAGGTCACGTTGGCGAGCATGGAGATGAGCGAGAGCAGCATACCCGGAGCGATCGTCATAAACATGTCATATGCGGCAAAGCGATGATAGCGGAAGGTCGACTTGACCAAGTGCTTACCATAGGTAAAGAATACCTGGTAAAAGCCCTTAGTCCAACGCATGCGCTGTTTCCAGGACGCCTTAAACGTCACGGGCTGCTCGTCAAAGAACTCCGCCGGTGCATAACCGATGCGAATGCCATGGATGGCGCAGAACGTGGTGAACTGAATGTCCTCAGTCAGCGTGTGGAACTGCCAGCCGTGCATGCCTTCGATCACGCTGGCAGAAATGAGATAGCCCGAACCCGAGACGGCGCAAGACGTCTTGCAGATGTTGCGCGCGTTGTTGAGAAAGCGTGCCTCGCGCAGATACCACGTGGCATTAGCTGCCGAGACCCACGAGCTGCCGAAGTTCTTGGAATTGCGATAGCTCGTGACCACATGGAAACCCTGGTCAAAGGCATCGTTCATCTTAGACACGTAATCGCGGGAGATAACGTTGTCGGCATCGAAGATAAAGTAGCCCTCAAACGTGTCGGGATACTCGTTGAGAATGCGATCGAAACCAAAGTCCATGACCCAGCTCTTGCCCTTACGGGCCAGATCATTGCGCTCATAAACAATAGCACCGGCCTCGCGCGCAAGCTGCGCCGTGTTGTCGGTGCAGGCGTCGGCGACCACGAAGACCTCGATAAGCTCGGACGGATAGTCCTGATCCTTGATGGAGCGTACGAGGTTGGCGATCACGGCTTCCTCGTTATGCGCCGCGATAAAGAACGCATAGCGGTGGAGTTTTTTGGCCTTGGGAGGCGCGACCTCGCCACGAAGAGCACCGATGACAAAGAAGACCACCTGGTACAGAAAGCAGACCGTGAGCAGCGTGACGACAATCTGGTTGAAGATCACGATGGGCGTGTTGGTTTGTAAAAAGGCGAGCATACAGGCTCCCGAGAACGCATTACGTAAACAAACGTATATCTTACCGCAGGCTTACCGAGTTCAAGAAACCACCTAATACCGGCTAGGCCTCAAGCAAACCGAGCTGCGGAACTATGTCGTCGCCGGCAGCGGTGCGGCCAAGCGAGCGCGGGGCCAGGTCGTCAAGAACCGCAGCGAGATCCCACGGCAGCTCGTCGCGGCATTCGATGCGCTCGCCCGTCACGGGATGGTCGAATGCGACGCGCCAGGAATGAAGGAATTGCCTGGTCAGACCCTGATTGGCGCGCTCATCGCACTTGCCGTAGAGCGGATCGCCCACGCAGGCGTGGTTGATATGGCGCATATGCACGCGAATCTGATGCGTGCGGCCCGTAAACAGGTGACACTCGACGAGCGTATAGCCGTCGTCGAAACGCGTGGAATCAAAGCGCTCGAGCACCTTGAAGGTCGTGATGGCCTGGCGCGCAAAGGGGTCATCGGAAACCGCCATCTTCACGCGGTCGCGCGTCGATCGGGCGATACCGGTGTTGATAGTGCCCTCGTCCATGGCGATGTGACCGTGAACGAGCGTGATATAGCGACGGTCGAGCGTGCGCGTGCGGATGAGATTTTGAAGCGCGCGCTGGGTGTCGTCGTCTTTTGCCGCAAGCATAAGGCCCGAGGTATCGCGATCCAGGCGATGCACGATGCCGGGTCGGTCCTCACCCTGCACGGTACCCAGATGATCGATACCGCAGTGGTAGACCAGGGCGTTCGCAAGCGTGCCGCTCTCGTGGCCGTGGGCAGGATGGCACACCAGGCCGCGCTGCTTGGAGAGCACGATGAGGTAGTCGTCCTCATAGCGGATATCGAGGGGAATGGCCTCGGGAATTACGTCGGTCGGATCGTGCGGCTCGGGCAAGTCGACCGAGATACGGTCGCCGGAGCGCACAGTATATTTTTTTGATAGGCAGGTCTCGCAGTTGACGGCAACGGCACCGCCCTCGATCAGATGCGCGCAGGCAGAGCGCGTGGGACAGCTATCGTTGGCGCCCAGATAGGCGTCGAGACGCTGACCAGCGGAATCGTCGGCAACAAGAATATGGATGTCGGCCATTAGCGCTCATTCCTTTCGCGAATCTTGCGGGCACGCTCCCCACGCTGCTTGGCTTTGCGTTTGGCGCGAGCCTCATCACGAGCGTTGAGTTCGGCAGTCGCATCGACCTCGCGAGCGGCGGGGCTCAAGAACATGTAACCGATGAGCGCCAGCACGACGCCGACCGTAATGCCGATATCGGCCACATTAAAAACGGGGAAGTCGATGAAGGTGGTGGCAATAAAATCGGTCACGAAGCCCATGGTCAGGCGATCGATAGCGTTGCCGATAGCACCGCCCGCAACCATCGCCATGCCCACAACCTCAAGACGAGCGAGCTGAGGCGCACGGAGCAAGTACAAGGCAATAGCGATAATGACCGCCAACGCCAGCACGGCAAACGCAACACCATGCCCCTCGCCCATGCTAAAGGCGGCTCCGATATTACGGACAAACAGAAAATCGATCACGCCGGGAATAACGGTCATATGCAGAGCATCGCCCACGGCACGAACCGCAAGCTTGGTCAGCTGGTCAACAAGCAGCACAACGAGCGCCACCCCACCAGCAACACCCAACCGCCAACGCAAAGGCGGCGTCATATCCGCAGAACGACCCAAATCAATCCCCTACCCTCAGATAATCAAATTACGTTTAACGCAATTAATCATCTTATAGTGACAAACGCCAAACGCGCAGCATATTCTCCAACGCTAGCGAAATAACCAGCACAAAACAAAAGCGACATCCCGAATAACGGAATGTCGCTTAATAGCTTTCGACTAAGAACGCAAGTCGAAAGAAAGCCTTTAGCTCCAGCAATGGAAACGCCGCGTTTTCGTCACCAACAGCGAAAACGTCCCTAAGCGAGCAAGGTGACGTGAAAGAGGAGGGAAGCGTACTTTGGTACGCGACCGACGATTGAACGTCAGATTGCCGCTTAGGGGCGTTTGCAGCGTCGGTAGGTTACGGCGTTCTAGGAACGCCGTAACCTACAAAGCGTCGGCGCAGCGCTTGCAAATATGCGCGTGGCCGTTGTACTCGCCGACGGTGGTGCGGTAGTTCCAGCAACGGTCGCAGCACTCGCCCTCGGCAGCCTCGATGGCAACGGAGAGCTCCTCGCCCTCGGTCAGCTCAACATCGGAGACGATGTAGAACTCGGCGAGGTCGACGGCCTTGTCGCCGGTCAGCAGCGCGTACATCTCGGCGGGAACGACCGCCTTGACGCGGACCTGCTGGCTCTTGGTGAAGGTGCCGGCAGAACGGGCATCCTCAAGGGCCTTGGTCACGACGCTACGGAGCTCGAGCGAAGCCTCGAGCACGCCCTCAAACTCATTGGCCTCGTCGACCGTGATAGGCGACTTGTACCAATCGAGCAGCGCGGCGTACTTCTGGTGATCGACGCAGCCGGCGGGCGCATAGGCCATGGCCTCGTCGACCGTGTAGGACAGGATCGGCTGCAGGTCGCGCATGAGCATCGAGAAGAGCTCGGCCAGCACGGTTTGGGCGCTGCGACGCTCGAGCGAGCCGGGCTTTTCGCAGTACAAACGGTCCTTCAGGGCGTCGAGGTACACGTTGGAAAGCTCGGTAACCACGAAGTCGTAGAGCGCACGGTAGGCGCGCGGGAACTCGTAGCTGGCGTAGGCATCGTCGACCTCGGCCTGGACCTGAGTCAGGCGGGCAACCATGAGCTTGTCGAGCGGCAGCAGGTCGGCAAAGGCGACGCCGTCGGTCTCGGGCTCAAACTGACCCTCGAGCTCGGAGAGCAGGAAGCGCAGCGTGTTGCGGAAACGACGGTAGGCATCTGACGTACGAGCGAGAATCTCGTGGTCGATGGAAACGTCGGAACTGGTGTCGACGGAGGCAACCCACAGGCGGATGATGTCGGCGCCCATCTCGTCGCAGACCTTGTTGGGGTCGATGACGTTGCCGAGCGACTTGGACATCTTGCGGCCCTGGCCGTCGAGGGTGAAGCCCTGCGAGACGACCGCCTTGTACGGGGCGTGACCGTTGGCGCCCACCGAGGTGAGCAGCGAGCTCTGGAACCAACCACGGTGCTGGTCGGAGCCCTCGAGGTACACATCAGCCGGGTACTCCAGCTCGGGACGGTACTCGCAGACGGCCTTCCAGGAAACGCCGGAGTCCCACCACACATCGAGGATGTCCTTATCGGCCTTGAGGTGATGGCCGCCGCACTTGGGGCAGACGCAAGCCTCGCCCAGGTAGCTCTCGGGAGCGTCGGTGAACCAGGCGTCGGAACCCTTCTCGTGGAAGAGCTTGATGACGGCGTCGAGCGTGGCGTCGTTCATGACCTTCTCGCCGCAGTCGGCGCAGGTGTAGCTGGGGATAGGCACGCCCCAGTTGCGCTGACGGCTGATGCACCAGTCGGGGCGCTGCTCGACCATGGCGCCAATGCGGTTGGCGGCATGGGCCGGATACCACTTGACGTTCTCGCGAACCTCTTTGCCAGCCTGCTCACGCAAACCGGTCTTGTCCATCGAGACAAACCACTGGTCGGTAGCACGGAAGAGCACCGGGTGCTTGCAGCGCCAGCAGTGCGGATAGCTGTGCGTGATCTTCTTCTCGAGGACCAGGGTGCCGCGCTCGCGCAGGAACTCGATGATATGCGGGTTGGCCTCGTCGGTATCCATGCCGCTGAAGGGGCCGCCGGTACCAAACTCCTCGCCGGTGTAGAACCTGCCGTCGTCATCGACCGGCATGCAGATGTCGGTGATGCCTTCCTTGAGGCAGGCGAAGTAGTCGTCGACGCCGTGGCCGGGCGAGTTGTGGACGATACCGGTACCGTCATCGACACCGACGTAATCGGCCAGCAACGCCACGCCCTCAACACCGTCAAAGATCGGCTGCTTGTAGTGGATGTGGTGGAACGTCTCGGCGGGAACCACATAGGGCTTGCCGTCGACCATGACCGGGGTGTACTCCCAGCCAAACTCCTCGCAGCACTTGGGAGCCAGGTCCTCAAGCATGACCTCGGCGCGGCCGTCGTGCTCAACGGCGACGTAGGCGGCGCCGGGCTTGAGGGAAACTGCCTGGTCGGAGGGGATGGTCCACGGCGTGGTCGTCCAGATGATGAAGTCAACCGGGCCGTCGAAGTTCTCGAGGCCGGCGGGCTTGGAGGTCATCTCGAAGCGCACGAAGATGGATGGGCTCGTCTCGTCAGAGTACTCAATCTCGGCCTCGGCGAGTGCGGTGTGGCAGTGCTTGCACCAGTGGACGGGCTTATGACCGCGATAGATCATGCCCTTGTCGAACATGGCCTTGAAGACCTCAATGTCGGCGGCGTCATGCTGGTGATAGAGCGTCAGATACGGGTTGTCCCAGTCGCCGAGCACGCCCAGACGACGGAAGCCAGCCTTCTGGAGCTCGATGTTCTCGACAGCGAACTTGTTGCAAAGCTCGCGGATCTTAGCCGTGGAGGTCTGGTTGAACTTCTCGGTGCCGAGCTTCTCCTCGACCTTGTGCTCGATCGGCTGACCGTGGCAGTCCCAACCGGGGACATAGGGAACCTCATAGCCCTGCATCATCCAGTAACGGTTGATCATGTCCTTGGAGATCTTGTTCATGGCGTGGCCGATGTGGATCGGGCCGTTGGCGTACGGAGGGCCGTCGTGCAGCACGAACTTCTTGTGACCCTCGTTCTTCTTTAGAACTTGCTCGTAGACCTTGTTGTCCTGCCAGTCCTTGAGTCGCTTGGGCTCGGACTTGGAAAGACCGGCACGCATGGGAAATCCGGTTTTGGGCAGATTCATCGTCTGCTTGTACTCGTTTGCCACGGTACCCCTTTCATGTCGTGGGCGCGCACGCCCTCTGGGCACCAAAAAAGCGCCCGTCCCTACAAGCTGGGACGAAGCGCCACAAAACAGGCAGTCTGCCCGTAAAAGCTCTTCGCTTAACCACCCAGCTTAGATGCCCTCGCCCGCGTATTCGCGCGCTCGCATCCGTTACTCGGCTGGCCTGTATCGACGGCCATCTCGGCGATGTCTACTAAGACGAACCTGCGCGGCACGTCCGTTGGGACCGCAGCTCCGGGGTGATTTTCATAGGTCGCATGCACGGGTTCTCAGCGCTCCCCGCTCTCTGTAGCATGCGGACGGCCGACTACTCGTCCCCATCAACGCTTATGTGGAGTATGCTAACACGTTCCGCGCCGGCGAAAAACCCTCAACATTGGTTTTATACGTTCGAAATTTCTTGCGGCCATGGACCTTCTCTTGGAGCAAAATACCTGTAAGCACTTTATCGAGCGAAAGAAGGCTGCCATGCGCACAATCGGAATGAGTGATTACACCGTCGGCGAAGACTGCTTTGACGAGCTGCCCGGAGCACTGGCCGAGTACGGAGCGACCAAGGTCGCCATTATTGGCGGCAAACGTGCACTAGCCGCAGCCCTTCCCGGAATCGAAGCCGCGCTGGCAGGCACCGACGTCGAGATTCTGGAGACGCGCGTCTACGGCACCAACAGCACGCGGGCCAATATCGCCAAGGTCGTGAACTCCCCCGCTTGCCAGCAGGCAGACGTGCTTATCGCCTGTGGCGGCGGCAAGGCACTCGACACCGTCAAGACGGCGGCCATCGAGCTCAAGAAGATCGTCTTTACCGTGCCGACGATTTGCTCTAACTGCTCGGCCGCGACCGCCATTGCCGTTGTCTACAACGACGATGGATCGCTCGAGGGCTATTCGTACCCCAACCGACCGGCGCACATCTTCATCAATCCCAAGATCATAGCCGAGGCTCCGGCAGAGTACTTTTGGGCCGGCGTGGGCGACGCCCTGTCCAAGCAGCCCGAGGTCGAGTACGCCACGAGCGCCGGCAACCTGGAGCACACCGCCGGCCTTGGCCTGGCTCTTGCCCACACCTGCTCCGAGCCGCTGTTTACCTACGGTGTTCAGGGTCTTGAGGACGTTCGTCAGAATCTGTCGAGCGAGGCCGTCAAGCAGATCGCGCTCGACATCGTGGTCAACACGGGCTATGTCTCGAACCTGACCAACCAGAACGATTACTACTACAACTCGAGCGTGGCGCACGCGTTCTACAACGCCACCTGCAGCATTCCGCGTGAGGGCACCTACCTGCACGGCGAAGTCGTAAGCCTGGGCGTGCTGGTGTTGTTCGCCTACACGGGCGACACCGAGAACCTTGAGCGCTACGCCGCCTTTAACAAGCAGATGGGGCTACCCGTGACGCTTGAGCAGGTCGGTCTTTCCGAGGCCGATATCCCTGCCCTGTGCGAGTACGCGCACGCCACCAACGAGTGGAAGCAAGGCAACCCGGAGCCCTTCACCGACGAGAAATTCGCCGCCGCCATCAAAGCCGCCAACGCCTACGGACACACGCTCTAGCTCTAACCCAAAACCACCACAAAGGGGACAGGCACCTTTGTGGTGGTTTTTATTGCTCCAACATTCAGTTCGTACTCGAACCCGGTTCTTTACGAGAAAGGGTTCAGGTACGTTTTTTATCGGAAATTCTGCGGAAGGACTACTCGGAACGGTAAACAGGAACGAACAAAAGGCAGGGTATCACCATGGTGATGATACCCTGCCTTTTGTTTTACGGGATCAAGGTCGCTTTGTGCGAACTCGATCGCCACCTATATGGCGCATTGATGGCAATTGCTACGTACGTGCGCACCGGGAGCCTGTACACCTCTGGCAAGGCGTAACACACTAGACTTTGTTCCAAAGTCCGTGTGCTAAGGGGGGAGGCCCCTTAGAATTCTTGTGGAGTGTGTACGCACGTACGCAGGAAAACGGCAAAATTTCACTATATCGGGGCGTTCTTTCATCGGAGCGTATGGTAAACACGGCTTAGTTCAACAAATAAGAATTTATATATAAAGGAGAATACTGATGAAACTGTTTTTATGTTCGCACTTTTCAAGTGTAGGAAGTCTGATAAAGGAAGAAATTGAAAATAAAAAAGTCGCATTTATTCCAACAGCTTCGCTGCGTGAAGGCTACACCGGTTATGTCG
>UQTD01000005.1 GCA_900543845.1 uncultured Collinsella sp.
CTGCATCAACCGCAGGCAGCGCGCCTTCTATTATTTGGACGGAACCCGTATCCCGGCATTCCTTACTACTTACCGTCGTCGTCCTGGGCTTCATCGCGCGCATAGAGCTCCAGCATGCGGCGGCGGTATTCGCGCACGGCGAGCTTGGCGCGCTCCAGGCGGCGACGCTCATGCGGAGTCAGCTCGGACGTGTCGATCTCGTCTCCATAGGTCTTATCGGCAAGCAGGTGCGCCGCGTCCACGATGCGGGCATCGATGTGGCCGCTCGCCGCCTCGGCGGAAAGACGCTCGGCAATCGTATCGAGCGTAGGCAGACCCTCGAATACGCGACCGTGACCATGCGAGGTCAGCAGCTCGTGCTCGCGTGCGAGCAGGCTCGCCAAATCGTGATGGGCACGCAGGATGTCGAGCGCATCGGATGGATGCTCGGCAACCTCTGCCACGGCGGCGACCGGTGCGGCATCGACCACGCGGTAGAAGAGCTGCGCGAGCAATGGCATCAAGAACACCGTAATGGCACCGGCGGCAACCATGACCGACGCAATATCTTGCGACAGCGCGCCCGCGTTGACGGCAACGCTTGTCACGGCAACGATGATCGGCAGCGCCGTGGTGCAGTAGAGCGCCACGGTGATGCGGCCATACGCCGACACATCGCGCGTCGCAGAACAAATGCTCATGGAAATAAGAATGGGCACCGCACGAATAATCAGCAGCGCCACGATAAAGCCCACGAGCAGCCCGGGGCGCGACACCACGGCCGTCAGATCGATCTTCGCGCCCGATACGGTAAAGAACACCGGAATCAAAAAGCCGTAGGCCAGGCCGTCGAGCTTGGTCTCGAGCGTATGGTTGCCCTCGGGGATGATGTAGCGCAGGACAAAGCCGGCGGCAAAAGCGCCCAACACGATATCGAGGCTAAAAATGGCGGAAAACGCCACGAGCGTGACCAAAATAAGCACCGTCAGGCGCACGAACGTCTGCGATGTGGTATCGGCGCGCTCCTGAATAAAGGCGAAAAAACGGCTGCCGATGCGTTTGGAGCGGCTGGGGACCACGGCCAGCAACACGCAGACCACAGCAAACAGGCCAAGGATCACAAGCGTCTCGATGCCCGTACGGGCAGACAGCAGCACCGACATGGCGAGCACGGGACCGAGCTCGCCCCAAGTACCATACGCGAGAATCGAGTCGCCCACACGCGTGCCGGTGAGCGAGCGCTCGCGCAAGATGGGCATGAGCGCTCCAAGCGCCGTCGAGGTCAAGGCGAGCGTCACGGCAATACCGTCGAAATGGCTGACCGAGAACCACGGCGTAAAGCGCACGGCAAGCCAGGCGATACCAAACGTGACGGCCCACGTGGCCATACCGTAGCGCCCCTCCACACCCGTAATGTTCTTAGGGTCGATCTCAAAGCCGGCGAGCAGGAACAAAAAAGCCAGGCCGAGCTCGGAAACAAGCGAGACCTCGGCATCTACATGGATGACGCCGAGCATATGGGGTCCCAGCACCGCGCCGAACACGAGCAAAAAGACCGTCTCGGGAACGGGTTTTCCGGGGATCGCCGAGGCGATGAAGGGGCTTGCAAAGGCCACGAGCGCGATGATGGCGAGTGAAACGAATGCCATGTGATGCCTTTCTCTTGTTTGCGCTTCACTGTAGCACCCTCGCCGTCCTCAACGCGCCACGAGCTGTCGTATCATAGTGAGGTTTACAAACATGTGGCTCAAGGCGACCGCAGGGCAGTCCCCGCAAACCGACCGCTGCCGCATACCGTACCGTACGCCCAACCGATCAGGAAGGCAGGAACCAATGGTCTCTCGTATCTACGTGGAGAAGAAACCCGGGTTCGACGTCGAGGCTCAGCAGCTCAAGAGCGAGCTGACCGAGATTCTCGGCATCAAGGGCATCGAGGCCCTGAGGATCATCAACCGCTACGACGTCGAGGGCATCGACGAGGAGCTTTTCCGCTCCTGCGTGCCGACCGTCTTTAGCGAGCCCCAGGTCGATGTGACCTACGACGAGCTCCCCGCAAGCGATGGCGCCGTCTTTGCCGTCGAATTCCTGCCTGGCCAGTTTGACCAGCGCGCCGACTCCGCCAGCGAGTGCGTGCAGCTCATCAGCCAGGGCGAGCGCCCCGCCGTGCGCTCCGCCAAGGTCTATATGATCTCGGGCGCTCTGGACGAAGCCGCCCTCGAGTCCATCAAGCACTACGTGGTGAACCCCGTCGAGGCCCGCATCGCCTCGCTCGACCTGCCCGAGACGCTGTACATGGAGACGCCCGAGCCCCAACCCGTCGAGGTGCTCGATGGCTTCCGCGAGCTCGACGAGGCCGGCCTTGCCGCCTTTATCGCCGATCGCGGCCTTGCCATGGACGAGGCGGACATTGCCTTCTGTCAGCAGTACTTCCGCGATGAGGACCGCGACCCCACCATCACCGAGATCCGCGTGATCGACACCTATTGGTCCGACCACTGCCGCCACACCACCTTCGGCACCGTCCTGGATGACGTGACGATCGACGACGCCGTGGTGCAGCAGGCCTTCGACCGCTACATGGAGATGCGCCACGAACTCGGCCGCGACGCCAAGCCCGTCTGCCTCATGGACATGGGCACCATCGGCGCCAAGTACCTCAAGAAGACCGGCGTCATGACCGATGTCGATGAGTCCGAGGAGATCAACGCCTGCACCGTCAAGGTAAAGGTCGATGTCGACGGCGAGGACCAGGACTGGCTGTTCCTCTTTAAGAACGAGACCCATAACCACCCGACCGAAATCGAGCCCTTCGGCGGTGCCGCCACCTGCGTGGGCGGCGCCATCCGCGACCCGCTCTCGGGCCGCAGCTATGTGTACCAGGCCATGCGCGTCACCGGCGCCGGCGACCCCACCGTCCCGGTTTCCGAGACGCTCGAGGGCAAGCTGCCGCAGCGCAAACTCGTGACCACTGCTGCCGCCGGCTACTCCAGCTACGGCAACCAGATCGGCCTTGCCACCGGCCAGGTCAACGAGCTCTATCACCCCGGTTACGTGGCCAAGCGCATGGAGGTCGGCGCCGTCGTGGGCGCCACCCCGGCAAACCACGTTCGTCGCGAGTGCCCCGCCCCCACCGACAAGATCATCCTGCTGGGTGGCCGCACCGGCCGTGACGGCATCGGTGGCGCCACCGGCTCCTCCAAGACCCAGAACACCGAGTCCATCGAGACCTCGGGTGCCGAGGTCCAGAAGGGCAACGCCCCGGTCGAGCGCAAGCTGCAGCGTCTGTTCCGCCGCGGCGATGCCTGCCGTCTGATCAAGCGCTGCAACGACTTTGGCGCCGGCGGCGTCTCGGTCGCCGTGGGCGAGCTTGCCGACGGCCTGTATGTCGACCTTGATACCGTAACCAAGAAGTACGACGGCCTGGACGGCACCGAGCTCGCCATTTCCGAGTCCCAGGAGCGCATGGCCTGCGCCGTCGCCGACGGTGACGTCGAGGAGTTCATGGGCTACGCCGCCGAGGAGAACCTGGAGGCGACCGTTATCGCCGAGGTTACCGCCGAGCCGCGCATGCGCATGGCCTGGAACGGTGTCGCCATCGTCGACCTATCCCGCGAGTTCCTCAACTCCAACGGCGCGCCCAAGCACCAGGTCGCCCACGTGTGCGCCCGCAGCGTGTGGCAGCCCAGCTGGGCCGGCACCACGCTTGCCGAGCGCATGACCTCGCTTGTCACCGACCTCAACGTTGCCTCCAACAAGGGCCTTTCCGAGCGCTTCGACTCCACCATCGGTGCCGCAACCGTGCTTATGCCTTTTGGCGGCAAGACGCAGCTCACCCCCAGCTCGGCCATGGTCGCCAAGTTCCCCGTGGACGGCGAGACCACCACGGCAAGCGCTATGGCATGGGGCTTCAACCCCTACCTGATGGAAGCCGACCAGTTTGCTGGCGCCTACCTGTCCGTGGTCGAGTCCATCGCCAAGCTCGTGGCTGCCGGCTTTGAGCACAAGCGCGCCTATCTCTCCTTCCAGGAGTACTTCGAGCGTCTGCGCACCGAGGCCGAGCGCTGGGGCAAGCCCACGGCAGCCGTCCTGGGCGCCCTCATGGCCCAAGTCGACCTAGGTGCCGGCGCCATCGGTGGCAAGGATTCCATGAGCGGCTCGTTTGAGGACGAGGCCGGCGAGCTCAACGTTCCGCCGACTCTGATCAGCTTCGCCGTCGCCGTGGGCCGCGCGGCGCGCACCGTCTCCCCCGAATTCAAGGGCCTGACGCACCGCGTCGTCCGCATCGCCCCCGCCACCTATGGCCAGGACTACCGCCCCGACGCCCAGCAGCTGCTCGCCGCGTTTGACGCCGTCGAGGCGCTCACTGCTACTGGCGACGCCCTGGCCGTCTCCACGCCCGGCTACGGCTGCGGCGCCGAGAGCCTCTTTAAGATGTGTGTCGGCAACCAGATCGGTATCGAGCTTGCCGAGGACGTGGACGTGGAGAGCCTCTTCACCCCGCTCTATGGCAGCTTTATCGTCGAGCTCGCCGAGGACGCCGAGCTGCCCAAGGTCGCCGACGGCGTTGTCGTCGAGCCCCTGGGCACCACCGTCGAGGGCTATGTTATCGACACCGGTTCCGAGGTCATTGAGCTCTCCGAGCTCCAGGAGGCCTGGGAGAGCGGCATCGAGGGCGTCTTTGCCTACCGCAGCGCCGGCGAGACCGCCGAGGTCGAGACCATCGACTTCCGTGCCAAGGATATCCACGTGTACGGCGGCGCCAAGATCGCCCGCCCGCGCGTGGTAATCCCCGTGTTCCCCGGCAACAACTGCGAGTACGATAGCGCCCGTGCTTTCCGCGCCGCCGGCGCCGAGGCCGACACCTTCGTGATCAACAACCTCACGCCCGAGGCCGTCGCCGAGAGCACCCACGAGCTTGCCCGCCGCATCCGTGCAAGCCAGATCGTCATGATCCCCGGCGGCTTCTCGGGCGGCGACGAGCCCGATGGCTCCGCCAAGTTCATCACGGCGTTCTTCCGCGCTCCCGAGGTCACCGAGGCAGTCCGCGATCTGCTCAAGGCCCGCGATGGTCTGATGCTGGGCATCTGCAATGGCTTCCAGGCTCTGATCAAGCTCGGCCTGGTGCCCTACGGCGACATCGTCGACGCCACGCCCGATGCGCCCACGCTGACGTTCAACACCATCGGTCGCCATCAGAGCCGCCTGGTGCGCACCCGCATCTCGTCCAACCTGTCCCCGTGGCTGTCGCAGTGCAGCCTCGACGACCCCTACACCGTCGCCATCAGCCACGGCGAGGGCCGCTTTGTCGCCAATGACGAGGTGCTCACCCAGCTGATCGCCAACGGCCAGGTCGCCACGCAGTACGTGGGCGAGGACGGCAAGCCGAGCATGGATCTTTCCGTCAACCCCAACGGCTCCGTACTCGCCATCGAGGGCATCACGAGCCCCGACGGCCGCGTCCTGGGCAAGATGGGCCATGCCGAGCGCCGCGGCGACAACCTGTACCGCAACGTGCCCGAGCATGTCCCCGGCGATAAGTTCATGCCGATCTTTGAGAGCGGCGTGGCCTACTTCGCTTAATGCGTCCCATCGGGTACAATCCCCTCGGGTAACAACACCCGCCACCGGCACACCCAGTGGCGGGTTCTTTTTTGCTTCGCACATGTAGGAAGGACATCATGGAAAGCCGCAAGCCGTATCTCGCCACCCTGCCCGGACTCATCCTGGGCTGTCTCGTCTGCTGTGCGCTCTGGGGGTCGGCTTTCCCCTGCATCAAGATCGGTTACGGGCTCTTTGGCATCCCCGCTCACGATAGCGCCTCACAGCTGCTCTTTGCGGGCTTGCGCTTCACGCTTGCCGGCGCCCTGGTTATCGTTGGGATGAGTGCGGCCCAACGCCGCCCCCTCATTCCGCAGGCTCGTGACATCAAGCCCATCTTTGTCTTGTCACTCTTCCAGACTATCGGGCAGTACTTCTTTTTCTACCTGGGACTCTCGCGCGCCAGCGCCATGTCGAGTTCCATCATCGAGGCCAGCGCCAACTTCCTAGCCATCCTCTTTGCCGCCCTGGCATTTCGCACCGAGAAGCTCGATATGGCCAAGGTGCTTGGCTGTATACTGGGCTTTGCCGGCGTCGCGCTCGTCAACCTTTCGGGCGCGGACGGCACCTTTGGCTTTGCGCTCGACGGCGAGGGCTTTATCCTGGCCTCCACCGTCGCGGGTGCCCTTTCGACCTGCCTGATCGGTATCTTCTCGCGCGAGCACGACGGCGTCTTGCTTGCCGGGTGGCAGTTCTTGGTCGGCGGCCTGGTCCTCACCGCCATCGGCTTTTTGATGGGTGGCGCACTCTCCCCCACGGCGATTGCCCCCGCCATCGCGCTCATCATCTACATGGCGCTTATCTCCGCGGTCGCCTACTCGCTGTGGTCGCGCCTGCTTGCCGTCAACCCCGTCAGCCGCGTCTCGGTCTTTGGGTTTATGAACCCCGTCTTTGGTGTGGTGCTGAGCGCGCTGCTGCTCGGCGAGGGCGCTGGCACGAGCCCCGTTACCGTCATCGTTGCCCTGCTGTTGGTCTGCGGCGGCATCATCATCGTCAACAAACCCAAAAAGGCCTAACGAACCGCCCTTATTTAGTCGAGGGGATTCACATGCTTTAGCTTAATGGAGTACATCGGTGAGCTGAGGGCCGCAACGCACGCCAGCGTTCGCTTTTTTCTAGCGTATCTGGACGCCGGCTTTCTTCTTCTCGCGCTTTACGCGGTAGAGCTCCGCGTCGGCAGCGCGAAGCAAGTCTTGCCAGGTATCGACGCCATCACCAACCTGTGCGTAGCCGATGGACATCCGCAACAGATACGGGACCTCGGCGCGCGCGAGCTCGTCGCTGATTGCCGCGCACAGACGCATGATGTCCTGCTCCGCCGTCGCCTTTTGAAGCACCACAAACTCATCGCCGCCATAACGTGCGATAAAGCCACCAGACGCCGAGCAAACCTCTTTGAGCGTAGCAGATATGACCTGGAGGGCATGATCGCCCTCCACATGTCCATACCGGTCGTTAATCTGCTTAAAGCCGTCAGCGTCCATCATAAGCAGATACACATCTTCGGCCTGATCCACATTTGAAAAGAGCGACAGCATATAGGTCTCAAAACGGTTGCGATTGTTGAGGCCAGTCAACGGGTCGGTCGAGATCAGCTGCTCCTGGTAGATGATGTAGAGCAGCAGGATGCTCAGCGTTATACCGACACAAAGGCCCGGTACCGAAAACAAAACCTGGAAGGTACCGCCCACCAGAGCGGGAACCGCAAAAAAGGCGAGGGTGCGATAAATGGCCTTCTTTTGCAGACTTTCGACTTTTCGAGTCTGAATAAAGGCATGCAAAGACGTATATATGATGTAGCAGTAGCTAACGATAGGCTGAATCATATAAAGCGCTCCGCGACGATATACGCCCTGTGCATCGATATAGAACATAGTGTGCGTCCAGTAGCTGGTAAATGCCAGCACGACCACCAATACGGTTGGCAACGTCACGAGCGCCACCCTATAGCGCGCGGTCAAAAGGCGTGAGCCCTGCACTGTCTCGGAATAGAAAAACCAAATGAGGCACGCGATGGCGAACAGCGAAAACGAGACCGCGTTGGAAATCCAGTTGGCCGTGATGCCTACAGGAGTGCTCACGCCGTCCGAGAGCGTCCAGATCATATCGAAGAAAATGTAGGCTGCAGACGTGTAGCCCAGCATGCTAAACAGAAGCTGCTGGGTGCTCGAGAACAAGGAGCGGCGGCTTCGTGCGGCAAGCCCGATAAGAACAATCATGCATAGCAGGAATATCTCAATCTTGAGCGCCTTAACCACTAGACGCCATCCCTTCAATATTCAAGTGGTCAGAATCGCCCGATTCTGGTCTGGGCAACAAACACCCCCTACCCGCAGGGGTAAGGGGAATCATAGCAGAGCGCCCGAACGTCACTGCAAAACAGTCATCGTTCGGGCGCTCAAACGGCGCGAATTGCACGCCGGCATCATTGATTGGTAGCGATTGCTATTCGCCATCGATGTCGGTCGCGATGGCCTCCTCGATGGCCTCGACACCGGCAGGCGACAGATCCTCCTTGCCCTGGCAAAACTTCTTGTCGACCCAGCCGGTCAGAATCGGAGCCATGATCGCCGTGATGATAACGGCGGTGGCGATCTGGGCGTACGCAGTGGGCGCAAGTTCGGCGTAGCGCGGTGCGACTTCGGCGAGAGCAACCGGTGTGGTCATGGCCGTGCCAGCAATAGTAGAGCAAGCCACGGCTGCCTTGCCATTGCCGCCGCACAGGCGCTCGAACGCAAAGGTGATAGGGCCGACGACAAACAGCGTGAAAAGGCCCAGCAAGATGCCGGAAATACCGCCGGTGATAAAGCTCGACAGGCTCATGGACGCACCAAGCTGAAATCCGATGACGGCGATCGCGGGATTGGCGCCGGGAACCAGCAGGTTCTTGATGAACGGGAAGAGGTTGCCCAGAACCATGCCGATAACGAGCGGCAAAATGGAGCCGATGATGGTACCGACAGGGATGTTGGCGAGACCCGAAACGCCCAGGATGATCATGGTGACGGCGGGGCCGGCCGTAAAGAAAAGGATACCCACGGCGCCCTGCTCGGATTCGTCGCCGAACTCGCCCATGATACCCGTGTAGAGCGCCATGTTGCAAAACGTAATGCCGCCGATGATGGAAACCGAGCTCAGGCCCAAAAGGTTGTCGTTGAAGAAATACGCAACGCCCAGACCCAGCGCGGCTGCCACCACAAGCTTAGGAATCAGCACGACGATGCCGGTCTTGATGGCACCCGGCGTGGACTTAAAGCTGATGCCGGCGCCCACAAACAGCAGGATCGCGGCGACGATGGTGTTGGAACCGCCGCGGCAGGCAGCGGTAAAGAAGCCGCCGATCTCGAAGACCTGCGGGCAGAAGGTATTGAGCAAAAGGCCGACGATCATCGGGTAGATCATGATGTCACCCGGAATGCGCGGTACTTTGAATTTCTTTTGCTCATTGGCGTTCGCTTCCTGTGCCATGAAACCCCTATTTCCGCTGACGCGGAACAAAAGCCCACGTCATACTTTGCTACAGTAAAGTTTGACCATGGTACCAGAAGAAGCAGACCGCCTCGGTGAGAAATTGGATTCGTTGGCCGGGATGATAACGCGTCCTGCTCTTATACGAGGCTCAAAACGATATAGAGCACGATGCCCGAGACACAGCACCATAGCATCGACTTTGTCTTGATTGCCACCGCCACGACGCCGGCAGCCGCGATCCAGGGAATCAAGCCCTGCCACAAGCCGGCGTCAAAAGCGCCAGGGCTTATCAAATCGTTAGCAACCAGCGCCGCGAAGGCGGCGGGCGGAATATAACCCAAGGCCTCGGTAACGCGGGGCGACAGCGTTCTCCCGCGCAAGGCGAACGCCGGGGCAATGCGGAAAAATGCGATGGCCGCCCACGACGACAGCCACAGGACCAAAAACTCATTCACGGGCATCGCGAGCACCCCTTCCTTCGGCGAGAGCATCGCACGCAAGCGCCGCGACAACGCCGACGAGCACGCTTGCCGGCACGGCGATATTCGTCCACCCCAAGAACTTGCATATGGCGACGGACACCGCAGCCAAACTGGCAGCTACGACATTGCCGCGCGACAACCTCTGCGAAAAGAGCAGGCAGATAAAGAGCGATGTGCAGACAAAACCCGCAATAGCGGTGGGAACATCGACAACGGCGCCGACGATGGCGCCCGTCGTACACGAAACGCCCCATGTTGCGATGAGGATCACGTTGAGCACAAAGGACTCGAGCAGACCCCAATCCTCCCCTTTAACCAACTTGGCAAGCGAAATGCCGTATGCCTCCTCGGTAAGTGTCGCGGCAACAGCCAGCGTCTGACGCTTCGAAGCACCCCTCAAATGCGGTGCGATCGATGCCGAATAAAGCGCAAAGCGCGAAGAGATTGCGGCGACGCTCGCGACGATCGATGCTGCAGGCACACCTGCCAGCCACAGATTGCAGATCATAAACTGCCCGCTGCCCGTCACGAACGTGCTGCTCAGGGCAAAAACCATCCAGGGTTCCATTCCCGTCTGCGCCATAATCATTCCGCACGGCGCGGCTATCGCAACATAGGTAAGCATCACCGGCCAGACGGTTTTAACGATTTTGAGCACCATAGCGTTCCTCGTCCCGACAAGATTTCCGAGCCGCATTCAACGACGCGGCAGAATCATCGCCCGATGGTAACCGAGTTCACCTACAATTGCCCCCGGATCGAAAGACACAGAAAGACACAACTTTTTAGGAAGTCATTATGACAGCTATCGATCGAACGCGGGCTGCCGCGGCCTTCAAGACCTACACCGATGCCTACGATGCCGCCAATCCGCGTATCGCGCTCAAAATCGAGCATACGTACCACGTTGCCGAGGCATGCGATGCCGTGGCACGCGAACAGGGCTGGTCACCGCAGGACATTGACCTGGCGTGGCTTTGTGGGCTGTTGCACGATATGGGCCGCTTTGAGCAGCTGCGACGCTGGGATACGTTTAATGATGCCGAAAGCGTGAGCCATGCGGCGTTGGGCGTCGAGGTCCTCTTTGGCGAAACACCTACAGATGCGCCCGCGGCAACAAGTATCCGCGACTTTATCGACGATCCGGTAGAAGACGAACTCATTCGAGCGAGCATTGCCTATCACAGCGATTTCCGTCTGCCCGCGCAGCTCGACGAGCGCACGCGGCGCTTCTGCGATATTGTGCGCGATGGCGACAAGATCGACATCATGCGCACCATCGCCGACAGTACCGTCGACACCATCCTCAAAGTGAATGAGGACGCGTTTCTTGCCAGCCGCTTCTCGGTACCAACGCTGGCCGCCTTTGACGAGCACCGCTGCGTCACGCGCGATGAGCGCGATGAGCCCGCGGACTACTTGGTGGGGCTTATCTGCTTTATGTTTGAGCTCGTCTATCCGGCAAGCCGAGCGCTGGCGCGCGAGCAGGGCGATATCTACCGCCTGCTCGACGCACCCTTCGGCATCGTGCACCCCTTTACCGACCCCGCCACGCAAGCGACCTGGGAACGCCTAAAAAAAGAGATGCGAGCCTGGCTGGCCGGCGCCTAGCGCCCGAGCTGGGCCAGAAGCTCTTCGACGACCTCGACGGCATCACCGACAACCTTGTACTGGGCAGCACCAAAAATGGGAGCATCCGGGTCCTCGTTGATGGCGATGATGCACTCCGCCCCACCGATGCCGGCAAGATGCTGGATGGCACCCGAGACACCAATGCTCACGAGGAGCTTGGGTGAGACCGACACGCCCGTCTGGCCAATCTGATGGCGATACTCCAACCAGCCGGCCTCCACGACAGGTCGTGTGCAGCCAAGCTCGGCTCCCAGAGCCTCGGCGAGCCTTCGCATCAAGGGTAGGTTTTTCTTGGAGCCAATACCGCGACCCACAACAACTAGACGCTCGGCATCGGCAATCGAAGCCTGCTGGCCCCATTTCTCGGCGGGAATCGAAATCTCGACACGAGCCTTGGCGTCTTCCGCAAGAAATACCTGGGCAATCGTTCCGGAGCGGCTATAGTCAAAGTCGGGCGCCTTAAAGATGCCGGGGCGCACCGTTGCCATCTGAGGGCGGTGGTTGGGGCAAATGATGGTGGCCATCAAGTTGCCGCCAAACGCCGGACGCGTCTGTTGCAGCAGGCCCGTCTCCGTATCCATCGAAAGCACGGTGCAGTCGGCCGTAAGGCCCGTCCGCAGGCGCACGGCAACGCCAGGCGCCAGCTCGCGGCCAAAAGCGGTCGCACCGTACAGGATGGCCTCGGGTTTGCGTTCGGCCACCAAATCGCAGATCAAGCGGGCGTAGACCTCCGCATCGTTTTGGCGCAGGCGCTCGTCGCGACAGGCCAGGACTTCGTCGGCGCCCGCGCAAACCAGATGCTCCAGGTCCCCGAGCGAGCCCTCGGGGCTCATGCCGACCAGTGCCACCAGACGGCAGCCGCGAGCATCGGCAAGCTCGCGCCCCTTGCCCATGAGCTCGTAGGCCACGGGAGCCACGGCGTCGTGCTCGTCAGTCTGCACGAAGACCCAAATGTCTCGATATGCGTCAAGGTCTACCGCACCGGTGGTCTCATCGCGCTCGATTGAGATGGCGTTGACGGGGCAGGCGTCGACGCACCCGCCGCATAGGATGCAGCCGTCGGTTACGCGGGCGCAACGGTTGGGCCGCTCGCCTTCCACTACGATGCCGCCCGAGGCACAGGCGCGAACGCAGCGACCGCAGCCGATACAGGCTTCGCTATCGATAATCAGTCCGCTCATCTATGCCATCCCCTCGATAATCTTGGCAAGTTTTACCGCCTGCTCGGACGCCGTTCCCTCAACGGCCTCGCACGTTTGATCACGGTCGGGCACAAACGAGCGCACGACCTGCGTCGGTGATCCGGCAAGGCCACAACGCGAGGGATCGGCGTTCACGTCGACGGCACTGACCACGCGCACGTCCGCCTCCTCTGCCGCGCGAATACCGGCAATACTCGGCATACGCAACTGGCCAATCTCCTTGGCAGTCGTCATCGCGCACGGCATCTCCAGGTACACCGTCTCCTCGCCGGCATCGCATCCGTGAACGAGCGCCAGCGAGCCACACGTCGTAAAGCCCGCGCTTTGCACGCAGCTCACGTCGGTCACGCAGGGGATCTCAAAGGCACCGGCAAGCTCGGGGCCGATCTGGGCCGTATCGCCATCCACCGCCATCTTGCCGCAGATGAGCAGGTCGAAGTCCTCGTCGAGCGCTTCGATGCCGCACTTGAGGGCATAGGTGGTTGCCAGAGTATCGGCGCCCGCAAAGGCTCGGTCGGTCAGCAGCAGCGCATCATCGGCGCCTCGGGCGATGCAGTCGCGCAGCAGCGATTCGGTTGCAGGGATGCCCATCGACACCACTGTCACACGCACGTCCATGCCAAAGCCGATAAAGTCGTCCTTGAGCGCCAGCGCGCATTCCAAAGCACTCGCGTCAAAGGGATTAATGACCGCCTGCTTGCCATCGCGCACGATGGTATTGGTCTTGGGGTCCATCTTGACCTCGGTGCTGCCCGGCACCGCCTTGACGCACACTACCATATGGAAATCGCTCATCTTCACGCGCCCCCTTTCTGGACGAGCTCATCCAAGAGCTTCTCCGAAAACAGGTTACCGCGACCCAGCTGCCCGTCAGGATCGAGCTGGAGCTTGAGCCGCGCCGACTCGACCATGGCCTCGTGACCGTACATCGTCTCCAAGAAGCCCGCCTTGATCTTGCCGACGCCGTGCTCGGCAGAAACGGCGCCGCCCATGACCGTGACCTCGGAAGCCCACTGGGCAAAGAGTTCTCCGCCGCGGCGATAATCCTGCGCATCGCGCGGCAGGATATTCACATGCAGATGGTTGTTGCCGATATGTCCCCAGGCGGCAGACTCAAGCCCGCTTTCGGCCAACGTGCGGCGATAGAGGGCAACGACATCGGCCAGGCGCGTGTTGGGCACCGACATATCCGACCCCAGCTTGGTAATGGTGGGGTCGGTGCGGCGACGCTCGTCGATGAGCATGTTGACACTCTCGGGGACGGCGTGGCGGAAGAACCGCTGGCATTCGCGATCGACCTCGGTGCGCGCAACCCAGGTCGCGTCGTCGCGGCCGCCCGCAAGCTCCAAAACCCATCCCAAGTGGTACAGCTCCTCGGTCGCCTGCGCCTCGTCGTCGCAGTCGAGCTCCACATAGACACAGACCTTTGCCTCATCGTCGAGTGCCGGCAGCGAGGCAAACGCGGTCGACTGCTCGCGCTGGCGGCGAAGAATATCCAAGGCGTCGGCATCGAAATACTCGATAGCGGCGGCATGGGACAGCACGGGGCGCACGGAATCGGTAAAAGACACCGCCTTGTCCTCGCTGTCGAAGAAGCAGCTCACGCCCCATACGACCGAAGGTGCCGCCTGCAGGGCGATCTCGAGCTCGGTAATGACGCCGAGTGTGCCGCACGCACCGATAAAAAGATCGATGGCATCCATATCGTCAGCGACGAAATAGCCCGAAGCATTTTTGGTCTTGGGCATGGTGTAGTCGGGAAGGTCGAGCTCGAGCGTGCGGCCCTGCACCGTGACGAGCGAAAGGCGACGACCCTGTGCAAAAACCTCGCCGCGGTGAAGCTCGAGCAGATCGCCATCGGCCAGCACGACATGAAGGCCCGTGACGTGAGGGCGCATGGGGCCGTAAGCGTAGCTACGGGCGCCGGAAGCGTTGCATGCCGCCATGCCGCCCAGACAGGCAGATGCCTCGGTGGGATCGGTAGGAAAGAATTGCTCGGGGGCTTCCTGGAACTCCTCGTAGGCCTCAAGCGATGTCTGGTCCCAGCCGGCAGTCGGCAGCACTTTCTTGCCCAGTTGCTTGCGTAGCTCAGACAGCACGACGCCGGGCGCCACACGCAAAAGAAAGCGGCCCTGCTCATCGCGGCGAATGCCTAGGTAGCGATTCATGCGGGAAGTATTGAGAACGTGACCGCCATGAGGCACGGCGCCGGCGGCAAGACCGGTCCGGGCGCCCTGAACCGTCACCGGGACACGCTCGGCATGGAGCTTTTTCAAAATGGCGCGGACCTCGTCCTCCGTTGTCGGAAACGAGATGCTCGAGGCCTCGCCCGATGTGCGAGACTCATCGCGACCATACTCTTCGAACTCGTCGGTGAAGGGTTTGATGGTTGCAGACACGCGAACTCCCCCTTTAGCTAACTACAGTGTTTGCAGGGAGATGTTACCGCATCGTTTTGTCGACGTGTTCGAGACCGTCTCCATAATTGGCGATTTTTACGTTCGTGCAATTCGGCGAGCGGCAAGGTTTCCTCGGCAGACGATGCTTTTGACACATGTCGCTTTACCGCCAGCGACCACGCAATTGTCGCTCGAAAAAAGTTGAAGTTATTTTTGCCATCTTTTACCTGCAGAGATGTCAATCCGTCAAGCATTTGGTCAGAAATTGGTCAAGTAGTGACTGATACGGTCGGCATCGACAGCCAAAACCAATGGAAGTTTTGGCCCCAGAAGCAGGGAGGTTCCCATGGCATATTACTGGCCCCAGTACGGCGTCGCCATCGAGGTCGACGACGATCCCTATCTCCTGCCTTTCGACGAAGAGGCGTTCCCTGACACGACGGTCTACCACGTCACCACCGATGTTATCTGCGACCCCGAGTCGTTCTCGGCGCTCGCCCACCACATCGCGCGCATCCACAACATCGAGCTCCCTCACGACTTCGACGAGCTCATCTATTCGCGCCGCCTGATGCTTCACATGCTCTTTGGAGCGGACCCGTCCACGTTCGCACGCGTCTACATCACCAAGGACGCCGCATGAGCGCGAAGAAGCCGCCCCGCCTTGCAGGACTGGGACGTCGCAAGAAACTCGTCGTTGTCTGCCTGGCTATCGTCTGCGCCCTCATCGCCGTAGGGCTATACGCCTGGCAGTCGCAGCCCGTGCCCGAAGCGGGCGCCTCGGTCACGACGGCAGAGGGCAAATCGCGCCAAGAAATTCAGGATGAGCTCGACGCCATCGTCCGCGACAACATGATGACGATCTCGGTCGCGCCGGTCGCACAGTTGCAGGAAGGCGGCAAGCTGCGCGTCAACGTGCAAAACGTCCAAGACAACAAGTTTCCCCAGCGCTTCCGTGTGATTCAAAACGACGAGACCATCTATGAGTCCGGTGTGGTCGAAGCCGGCAAGACGGTTGAGACCTGCCCCGCCGGCGATATCCAAGAAGGCGAGGCATATATCGAGATTCAGGCACTCGATGCCAAGACCTACGACACCCATGGCAATCCGACGCGCGTCAAAGTGCGGGTGGCCCAGGCAGAAGGCTAGTGGCCTACGCGCTCGCAGGGGCCACACCCTGTCCCCATTCGTCCAACCATCACGGAAACAGTCCGTGACGAGCAGAAAGGATCGATTATGAACACACCCATGAACCTGAGCGGAGCCAGGGCACTCGCCGTGGGCGCAGGGCTTGCGCTCGCACTTGCGATGGGCGCCGCGCCAACGGCGGCCATGGCAGAGGTGCGCGTTGGAACCACCGATGTGACGGTGAAGGCCGACATTAGCAATGTTTCGTTTAAGGCGCCAACGGTCATCCCCTTTGCCGCCAATGCCGACGGAACGCTTGTAGGACCCTCCGGCAAGACGCTTACCATCGACAACCTCTCGGCATATGGCATCCACGTCACTAACATGAAGGTCACGGCCAAGAACGACTGGACAATCACCGCAGACGCAAAGACGGGCTCGGCCCAGAACTCCATCGATTTTAAGGTTGGCCCCGATAAGGCAGAAAAGGATGCCAGCTCGGCGACTCAGACTACGGGCCTCGATCTTTCCAAGGACGCAAACTTCGACATGAAGTACCAGGGCATTGCCGACGGAACGGACAAAATCAAGCTCAATGTGAGTGGCCACGTCGCCCGCGTCACGCGTGACATCTACCACGCCACCGGTACGGGAGATCAAGTGGCAAGCATCACCTGGACGGTCGAGCCCGGTGCGCACGCCACGTCCTAAGGCGATTGCACTGGCCGCCATCGTCGGCATCCTGGCGTCCGCACCTGCCATGGCCTTTGCTCAACAAGAGCAAGCGCAGGCGGCCACAGAAGTGACCGTCGACCTTTCGGGCCTTAATCGCAGCAGCCGTCACGAGCCGCTCGCTCAGACGAGCGACCCCCGGCAACTCATTGCGGTGGGCGTCGCCACGGCGGGAGCAGGGCTGACGTGCCTTGGCCTGCACATCAAACGCAACCAATAGCCAAGCACAACCGGAGTACGCGGAATAGATAGGAGAACCATGGCACCCAAAAATCTATTGCCCGTTGCCGCGCTCTGCAGCGCACTGGCGAGCGGTACGCCTCTCGCCGCCTGGGCGACGCCCGCCACGGCAAACTCCTTACCGCAAGCTCTGAACCCCGTGGCGAATTCGTCGGGTATCGTCGCCTGCCAACGTTTTTCTCTCGCACACGCCACGGTCCGAACCTCGGGATGCCTTCACCGCAATACGGTCGACTCGATAGTCGTGGATATCAAGCGACCGGACAAGGAGAACGGCCCCCAGGCAGGTTATGCCATCTGCACATGGAAATCGGCTGCAGTCGACGCCGATGGCGACCCATGCGACCTAGAGCTGCGCATCGATATCGCCTCGGTCGATGACTCGGCGAACGGGGCGAAGGTCGTCTTCGACAGCGCAACCTATGAAGAAGAAGGAGGAGGTGTATGCCTGGGCTGCGTTCCCTCGAATGTCGATGGCGCGCAGCCCATCATCTCCTTTACGGCATCGCTGCGACTGACCAAGGCGGACACCGAAGCCATCGCAACGGGAGATGCACCTTTGTTGTTCTACGCTGGCGACGCGGACGACCAAGAGGCTCAAAGCAATAGGCAGAAGGGCTCGCTTAACCTCACGCGTGGATCAGAACCCGCCCCCATCAATATCGATGCCCAGGAGCCGGGCGTGCAGCGCATTCTCGCCGATCCGGCGCTGCTCCAAATGACATGGCACGGAGTGGGGTCCGTCGGGATTGCTGCTCCCATATCGAGCGATAATGACAAATCCCCCAAAGACGAGGTCGCAGACGCACCGACACATGTTAACGATGCAGACGATGCATCATCAGAAGACAACACTGCGGCTCCTCTCGAGAAGCCAGGCGACACCGCCACCGAACTAGGCAATCCCCAGCCGAAAGACGGCCTGGAATTTGCCGCTCCCCCAGATGTCGACGAAGGCAACTGTTACATGATGGTCGCGCTCGACCACACGGAAACCGTCGATGCCGCAAGCATTGAGCCAGTCGCTGCCAATGCGCCCCGCCGCAAAAACATCCTCATCGCATTCCCCAATACCGTCGAGCTCGTCTTTTTGCCTTCGGGCGAAGTCGTCGCGCCTACGGCACTTACAGCAGTGGGAGCAAGGAGCGCATCGAACGATATCCAAGCTATCTCGGCACTTGATGCCACAACGACCGCCAAGTTACACCTTTATTCCGTTGCAGCAGACGGAACGCGAACCGAAGAATTCGACGGAACTAAGCTTTTGGTTCCGCGTCGCATCGGTATCCAAGAAGACTTCCCCTATCAAATGGAACTTGAAGGGTTCGATCGTGCACGAGATGCCGACATCATTGCCGCAGCCATCGAATCCCCGCAGCACCTCATGACGCTGCGCTTCGACTTTAGCCCCGTCCTGTCCTAGACCGCTAACCGCCACTTGGCTCGGATACTGAGCGCTCCCTTCCCCGTTCTGCTACGATTGCCGCGTTGGCATCAATTACAGGAGGGTTCATGCCGGGTTTAGGAACGATCATCAACGTCGCGCTTTTGATCGCGGGCGGTCTGCTTGGCCTCATGGGTGGGCGCTTCATTACGCCCCGCATCCAGGACACGCTCATGAAGGCGTCAGGGCTGTGCGTCCTGTTTATCGGCCTGGGCGGCACCATGCAAAAGATGCTCGTTATCGATGGAGAAGCGTTGGCGACCACCGGCACCACCATGCTTATCGTCTCATTTGCCCTCGGTTCGCTCATCGGCGAGGCCGTCAACCTGGAGGCCGCCATCGAGAACCTCGGCGAATGGCTCAAGCGCAAAACCGGCAGCGAAGGCGACAACGAGTTCACCAACGCCTTTGTCTCGGCATCGCTCACCGTGTGTATCGGCGCCATGGCCATCGTAGGATCGATTCAGGACGGTCTGCTCGGCGACTGGTCCACGCTTGCTCTGAAGGGCGCGCTGGACTGCATCATCGTCTGCACCATGACGGCCTCGCTTGGCCGCGGCTGCATCTTCTCGGCCCTGCCCGTTGCCGTATTCCAGGGCACGATCACGCTTTTTGCCGGCGCACTCTCCCCCATCATGACCACCGCAGCCCTCGACAGCCTTTCGCTTGTGGGCTCCATGCTCATCTTCTGCGTCGGCGTTAACCTTATTCGGCCTCAGACCTTCCGCACGGCCAACATGCTCCCCTCCGTCGTCGTGGCGGTCATCTACGCCCTCCTGTTCTAAATCTATCTACGCAGTGGTATCTCGAACATCTGTTTGATGCTGTGCTATGATATGAGGTCACCGACACCACATAGGGAGAGGAGAGGGCGGTGGCCGACCAGGACGTCAAGATGCTCATCGAGCGCATTATGGCCGAGGCCCGGACCCATCAGTCCGCCCGCTTCTCAAACGAAATCTATGCTGACGAGCCGATTCTCAAGACCGGTCGTCAGATGCAGAACTTCCTCCCCGACCAGTACCGCAAGATGCGCGAGATATCACGCTGGCAAGAGGATCCCAAAGGCGGCGCGGGACGTTGGCTATCGGAGGCGGAGCTCTTTTACCGCCAAGGCCTGCTGATGGCCGACTTCGAGGACGATTGCCCCTACAACGGCACCTTTAAGTCGTACTTTCCCACCTACAATGCCATGAGCGATCGACAGTTGCGCGGCTACTTTACCTGGCGTGCTCAAGTGCGCCGCGGCAATATCGAGGAGACATCGACCTCGTTTGCTTTTCTTTATCTTTACGAATTGATCTGCGGCATTGGCGTCGACAATCCGCGTGACGGCTATGACAAGATCAAGGCATTTTGGGATGCCTATCGCGCCTTTGAACCCGGCATCGACCGGTTCGCACGCGTGTGGCTGCAGGACTACGCCGTATTCCATGAGCTCGACCCCAAGCTGCTTCGCGACTCTAAAACCGTCGCATTCGACAACGCCCTCATCGAGCTGCGCCGCGCAGCGCGAGACCTTGTACCCGCGCCGGCGCCGTCGGACCTGCCCCCTAAGCGTCACAAGACCTCCGAGCCCACGCTTCCCCTTCCGCCCGATGAGGCGCATGAGGAGCGGCTCATGGCTGCCATCGACGCACTCTCGACGTACAACCTGAATAACTCACGGCTCGACCGTTCCCACCATCGCGACCTGCGCCACGTGGCATGCGCCGTGTATGTCCGTATGGCGCGCTACTATGACACGCACCGAAAGACCGGCATCGTAGCGAGCTTGTTTGGGGAGGAGACGGCAATGCCCTACACCATGTTTGCCTCGGCCGTGTTCTTTGCGCCCGAGCGCCACGAGGACTGTGAATATCGCCTGGACCCCATTCACATCTACCGCTGCCAAAATGGCTTTTGGGAATGTACGCGCATCCACGGCAGCAGACAAAAAAGTAGCAAGCTCGGTGAGATAATGCGCGCTTGCGATCAGCGTCTGCGCTTGGCACTGGATCCCGGCCATCCTCTTAAGGAAGAAAAGGTTCCCAAATATCTGGCTAAGATTATCGATGACGAGATCACGGCATGGCTTTCATGGGATGCTGCACATCAGCCCGTCAAGATCGATATCGACCTGAGCCAGCTGGGGCACATTCGGAGCGCCGCCGCACAAACGCGCGAGGCGCTTTTGATCGACGAGGAGCGCGAGGACGGCACGCTTGCGGATACCGAGGTGGCAGTTGCCGAACGACGGGAAGCCGAGCCCATGGCCGACACGATTCCCGAACCAGTCGCGACGACCACGCAGCAGGACGAGGCTAGCGAGCCGATCATCTCCACCGAGCAGTTTGGCGTCGTAGCCCCGCTCCTCGCACCAGCGCCCACGCCCGCCGACACCGCGTCCGCACTCGACCCCGCCGCAGACGCCTATCTTCGAGCGCTCCTCGAGCAAAACGCAGCGCAGACGGCATCGGCGGTGGCACAGTCGGGCAAGAGTGAGGACATGCTCGTCGATAGCATCAACGAGGCGCTCTTTGACCTGGTGGGCGACACCGTTATTGAATTTGGCTCAGCAGGACCGCAAATTATCGAGGACTACGAAGCAGACGTGAGAGGATACTTAGACCATGAGTGATACCGAATCCGCAGCACCCCGTGTGCCCAAGCGCGTCGCCGCCGTCATTCTCAACTCGCTCAAGGGCGGCGTTGTCCCGCGCATTGGCCTTCCCTATATCACCGTGGGGCGAGAGGTCGAGATCCGTGCTCTGCTCACCGACCTGAGCCTCATCGCCGATGGGGGCGCAAGCTTCCGTTTCCTAGTCGGTCGCTACGGCGCCGGCAAGAGCTTTTTGCTTCAGACCATCCGAACGCATGCCATGGGCGAGGGCTTTGTGGTCGCCGATGCCGACCTTTCCCCTGAGCGCCGCCTACAGGGCGGCCAGGGCCAGGGCCTTGCCACCTACCGCGAGCTCATCCGCAATATATCGACCAAGACGCGCCCCGAGGGCGGTGCGCTCAACCTTATTCTGGATCGCTGGGTCGCCTCGTGTGCCGACGTCGACGAGTCTGCCGTTAATGCCCAACTCGCTCCACTCGAAGAAATGGTCCACGGCTTTGACTTTGTCCGCATGCTCCGCCGCTACCGCACGGCCGTCTCGGAGGGTGACGAAGAAGCTATGAGTCGCGTGACCAAATGGATTCGCGGCGAGTACCGCACCAAGAGTGAGGCGCGCGCCGAGCTAGGCTCCTCGACCATCATCAGCGACGACGACTGGTACGACTACGTTAAGCTCATCGCACGTTTTTTGGTCTGCAGCGGCTACAAGGGCATGCTGGTGCTCATCGACGAGCTCGTAAATCTGTACAAGATTCCCAACGCCATCACGCGACAGTACAACTACGAGAAAATCCTAACGATGTACAACGACACGCTGCAGGGCAAGGCGCAGTACTTGGGCATGATCATGGGCGGCACGCCGACCTCTATCGAGGACCGCCGCCGCGGCGTCTTTTCCTACGAGGCCCTTCGGAGCCGTCTCGCTCAGGGCCGTTTTGCGCGTGATGATCTCAAAGACATGCTCGCGCCCATCATCCGACTGCAGCCGCTCACCTACGAGGAGCTGCTGGTGCTCATCGAAAAGCTCATGCAGATTCATGCCGGCTACTTTGGCTGGACGCCCACGCTTACCGAGAACGACTTGGTGAACTTCCTCAAAATTGAGTTTGGCCGCGTGGGGGCCGACACGCATCTGACGCCCCGCGAGGTCATCCGCGACTTTATCGAGCTGCTCGATATCCTGTGTCAGAACCCCGACGCCAACGTAGCCGAGCTGCTGCAAAGCGTTGGTGGCGACGCGCTGACGCCGGCAGTCGCAACAGATGACACCGGCACCGCAGACGACGACCGCAACTTCGCCGAATTCACCATCTAACCTGCCAAAAAGGGACAGGTTTATTTTGGCAGGTTTATCATGGCAAACGCCGATGTTGCAAGATATCGAGCCGTTGCCCGTTGCGTTGATCAGCCCGTTGATGAGAGGAGGTCCCATGAACGCTTTTGACCGATATGCCCCGTTTATCCAGGATTTCATTTACTCCCACGATTGGAAGAGCCTGCGCTCCATCCAGGTTGCGGCGGCAGATGCCATCTTCAACACGCAAGACAATGTGCTCCTGACGGCATCCACGGCTTCCGGCAAAACAGAGGCGGCCTTCTTTCCCATCCTGACCGAGTTTTGGGAGAACCCGCCCGCGAGCGTGGGCGCCCTCTACATTGGCCCCCTCAAAGCACTCATCAACGACCAGTTCGTTCGCCTCAACGATTTGTGCGAAGAGGCCGATATCCCCGTCTGGCACTGGCACGGCGATGTCTCGCAGTCGCACAAGGCAAAGCTCATCAAAAAGCCGAGCGGTATCCTACAGATTACGCCCGAATCACTCGAGGCACTCCTGATCCACAAGCACATGGCAATTCCGCGTATGTTCTGCGACCTGCGCTATGTGGTCATCGATGAGGTCCACTCGCTCATGCGCGGCGACCGTGGCGGGCAGACGCTCTGCCTTATCGAGCGACTCTCGCGCATGGCCGGCGTGCAGCCTCGCCGCATTGGCCTTTCGGCCACCATCGGAGACCCGGAACGCACGGGTACCTTCCTGTCGCAGGGGACGGAACGCGACTGCGTCATCCCCCGCTTTGAGGAGCCGCGCCGCGTGTGGCGTATCTCCATGGAGCACTTCTACAACTCGGGTCCCCAGGCACAGCAGCGAGGAATCGTGGGTACAGGCCCGCAAGAAGCCGAGGTGCTCGCATGTGAGCGCATAGAGGCGGCACCGCCCGCGGCACTGCCCGTCAGCACCCAAGACATGCGCCATAGCGGACAACTCACACAGGAGGAACGCCGCCAACGTCGCGAGCAGGCACGGGGCAAGGCTGCCCCCAAGGACCGTCGGACTTCCTCAGCCCCCGAGGGCGAAGTCGACATCCCGCAGGCAACCGAACAGGCGCTGCTCAACCCCACCGACACCGCACCCGACAACTCCGACCCCGGCATGGGCTACATCTTTGAACATACCCGCGGCCGCAAGTGCCTGGTCTTTGCCAACTCGCGCGAGGAGGCAGAGGCCGTGTGCTCCATGTTGCGCAGCTACTGTGAAAGCCGGCACGAGCCAGACCGCTTCCTTATCCATCATGGCAACCTCTCGGCATCGCTACGCGAGACCGCCGAGGAGCTCATGCGCGACGAGGAACAGGCACAGACAACCGTCACCACCTCTACGCTTGAGCTTGGCATCGACATCGGCCGCCTGGAGCGTGCGTTTCAGATCGACGCGCCGTTTACCGTCAGCTCCTTTTTGCAGCGAATGGGCCGCACGGGACGCCGCGATCTTCCGCCCGAGATGTGGTTTGTCATGCGCGAGGAAGAGCCCGAGCCGCGCACGATGATGCCCGAGACCATTCCGTGGAAGCTCCTGCAGGGTATCGCGCTCGTACAACTCTATCGCGAGGAAAAGTGGGTCGAGCCGCCCGAGCTCGATCGACTCCCCTACAGCCTGCTCTACCACCAGACTATGTCGACGCTCGCCAGCACCGGCGAGCTCACGCCGGCCGAGCTTGCCCAGCGCGTGCTCACGCTCAGCTATTTCCATCGCATCTCGGCCGATGACTATCGCGTGTTGCTGCGCCACCTCATCAAGATCGACCATATCCAGGTCACCGAGGGCGGTGGGCTCATTGTGGGTCTCGCGGGCGAGCGCATCATTAACAACTTTAAGTTCTACGCCGTATTCCAGGAAAACGAGGAGTTCACCGTTCGCAGCGAGTCGGCCGAGTTGGGCACGATCGTCAATCCGCCACCGCCCGGTGAGCGCATCGCCATCGCCGGACACTGCTGGATTGTCGAGGAAGTGGACTGGAAGCGCCACACCGTCTTTGCCACGCAGGTCAAGGGCCGGGTGCCGGCCTACTTTGGCGACTGCCCCGGCGACATCAATACACACGTACTCGAGCGCATGCACAAGGCGCTCAACGAGCACGCGACATATCCGTACCTCATGGGTAACGCACGGGCCCGCTTAGCGCAGGCTCGTCATACGGCCGATATTTCGGGTGCGGGAACCAAGCCGCTCATCAACCTGGGCGGCGATACCTGGGTGCTCTTCCCCTGGTTGGGCAGCTACGCCTTTCTGGCGCTCGAACGTATGCTCAAGATTAAGTGTGCCGCGGAGCTGGGCCTTCGCGGGCTCGATCCGTCGCGTCCATACTTTATGCAGTTTAAGATGAAGGCCGACGAGGAGACGTTCTTTGAGGTGCTCGCAGCCGAGGCCGAAAAGGACTTCGACCCCATCGAGCTCGTCTATCCCGGCGAGGTACCTTATTTTGATCGCTACGACGAGTACGTTCCCGAGGAGCTCGTGCGCAAAGGCTTCGCCGAAGGCGTGCTCGACATCGAGGGCATGAAGCAGCGCGTCCTCAGCTGGCGCGACCACGCCTAAGACCAGTCTTTTTGGGACGGGGCTTGTTGTGCTACTTTGGGCATGAAGTAGCTAAAATAGCCTCATCCCAAACAAACTGGTCGCAGAAAGACGCGCTAGTCGTGGAGAGCAGTACCGAGGAAGCCGGCATCGAAGGGCACGGCTTCGGCAAAGGCGTAGTCACCGTCGCTGGCGATGAGCAGGTAGTTCTCCTCGCCGCCGAACTCCGTATCGCCACATGGGACCACCCAAGCGTGGGCGAATACCTCGAGTGCCGTGGCAGCGCAGTCGCGCAGGAACGTCACGTCGCTCCCCTCGTTTGCACTCACGATATTGGCAACGTAGATACCCCCGAGGTTCAGGCTGCCTCGCACCAAACGCAGCGCCTCAACGGTCGCCAGCTCGCGCACGGGCTCGGCACCGCCAAAGCAATCGCTCACGATCACGTCGTAGCGACGATGGCCCACGCTCGTCACGCCCAGATACGAGCGAGCCTCAGCGGTAATCACCCGCAAGCGGTCGCCCACCGCGCGCTCCAGCTCGTCCAGGTAGAACCAACGGCGCGCCAGGCGAGTAATCTCGGCATCGTACTCAATGACGTCCATGCGCAAGCTCTCGTGCGACATCAGCGCGAACTTGGGATAGGCAAACCCACCGCCGCCCAGCATAAGCGTACGGTCGATACCGTGACCATAAGCGTCACGCATTGCGTCCTCGGCCTCAAACACATCGTCAAATGCACGATAATACGCAAAGACGGGCTCTGCCCAACGATCGCCAACATGGCTTGCGCTTTGGTAGACACCGCCCTGCACGAGCACGCGAATCTCATCGCCGCCCTCATCGTGCACGCGTTTCACGCGCGCCAACCCATTGCGGGTTCGCGCAACCTGCAGACAGGCAGCACGAACAGCGACAGCGGCCGCACCAAGCGCCGCGGCTCCCAGAGCAACGCTGGCAACGACGCCGGCAGAAACACTCGGCTTGTTCATCTAGAGCTCCTTTTGCAGATAAAGGCCATGGTCATAAAATCCAAGATGGCGATAGTACTCGCGTGTGCCAATCGCGCTAATCACGTTGATACGCGCATAACCCGCATCCCGGGCAATCTCACACGCACGCTCCACGAGCAGACGCCCCAGACCGTGATGCTGAGCCGCCTGACCTTGATCCCCCACGCGTGCCGCCATGCCATACACGTGCACCTCACGAATCATCGCCTCGTCCGGCGTCGTCGGCAACTCGTCCGCATGCGCGGCAACAAACGAATGGTCGGGCAGCGACAACCGCAAAAAGCCCGCGATCTTGCCCTGCGGCGTCACCCACTGCAAAAAGCGCTCGTAAGTCACCGGCGTCTCGTACGCCACTTCCTCATCAAGAGATAGCTCATCCAAGTCGGCACCCGCCGTGCTAATCTCGCGGTAACGGATCTCGCGCACCGTCGCACCGTCACCCCGAGCAGCTAGGCGGTTCTCAACGAGCTGACGCAGGTTAGGCTTCTTGTTGCCCACCATGATGTCGTCGGAGCTAAAGTCACGAATCATACGGCTGATGCGGCAGAACGCCGGCGTCACCACGATGTCGTCGGCCAGCACATCGAGCAGCTCGTCCTCGGTATAGGGGCGCCACTCGCCGCGCTCATAGCGGCCCACCAGACGCGAGTCCTCGATGAGCGCACACGGATAGACCTTGACCTCGTCGGGCATAAAGGCCCCTTCGGTCATAAAGCGCTCGTAGTCGCGCTTGTCCCCCTCGGGCGTGGCGCCCAGCAAGTTGAGCATAAAATGCGCATGGATCTTAAAGCCAAACAGGCGCGCAAGCGAAAACGCCCGCTCGATCTGCGCCACCGAAATGCGACGCTCGTTGATATCGAGCAGATGCTGGTCGAGACTCTGGATACCCATCTGAATCTTGGTGCAACCCAGGCGGCGGATGAGCGTGAGCGCCTGTGGCGTCACGGCATCGGGCCGGGTCTCGATAACGAGCCCCACCACGCGACGCTTCGCCGTCTCGTTGATGCGCTGCTGACGCTCGAGCTCCTCCATCGTTGCCGTTTGCCACTCGGCAACCTCGCCCCACGGCGTACCGGAACCGTACAGACGACGCACCGCGCGGTTATAGCCGCCCACGGCAGCATCTACGCGTTCCTGTTCGCCGGCAACACCGCTCGCAAGCTCGGCCTCGTCGGTCGCAATGCCGGCAGCCCGATAGCGCTCGCGGCGCTCCGCTACCACCGGCGGCAGGGCATCAGCGGGAGCGTCATCGAGCAGGCGCCCCGCCTCGGCACGGCTGATACCCGGACGCGCCAACATGGGGTTGGCCGCCACGCCGGCCACGGCATCGTCATTGAGCGCGCGGAAGAGTTCCGACATAAACCATGTCTGATAGCCTTCCGGATAGTCGCTCCAGGTACCGCCAAGCACGATAAGCTCGATCTTATCGGTCGCATGCCCCATTTGCGAAAGCGCCGTCAAACGGGCACTCACCTGCAGATACGGATCGAAGCAGTTTTGCTCCGCACGGGCACACGCCGGCTCGGCGTGCAGATAGCTCTTGGGCATGCGCAGATCGTTGGGGCAAAACAGGCAATCGCCCGAGCACGGCCACGGCTTGGTGATGACGGTAATGGTCGCCACGCCCGAGGCCGTGCGGCGCGGCTTCATACGCAGGACCTGCAGCAGTTGACGTTCCAGCTCGGCATCGACATTCCACCCAGCCCAACGCGACGACTCCTCACGCTTTACCCGCTGGTAAAACGGAAGCAGACGGCGCTTGGCCAAATCGCGTTTGTCGGCACCCTCACGACGCGCCTCGGCATGTATCAGTTTGACGAGAGCCTTATCGTCCACGGTTTCGCCGCGACGCAGGGCCTCGAGTATGTTCAAGATAATCTGTTCCATGCCCCCATTGTAAAGGCAAAGGCGCCGGAGCCGATCTCGGCTTCGGCGCCTTCATCAAACAGCGCGTCTATATCTTCGCCTAGGCTTTCGTCTGCCTCACTACTCCGAATCAAACGACATGTCGCCCGAACCGACCTCAAAAAGATACGTGGCAGACTTGTCACCGTTATCGAATTCAAGATTCAAAATGGTCTCGCCGTCGTAGCCAAGCGGAAGGAAATCGCTCTCGAAGTCGCCGCTGCCCAAGGTGAGGCTCGCTTTAAAGCCTGTCGAGTTCGGAACCGTCATCTCCACATCGCCCGAGCCCACACTCACGTCCATCGACTTCGCGGGGGCCTGGTAAAGCTCGAACGTCACATCGCCCGAACCGACCTCAGCGCTGAGCGCATCAGTCACGCTGCCCGTAAACTCTACATCTCCCGCACCCAGGAAAAGGTCGAAACCATCACAGATGACACCGGCAATCTGCAGATCGCCCGAGCCCACGTGCGCGTTGACTCCCTTCAGATGTTCGGCAACACGGCGCGGCAGCTCGACCGTAACTGAGCGATCGATTGCCTTACCGTCGTCACTTCCAAACTGGGAAACCTTGAGCGTCGAGTCCTCGACGGATGCGATGTTTTGCGTCGCGGCCTTGGAGGCATCCATACCCTCGGCAACGCGCCCCCGCTCGATAACGCGAGCCTTGTTGCCATCAACAACCTTGACGTCCACCGTAGCCGCATCGATATCGAAATAGAGGTAGCGAAACTCATCAGCATCAAAGGTCGTACACGAAAGCTGCTGAGGCCGAGCGGAATATTTACCGCTATCGTTCATAAAATCGTCGTCATCAACCACATCGTCCATACCGGACAAGCCGGGTATAACATCGTCGAGATCCCACGGGCCATCAAAATGAATCAAAGTCCGCGAAACGCCAAAAACAAGCCCGATAATCAGTACAAACGCTCCGATGCCAACGCCCAAGCGTACCTTGGATTCATGCGAAAGCTTCATCATTCATCACCCTCTTTGGCGATCGGGTCAGCGGTAGTCGCGGTAGCCACGCCAGTATCAACCGTAGCGGAAACATTCTGAGCCCTAGCTGTCACCGGTGCCGGACCAACCTGAATATCCCCGCGTGCCCAATCACCATCGAGCGCACGCGCCACCCAGTGATAGATGGGAATCGTAAAGAAGATCAGCGCGGCAAAGGGGCCGGCACCAAACAGGAACATCAGCAAAAAGAACAGCAGCCAACACACGGCCCAATACGGGAACGACTGGAACGGGCCCTTCACCGGAGTCGAGCCAATCGCGGTGCCACTCGTCGCCTGCGCCGTAGCGGCATTGGCGGCCTGTGCACTCCAGCTTGCCGCCTGCGCCGCCTTGGCGGCGGCGTCACTCGCCTGTGTTGCCGCCTCGGTAGCTCGTGCCGCCGCCTCATGGGTGCGTGCGCGCTCTGCCGCCTCGGCCTCGCGCTGGCGGGCGCGGTCCTCGTTCTCAAACTCGATATCGTCCTCGATCTCATCGCTCGGATTGAGCAGCTCGTCCAGGCTCACGCCATAGAGCTTGGCGAGCGAGATCAGGTTCTCGGTATCGGGCGAGCTCTCCGCGCGCTCCCATTTACTGACCGCCTGGCGCGACAGCCCCAGCTTTCGCGCCAGCCCTTCTTGGCTAAAGCCCTTGCTGCGGCGAAGGTCGGCGAGCCGCTGCGCAGTTTCTACATTCATGGTTCCTCCTATGTAATGCCAGCCGTGCCGCCGGACCGTTTTTGTTCTTAAGGCGCCTTGCACAGTTAAAAATCTATCCGCCACCGCCAAAAGCATGCCACCTATTCTAGTGAGATTTTTGACAACCGGCGGTTGCGGGTGCATATGAGCTGCGGAAATGTGTCCAAACAAAGCAATGACCCGTAGCTTGGTTGTCCCTGTTGCGGCGTTAACGGTAGTATGGTCGTACTGTTTATTCCGCACCGCCAACGGAGGGAGTTCCGCGCCGTGAACCGCGATTTCGCCTCATCGCTCATCCAGCTCAACAACACGTTCTATCGCGAGCACTCCGCCTCCTTCTCCGATACGCGCCAGGCCCCGTGGCCCGGCTGGGTGCGCACCATGGATATCGCGCTCGGGCAGCTCGACGTCGCCACGATCGAGCATCCCGTCCGTGTCTTCGATCTCGCCTGCGGCAATATGCGATTCGAGAACTTTGCCGCCGGCGGCGCACTTGCCGCCAAGGGCGTCGACGGCGCAAACCCCTCGGCAGATGCCAGCTGTCCGTTTGAGTTCTATGGCGTCGACTCGTGCCAAGACCTGGCTATCGATGCACGCGGCCACGCCCTGCGCATTCCCAACCTGCACTTCCAGGAGCTCGATGTGCTCGACGCCCTTATGAAGCTCAACCCCGCCGTGACACCCGACGTGCTTTTCGACGCCCCGCTCGCCGACATCTCGGTCTGTTTTGGCTTTATGCACCACGTGCCGTCGTGCGAGTACCGTGTACGCGTGCTCGACGCCCTGGTGCGCCAGACGCGCCCAGGCGGCATCATCGCCATCAGCTTTTGGGAGTTTATGAACGACGAGCGCATGGCGCGCAAGGCCGTTCGAGCCGAAGCCCGCGCCGAGCTCACCCCGCCGTTTGAGGGATACGATTCAGCGCAGTTTGAAGCCGGCGACCACCTCATTGGCTGGCAAAACGACCGCCACGCCTACCGCTATTGCCATCACTTTGACGATCAGCAGATCACCGACCTGGTGCGCGGCGTCCGTACGTTCTACAAGAGCGGCGAGGTCCCCGTGCGCGAGCTTGAGCGTTTCCATGCCGACGGTCGCAGCGGAGAGCTCAACCGCTATGTGATTCTCAAGCGCCTGTAGGCACCGACGACTCGCCGTCGAGCCGCACCGCGTCTTTCGGGCAAACTATGCCCACTCTTTTTCAACCCATTGACGGAACGCGCAGCCATGCGTTCCATACTTATGACCAAGGAGCCTCATGGGAGCCGTCCACGTTCGCACGCCTAAGAACTTTGTGCTCGAGGAGCGCCTGGAGCGCTACGCCGATGCGATTGAGACGAATCCCGAGGCCTATGCCGGAGATTGGCGCGAGGCTTGCGCGCCCGCAGGCGGCAAGCCCTTCGAGCACCTTCACCTTGATCTTGGTTGTGGCAAGGGAACGTACCTTGTAGAGCGCGCGGCCCACGAGCCAAACACGCTCTTTATCGGTATGGACCAGGAGCCTATCTGCATCGCCTATGCCGCACAGAAAATCTGCGAGCAGGAGCTGTCCAACGCACTCGTCCTGCCCCGAGGTGCCGCATCGCTGCCGCAGCTGTTTGCCGCAGGCGAGCTCGATGCCATCACCATTAACTTTCCCACGCCACAGCCCAAGGCCAAGTACGCCAAAAAACGACTCGTCCATGTCGACCATCTGATGCTCTACCGCTCGCTCTTTGCAGCCGGCGCTACCGTCACGCTGTGAACCGATAGCAAGCCATTGCGCGACTACGCCCTGGGGCAGTTTGCCGCGGCCGGCTACGACACGCTTTGGGTTAGCGACGACGTCCGCCGCGACCATCCCGAGCACCCCGAGACCGAATATGAATGCCGCACGCGCGAGATGGGTGCCGTCGTCTATGGCATTTGCGCCACACCCGGCGAGAAGCCTACCGAAGAGCAACTCGCAGCAGGCCGAGCGCAGGAGCAAAGCCTTGCCTGCTACCTGCCCGATAACCTCGATGAGCTCACCTATGTACCTCTGGGCATGGAAGAGGCCGTCGAGAACTTTAGAAACCGCGCCCGCAAAGGCAAGAAGCGCCTGCCGCAGGAGTCCTAGGGGCTTCTGATGGTCGCGACGTCGGCAAACAAGCGCAAAGAGGCGCCGGCAAACGGCCCTCAAACCTAAGTGAGTAGACTTTTTTGCAATAGCCAAGCACAACCCGAATAACGAAAACTAAAACCGCAGGTAGATCCCTTGCACAAAAGCCATGTGCTCGCGATATCGCAAAAAGTCTACTCACTTAGCTGACAACTGCACCAAACAGCTGGACAGAACGCCCATTTCCTGCATTTTCTCGCGCGCTGGCACCCCGCGCCGCCGCTACGCCATAATAGTTGGCGGACAAACGCGAGAGAAAGCAACCACATGGCACAGACCACGACAGATACTTCCGCCAGCACCGTTTCCGGCGCCGGCGCCGCCAGCTCGTTCTCGGGCGGCACGGGAACCGAAGCCGAATTCGGCTCACTCGGTGCGCTCTCCCCCACCTGGTGGGAACCCGAGGACGGCAGCGAGCCCGAACCGTGGCTCACGCCCGACCAGGCCTTCGAACGCTTCTTTGAATGGACGAGCAATCGCGGTATTGAGCTGTGGGACCACCAGGAAGAGGCCCTCATGGATCTAGCCGCCGGTGACCATGTCATTTTGGGAACACCGACCGGATCGGGCAAGTCGCTTGTCGCGCTGGGTATGCTCTTTATGGGCATGGCTCAGGGCAAGCGCTGCTACTACACGGCTCCCATCAAGGCTCTGGTCAGCGAGAAGTTTTTCGACCTTGTGCAGGTGCTCGGCCGCGATAACGTAGGCATGATCACCGGCGACACGCATATCAACACCAAGGCACCCGTCATCTGCTGCACGGCAGAGATCCTTGCCAACGACGCACTGCGCGAGGGCGAAGATGCCGACGTGGGCTGCGTGGCCATGGACGAGTTCCACTACTTTGCCGACCCCGACCGCGGTTGGGCCTGGCAGGTGCCGCTGCTCACCCTGCCCCACACGCAATTCATGCTCATGAGCGCCACGCTCGGCGATGTCACTGCCATCGCCGCCTCACTCGAGGAACACACCGGTGCTACCTGCGACTTGGTCGTCGATGCCCCGCGCCCCGTGCCGCTGAGCTACGACTACGTGACGACCTCGCTCGAGGGCACGGTCGAGCTCGCCATGCGCCGTGGAGAGGCCCCGCTCTATATCGTGCACTTTAGCCAGGACGCCGCCCTTGCGACGGCGCAATCCCTCGCCAACTTTGGCATTGCCAGCAAGGAGCAGCGCGAGGCTATTAAGGAAGCCGCCAAAGGCACGAGCTTCTCCACGGCTTTTGGCAAGATTCTCAAACGTCTGCTCGGATGTGGCGTCGGTGTGCACCACGCCGGTATGCTGCCGCGCTATCGCCTCCTGGTCGAGCGCCTGGCGCAGCAGGGCCTACTGCCCGTCATTTGCGGCACCGACACACTCGGCGTCGGCATCAACGTACCCATCCACACCGTGGTGCTCACCGCGCTCACCAAGTTCGATGGCTACAAGATGCGTCGCCTGCGCGCCCGCGAGTTCCATCAGATCGCTGGTCGCGCCGGGCGTTCGGGCTTTGACACCGAGGGCATGGTGATCGCCGAGGCCCCGGAGCACGAGATCGAGAACGCAAAGCTCATGGCCAAGGCGGGCGACGACCCCAAGAAGCTCCGTAAAATTAAAAAGAAAAAGGCCCCCGAGGGCTTTGTCACATGGAACAAGCAGACCTTTGAGCGCCTGATCGAAACGCAGCCCGAGACACTCAAGCCACGCCTGCGTATCACGCACTCCATGGTGATTAGCGTGGTCGAGCAGGGCGGCGATGCTCGCGCCCGTGTGCACGACCTCATCGAGACAAGCCTGCAAACGCCCGAGGAAAAGGCCAAGCTCGAGGTTCGTGCCGACGAAATCTTCGCCACGCTCATCGATTCCGGCGTCGTCGTTCGCACCGAGGTGCCGCCCGCGCCTGACGCTCCGGCTGACGCCGCACCAGACATCGACTATGCGCTGACGGTCGATCTGCCCGAGGACTTTGCGCTCGACCAGCCGCTCTCGCCGTTTTTGCTTGCCGCGCTGGAGCTGCTCGACCCCGAGAGCGAGACCTATACCATGGATCTGGTCTCGATGGTCGAGGCAACGCTCGAGGATCCCAAGCAGGTGCTGCGTGCACAGGAGCGCGCCGCGCGCGACCGCGCGATGGCCGAAATGAAGGCTGACGGCGTCGAATATGAGGAACGCCTGGAGCGCATCCAGGACGTCACCTACGAAAAGCCGCTCGAGGACTTGCTCGATGCCGCCTTCGACAAGTACTGCCAGGAAGTACCTTGGGCCAACGACTACCAGCTCTCGCCCAAGAGCGTCCTGCGCGACATGTTGGAGAGCGCGAGCGACTTTAAGGGCTATATCCAAAAGCTCGGCATCGCCCGCTCCGAGGGCATTCTGCTGCGCTACCTAGCCGAGGCCTACCGTTCCCTCGATCGCACCGTTCCCATTGAGAAGCGCGATGAGCGCTTGCGTGACATCATTTCGTGGCTCGGCTTTGTGGTGCGCTCGGTCGACTCGAGCCTGGTGGACGAGTGGGAGAACGCCGGCAACCCCGCTGCACTCGACGCCACACCGCCGCAGGGCATCGACGAGGTCGTGGCCGACCGCCGCGGCTGCACGCTGCTGGTGCGCAACGCGCTCTTCCGCCGCGTGACCCTTGCGGCCCGTGGACACGTGCGCGATCTGGGCGAGCTCGACGAGGACTGGGGCATGAGCGAGGTCCGCTGGCAAAAGGCCCTCGACGCCTATCACGAGCAGCACGAGGAAATCCTCACCGACGGAGACGCCCGCAGTGCCGCGATGTTTACCATCGACGAGAGCGACGAGAAGACCGATCACGTGTGGCACGTGCACCAGATTTTTGCCGACGAGGATGGCGACCACGACTTTGGCATCATGGGCGATGTCGACCTGGATGCCACGCAAGATGGCGGCGAGGTCATCTTCAAAAACTACCGCGTCGGCTTTATTGAGGACCTGCTCGAAGACTAGCCGGGCGCAATGGAACGAAGCGGGGCCGCTGGCAACATCGCCAGCGGCCCCGCTTTTGTGCGATACGCTATCCCCTACTCGGCATCTTCGATCTCATACGAATCGGCATCGGTGGGCTCATCAACCGTGTCCGCCGCCACCTCACGCGCCTCGTCGAAGGCCGCCTTCATGGTTTTGTTCCCCCAGGTGAGTTTGCGGATCGTGAGGTCGTCGGCCTTCTTGTTTGCCAAGCGTAGGTTGTTCTCGGACGACAGGAGCGCCTCCTTGGTCTTTTGCAGATGGCTAATCGTCTTGTCGATCTCATCGATCGCCGTTTGGAACTTGCGGCTCGCGATCTCGTAGTTGCGACCGAAATCATTCTTGAACTTTTCCATCTTGGCTTCGAAGTTTGTGACGTCGATATTCTGCTGTTTGTACTCCGCCAGCTCCTGCTTATAGCGCAGCGAACCCATGGCAGCGTTGCGAAGAAGCGTAATCATGGGAATAAAGAACTGCGGGCGGATCACGTACATCTTCTCGTAGCGATAGCTCACGTCCACGATGCCGGCATTGTAAAGCTCGCTCTCGGGCTCGAGCAGCGTGCAGAGCACTGCATACTCACAGCTCTTCTGGCGACGATCGTGGTCGAGCTTCTTAAAGAAGTCCTCGTTCTTGTGCTTGGTCGCAGTCTCGTCGTTCTCGTTTTTCATCTCGAACATAATCGAAATGACCTCGTTGCCGCTCGCGTCGCACTCACGGAAGATAAAGTCGCCCTTGGTACCCTCGGACGCATCGTTATCTTTCTCGAAGTACGCGTTAGGAAACGCCGTCATGCGCAGACGGTTAAACTCGGTCTCGCAGTGCTGCTCGAGTGACTCGCCCACCATCTTGGTGGACAGGCGGACCTTCATATCCTTAAGGCGCTCAATCTCTTCGTCCTTGTAGCGAATCAGGTCATCGCTCGCGCGCTTGGCCTGCGCGAGCTCGAGCTCGTGTGCCACCTTGACCTGTTCCTCGCGAGAATCGCGCACCGCCAGCTCGCTCGCGAGCTTGGCACGTGCCTCATCGCGCTCACGCTCCGCCGCGGCGACCGCCTCCGATAGGTTCATTTTGGCCGTCAGCTCCTGTTCGCGCAGCTGGGCACGCAGGCCCTCGGCCTCTTGCTCGGACTGAGCCTTTGCGGCGGAAAACTTCTCTTGTACCTTCGCGCGATAGTCAGCAAGCGCGCGCTCGGCCTCGCTGCGAGCGGCATCGAGCTCACGCTGCGACTCTGCCGTGGCAGCGGCAAGCGCCATCTCCTGGGCCTTGTCCGCAGCGGCAAGCCTGGCCTGCAGCTCGGCAATCTGAGCATCACGTGCAGCTAAATCGTTTTGAGCGGCGTTGCGCGCCGCCGACTCGGCAAGCTTTGCTTCGTCATCTTTGCGCCCAAGCTGCGCACGCAGGCTATCAATTTCACGCTGAAGCTCGGCATTCTCCTTTTGAGCGTCGGCACGGGCCTCAACCGCCGCGCGCTGGCTTGCGCTCTCACGCTCTGCGGCAGCGCCCTCAAGCTTGGCGCGCAGCTCGGCAAGCTCGGCATCGCGCTTGGCGACTTCTTGCGCCAGCTGCTGAGCTGCAGCGTTCTTCTGCTCGACAAGCTGAGCGTTGCGCTGAGACTCTGCCTCTTGCAAGGCAGCCGACGAACGCGAGCGCTCAAGCTCCAGCGCCTGCTCGCCCTCGCGCTGGACTGCCTTCACACGCTCATCCAGGTCGCGCGAAAACTCGGCATCGCGTACTTGCTTGACGATATCCGCATAGCCGGACGCATCGACCTTAAAGACTTCGCCGCAATGCGGGCACTTGATCTCGTTCATAGCAGCTCCTCGATGGACGCAAATTTCAACCGCCTACACTCTACCGCGCCACGCGGACAAAAAAGGCGCCGCCGCCATAATGGCAACGGCGCCAGAACCACCACAAAGGTGCCTGTCCCCTTTGTGGTGGTTCGAGCATTACAGTCCAAAGAAGCCCAGGATTTGATCCCGGCTTACGGGCTTGTACTCGTTGGCATCGAGACCGACATCGTAGCGAAAGATAGGGCGCTCGCGATCGCGGTTGCGTGCGTTGGTGCGGTCTCCCCTGCTGTGGATATGTCCGTGCAGCATGATGGCACCACGCGCTTTGCCATTCCAGCTAAGCATGGGGTAGTGGCTCATAACCAGACGATGGCCCTTGGCATAGCCGGGGGCAATCTCCAGATAATCACGCACGTCTTCCCAAATTTGCGGCACGTCGGGATCTTCCCAATCGCCGTCATGGTTACCACGGATGAGCGTCACGTTTTGGCAGGCAATACGCTCGCGCAGGCGCACCGCCTCCGCCAGGGGCAAACGATAGGTAAAGTCACCCAGAATGTAGAGACGGTCATCCACAGCCACGCACTCATTGATGGCATCGATGACCTTGCGATTCATCTCCTCGACCGAGCCAAACGGCCGGTCCATGTCGTGCAAGATATTCGTATCGCCCAGGTGCAGATCGGCGGTAAACCACATCATCGTCTCTGTCCTCATTTCGCAACGTGTTCAACTCGTGCTAAGTATACAGACGCAGCGATGCGGCGGTTATCCAAAGAACCCGCCGAACAGTCCGCGGCGGCGCTTGTCTTGCTTTTTCGAAGCGTCACCCTGGGTATTCTTATCCTGCCGCTTCTTACGATCCCGCTCCAACTCATCGTCATCGAGTAGCATATCCCACTCAAACGGATCGTCTGTCAGATCGAACTGGTCGTCGTCATCAAACATGGCAGTCTCCCTTACCGATTAGCGAGCATCCACCACGTGGAGTCCAACACGCACCTGATGCCACGGGCTGCGCTCGGGAGCAACCTGTTGCACGCGGGCCTCAAATACGTCCTCATGGCCGTAATACATCATCAAGGACAGCGGGCCGACCTCGTTTCCCGGAACATAGCCAAGCTTGGTGTTGCCATAGTAAATCGCAACCGCCTCGGAATCATGGGGATTATCGCGCTCGGCGCACAGCGTCAGTTTATCGCCCACTTTAAGATCGCCTAGGACCAAAGCGCCGTCGGCATATTGAAATCCTGCGATATGAAATGACAGAAGAACACGTGAAGGCTCGTACATGGCAACTCCTCTAACGGCCGGATAAACCAACGCTTAACCTCACTGAGAAGTTTACGGGCCCGTGCGGACACGAATTCACCCGCTCGCGCCTTTCACCCAGTTGCCGCAACGCTTGCGAGACAGAGCGCTTGCAGATAAGATAGGGGTACGGATGGCACCCGTGGCAGCGGGTCTTGCCAACTCCGATACACGTTTTCATCGTGAGAAGTGGCCGTCTTCGCTTACGCGGGGGCGGCTATTTCATTCGGCCGATAAACAGGCCGAGTTCGATAGCCGCGATTAACAACGCCAGTAACGAAATAACATCGCTTACGTTCATACCAATTCCCTTCTAAAGGGAGTTGGCCCATCCGTACCCCATAGCAGTAGTCTAACGTAAATGACAGGTAATAGGAACACTTGTTCGTATTACCTGCCATTTCCTAATGCACAAACATGCGCACAAATTTGTGCTTCCAGCTTGCGTAGGGCGCATACCGAAACGGCACGTCCAGCCACGTTGCCTTGTTCACGATGCTCTTCTTATGGCTAAACGTATCGAAGCTCTCGCGGCCATGGTACTGCCCCATGCCGCTCGCGCCCATGCCGCCAAAGCCCATATGGCTCGTAGCCAGATGCATGATCGTGTCGTTGACGCAGCCGCCGCCAAAGGGCACGTAGCGCACAAAGCGCTGCTGAACCGCGCGATCCTGACTAAAGATATACAGGGCCAGCGGCGTCGGACGATCCGTAATAAACGCTTCGGCCTCGTCTAGGCTCTCAAACGTCAGCACCGGCAAGATGGGGCCGAAAATCTCCTCCTGCATCACGGCGTCCTCAGGCGCCACGCCGTCTAGGATCGTCGGCTCAATTTTGAGCGACGACTCGCGCGCCGTTCCTCCCAGCACAACCTTATCGGGGTCGATCAGCCCGCGCACGCGCGCGAAATGCTTGGCGTTGACAATATGACCGTAGTCCTCGTTGTCGAGCGGGTGCTCGCCAAACATGCGACGGACCTCCTCCTTGATGAGACCCAACAGCTCATCGTGCACGCGCACGTCGACCAGCAGGTAGTCGGGCGCCACGCAGGTCTGGCCCACGTTGAGCCATTTACCAAAGGCGATACGCCGTGCCGCGACCTTCAAGTTTGCCGTCGCATCCACGATGCAGGGGCTCTTTCCGCCCAGCTCAAGCGTCACGGGCGTAAGGTTTTTACTTGCGCGCTCCATGACGAGCTTGCCGACCGGAACGCTTCCGGTAAAGAAGATTTTGTCCCAGCATTCATCGAGCAACGCTTCGTTCTCGGCACGCCCGCCTTCGACGACCGTCACCAGGCGCGGATCAAATGCTTCCTCGCAAATCTGCCTGAGCACCGCGCTCGAAGCCGGCGCATAGGCACTCGGCTTGATGACCACGGTGTTGCCTGCAGCGAGCGCGCCGGCGAGCGGCTCGAGCGTCAGTAAAAACGGATAGTTCCAGGGCGCCATGATGAGCGTGACGCCATAGGGCACGGCTTGCGTTTTGCACACACTCACGGCGTTGGCAAGGTCACACGGACGCAGGCGCGGACGACTCCATCGAGCCACATGCGCAATCTGATGGCGAATCTCGGAAAGCGACGTGCCGATCTCGCACATATAGGCCTCGTCATGCGACTTTCCCAAATCGGTCTTAAGCGCATGGGCAATATCGGCCTCGTGGGCCCGTACCGCATCGCGCAGGCGCACGAGGGCGCGACGTCGAGCATCGACATCAAACGTGGCGTGCGTCTTAAAATAGGCGCGCTGCTCGCCGACAATGCGCGCGATTTCCTCGGTATTCATGGGCCCTCCTAGCTCTCGCCCTCAAACATACCACCCGCAATGACCTCGTACATACGCTCGAGTTCCAAACGGTCCATCAAAAGTGGAACAGGGTATAGCGGATTGGCCTCGGCATCGGCATGGGCCGCCATTTGCGGAATATCGGAACGGCGAATACCCAAGACATATTTGGGGATTCCCAGGGCCTCGTTCATGCGGTCGACCCAATCGATAAAGGCCTCGGCCGCAAGACTCTCCTGCGCGGTAGCCGGCGCAATGCCCGCCATGCGAGCAAGATCGGCAAGCTTGGGGGCGGCGGCGTCACCATAAGCGCGAAGCATGTGCGGCAGGATGATCGCGTTGGCCAAGCCATGCGGAATTCCGTATCGGCCGCCCAGACTGTGCGCGATGGCATGAACATATCCGACATAGGAGCGGGTAAACGCAACGCCCGCCTTATACGCCGCCGAAAGCATATTGCGGCGCGCACGCATGTCCTCGCCATGCTCATAGGCCTCGAGCAAATTTTCGCGGATGAGCTGCACCGCCTGTCGCGCCATCTTACGCGTATAGGGCGTGGTGCTTCGCCCGATAAAGGCTTCGACGGCATGCGTCAGGGCGTCCATGCCCGTCTGCCCCGTAATGGAGGCGGGCAGGCCGCGCGTAAACTCGGGGTCGTGCACCGCAAAGCGCGGAATGAGCACAAAGTCGTTAATGGGGTATTTATAGTGCGTCTCGTTATCGGTGATAACCGCCGCGAGCGTCACTTCGCTTCCCGTACCGGCGGTAGTGGGAACCGCAATAAGCAGCGGCAGGAGACGGTGGACACGCAACAGGCCACGCATCTTGTTGATGGGCTTGTTTGGCTGCGCAATGTGCGCCCCCACACCCTTGGCGCAGTCCATGGCTGATCCTCCGCCAAAGCCGATAATGGCCTGGCAGGCGCCCTCTCGATACAGCGCCGCCGCTTCCTCCACGTTTGAGACCGTGGGGTTCGCACGCGTTTCGGCATAGACCGTAACGCCAATCCCCTGAGCCGTAAGCGCACACTCGAGCGATGCCGTGAGCCCCAAACGTGCAATACCAGGGTCTGTCACGATAAGGACCTTCTGGATCGAGCGCTTTTGAAGCACCGAGGGCACATCCTCGGCATGCTCCAAAATGTGCGGCTCGGTATAGGGCAGGATCGGCAATGCAATGCGAAAAACCGTCTGATATGTTCGGCACCAGGCACGACGGGCTAGATGCATAAAGGAAACTCCTTTATTTGTTGATGGGTCAACATTTGCTCGACCGATTGTACTCAGCAGAGATCGCAGACGGACTCCCAATCGTTAATCAATCAACATTTTCATATCTCAAAATTGTTTTATTAAAAATCATTCCTAATAGGCTTCACATTTGGTTGCATTTATGGATAATAGAACTCGTCAAGACGCACGTCCGGAGAGGGCCCTTACGGGACCGGACGAGCGCACAATCGCCATCGATCGAAAGGATCGAATCATGAAGTTTGTTTGCCCCGTTTGCGGTTATGTGGAAGAGTTCGACGGCGACCAGCTGCCCGAGGATTTTAAGTGCCCCCAGTGCGGCGTTCCCGGTTCTCGTTTCTTGAAGCAGGAGGAGGGTCAGCTCGAGTGGGCTGCCGAGCACGTCGTGGGCGTCGCCAAGATGGAGGGCGTCTCCGAGGACATCGTTGCCGACCTGCGCGCCAACTTTGAGGGCGAGTGCTCTGAGGTCGGTATGTACCTGGCCATGGCTCGCGTCGCCCATCGCGAGGGTTATCCCGAGATCGGCCTGTACTGGGAGAAGGCTGCCCACGAGGAGGCCGAGCATGCCGCCAAGTTCGCTGAGCTCCTGGGCGAGGTCGTGACCGACTCCACCAAGAAGAACCTCGAGATGCGCGTTGAGGCCGAGAACGGCGCCACCGCCGGCAAGACCGATCTTGCCAAGCGCGCCAAGGCCGCTGGCCTCGATGCCATCCACGACACCGTGCACGAGATGGCTCGCGACGAGGCCCGCCACGGCAAGGCTTTCGCCGGCCTGCTCAAGCGCTACTTTGGCTAAGCCAGCCGCCTGAGAGACAATCTCTAGCTCGATAAGGCCCGGACCGCATGGTTCGGGCCTTTTTGTGTCTCGAGGACTCGTTAACGCCCTGAAATAGGACCGCCTTAGGCATCGGCTTCTCGTCAAAAACTAAGTGAGTAGACTTTTTGGAACTTGCCGAGCACACCACCCATATTGCTTTATAAAGCCGCAGGTAAATGACTTGTTGCAAAACGGCTTGGTCGCCAAAGCGCCAAAAGTCTACTCACTTAGAACCGCAGCCGTCCACGATTGAGCTGTTTTGCGTCTAACGGGCATCTTTCCGTCGATTACTCCCAATTTTGTCCAGTCAACGAATAGTTCAGACCGGAGTAATGCCTCAGCCCTTTGCTCATCCGGGCTTTTATCACGATATTTAGCATCGAGCATCCTGCATACGGCCTTAACGATCGCGCGGAATCTACCCTCATCGGATATCTGTCTGTGTGTCAGGAGAAGTACATCGTAGCCCATGGCCTGAAGGGCCGTCATGCGATCGGCGTCACGCAAGCCATCCCCTGCGCGTCCGTGCGAGGCCTTTCCCTGACATTCAATGGCCACCTGTCGCCTGCCGTCCGGCGTAGAAAGTAGTAGGTCGATATATACACGGGACTTTCCCACAATCGCTCGAGCACTTGTGCTTAACGTCACTTCGACATTGAGCTCTATGCCGCAAAAACCTTCGCCTCCCAGGGCTCGCGGCAGCCCGAGCAACAAATACGCCTCGACCTCAAAAGGCGACGCGGCACCCAATGGGACGAGTTGCGATACCGCCATAAATCTATTGCCGTAACGCATCCCGCAAACATCTGAACAAAAACGGTCAAGGTCTCTGCCCAAAACCAAAGCGTCTCGACGCCATAAATTTGAAGTGGCGCCGTCCTCGGACGGGCAGCGCACCCAACCGAACGTTGTCGAAATCGCGCCCGAATCAATTGCACGCGTAAGCTCCGCCTCAAGTGCCACCGGCAGAGCGCACACCGCAAACAAGCCACACATCTCCGCCAACACAAAAAGAAGCTGAAGATCTGTCAGATGCCGCGACATGATGAATGCCGTCAGTAGAGGAGACGTAATCAAAAATCCATGCTCCGTTTCCAGCACAGATTCCCTGGGGAGCTCACCAAGAAACAGCCGCTGTCTAATGCTGGCAGGACAAGTCCGTTTGTTTCTCGTACGAACCAATGTATACAGCGGAAAACCGAGCGCAACCGCAGCCGTCGGGTTACGGGCGAGGTCATATCGCTGCCGGTCTTCTTCCGGCCGTGGAAGCGGCGGACACAAAGCGCGGACCTGAGGAGGCAAACGCCAGTATCTAAAAGCCGATATGTCACAAAGTAAATCCTTCATAGGCACAGGAAAACACGAATTTCAACCCAGCCTGTCTCACATTGGGGCAAACGCACCAAAAATGGCACCGAACGGACTGTTAAGTTTTCAACAGCCCTCCCCAACTGGCCAAAAGCTTGCCAAAAGCTGGACGAAGCCCTGTTGAAAACCCCATTTTTTCTTATGCAGAAACTTTGCGCGGCAAGTGAGTAGGCTTTTTTAACATCCCGAGCAGGCCGGTCATCCTGCTTTTCAAAACCGCAGGTAGATAGCTTGTTACAAAACTGCCTGGTCGCCAAAGTTCCAAAGGTCTACTCACTTAGGTTGCAGAGTGCTCCCATTAGCTGCAATTCCAAGGTATTAAGCACTTTTGGACTCAAATCGTCATACTGAACAAGAATTTGACTTGAGTTTTCAGGGACAGATGCGCCATCGGCACACCAATAGCAGTCACTGACATCGACGAACGGGATACCCGAGCGCGTGAGGGCCCGCACAAAAGAGCTTCCACCCGCTCCGCGCTCTGCAGCCACGGTGCAGTAAAGGCCGGCGTCTGCATGCTCGATTGAAACCTCCCCTGCCGGGAACGCTTTCCGTACAAGCGCCGCCAGGCCATCGCGCGCCTCGCGAGCGCGCACGCGCACGCGGTTCACATGTCGCTCGTAATCACCCGATTCCAGCAAACGAGCCAAAGCGACCTGGTCAACAGAGCTCACCGATGAGGCGTAAAAACCAAGGTTGTGCCTAAACCGCTCCATCAGCTCATCGGGCAACACCATGTACGCTAGACGCAACGCCGATGAAAGGCTCTTCGAAAACGTGTTGGTATAGATAACCGACTGGGCGGCGTCGATTGACGCGAGCGCAGGAATCGGCTTGCCGGCAAGGCGAAACTCGCAATCGAAGTCGTCTTCGATGAGATATCGGCCCGGCTGCTCGGCGGCCCAGCTCAGCAGCGCATAGCGACGTGCAATGCTCGTCACAAGGCCGGTCGGATACTGATGGGACGGCATCAGGTGAAGGACATCGGTCCCGCTTTTCTGTAGAGTGTTCAAGTCCACACCCTCATCATCCAACGGGATATGCCGAACTTTGCAGCCCATGGCCTGATAGATGCGTGTCAGGCGTAAATAGCCCGGGTCCTCAACGGCATACACCTTGTCCGCGCCAAGCAACTGAACCAACATGGTATCGAGCAGCTGGGCGCCCGCGCCGATAACAATGTTGTTGGGGTCGACATTCATACCCCTTGTCCCGCGCAGATGATGAGCAATCGCGCGTCGTAGCCGAGCGGTGCCCTGTGCCGGTGCGGGTGAGAAAATTTCGCGCTCGTCTTCGGATGCCAGCGTCGCCCGCAGTGCGCTTTGCCAAAGCCGCGCCGCCTCCAAAGTGGAAGGAGAAAGTGCGTCAAATCGCTCAACCTGTCGATTGACATCATGCGCGCTGGGGCTCACAGAGACGGCATCTCGGTCGATGCTCTCCGAAGCCAAAGGCAAAACCGGTGCATCCGGAAGCTCGCAAGCGTAATAGCCACGACGCGGCATTGAACAAATATAGCCCTCGGCAAGTAACTGGCTATATGCATTCTCGATGGTAATGACACTGATTCCCAGATGACTGGCAAAGGCACGCTTAGACGGAAGATGCTCCCCCGCCGCAATGCGTCCAGCAACGATATCATCTCGAATTTGCTGGTAAACATACTCATAGAGCGATGCTCCGCCGCGTTTTTCCAAATTGTAGTCAAGCATGAGCCTATCACCTGACCTTATTAAGTCATTCAATCTGGTATTAGTCTGACCTTGTCATTATCTCGAAATCTGAGTATTTCGCCATACCCAGCTCCCCGATAGGATGTTCCGTCAAGCAATGCACATGCCAATCAAGGGAGCAACCATGGCAGAACAGACCAGCAAGGCCGATCGCGTCAAACTCAATCGCGAGCTCGCGCAGATGCTCAAGGGCGGCGTCATCATGGACGTCACCACGCCCGAGCAGGCACGCATCGCCGAGGAGGCGGGCGCCTGCGCCGTCATGGCACTCGAGCGCATCCCGGCCGACATCCGCGCCGCCGGCGGTGTGTCGCGCATGAGCGACCCCAAGATGATCAAGGGCATCCAAGAGGCCGTCTCCATTCCCGTCATGGCCAAGTGCCGCATCGGTCACATCGTCGAGGCGCAGGTCCTGCAGGCCATCGAGATCGACTACATCGATGAGTCCGAGGTTCTCTCCCCTGCCGACGATGTCTACCACATCGACAAGACCCAGTTTGACGTCCCGTTTGTCTGCGGTGCCCGCGACCTGGGCGAGGCGCTGCGCCGTGTTGCCGAGGGCGCCACGATGATTCGTACCAAGGGCGAGCCGGGCACGGGCGACGTCGTCCAGGCTGTGCGCCACATGCGCAAGATCCAAAAGCAGATCCGCGACGTTGTTGCCCTGCGCGACGACGAGCTCTTTGAGGCAGCCAAGCAGCTGCAGGTTCCGGTCGAGCTGGTGCGCGAGGTCTATGCCACGGGCAAGCTCCCTGTCGTGAACTTTGCTGCTGGCGGTGTGGCAACCCCTGCCGACGCCGCGCTGATGATGCAGCTGGGCGCCGAGGGCGTTTTTGTCGGCTCGGGTATCTTTAAGAGCGGCGACCCCGCCAAACGCGCCGCCGCCATCGTCAAGGCTGTGGCAAACTTCACCGATGCCAAGCTCATCGCCGAGCTTTCGGAGGACCTGGGCGAGGCCATGGTGGGCATCAACGCCGACGAGATCGAGATTATCATGGAGGAGCGCGGGCGCTAGTCCAGCAGAAAGGATCGCACATGAGCGATTATGCAGACCAAACGGTCGCTGTGCTGGCGGTCCAAGGCGCTTTTGCCGAGCACGAGGCAAGACTATCCGAGCTTGGCGCACACTGTATTGAGCTGAGGCAGGCGGCCGATTTGAAGCAAGACTTTGACCGTCTGGTACTTCCCGGCGGCGAGTCTACCGTTCAAGGGAAGTTGCTTGATGAGTTGGGCATGCTCGAGGAGCTTCGTGCCCGTATCGTTGAAGGCATGCCCGTCCTGGGCACCTGCGCCGGCCTGATTCTGCTGGCTCACGACCTTGCCGCCCACGACGATAAGGGCACGCCGCGTTTGGCAACCATGGATGTACTTGTCGAGCGCAATGCCTACGGCAGGCAGCTCGGCAGCTTTCGAACCAAGGGGCAGGTAGCCGGCATCGACGGTGAAGTGCCGCTGACGTTTATCCGCGCGCCCCGCATCGTCGAGGTCCACGGTGACGCCAAGGCCTTAGCGAAAGTCGACGAGCGCATCGTCGCCGCCCGCCAGGGCAACCAGCTCGGCGTAACCTTCCACCCCGAACTCGACGAAGACACCCGCCTCCACGAACTGTTCCTACAAATGTAGGCATCGAAATCAACAAACGAAAAGGGAGTGGATAATCTCCCACTTTGAGCTTGAATGCAGGCTCAAACCGGGAGATTATCCACTCTTGTTCTATGTAGTCGTTGGGTAGTCGTTGGGGACGTTCTTAAACGACCAGTCAAACAAGAACGTCCCCAACGACTAGTCATTTAAGAACGTCCCCAACGACTACCTTTTGGCAGGTTTGAATCAAGGCAACGCCGATGTTTTGACACCGACAGACACTATGACCCAATCCGAGGGCACTAAAAAGATAGGAGCCCCCGCTCGTGACCGCGGGTCGGGGCTGCGACAATGATGTTGAAGTGCCATAGGCGCAGCCGCGCCGCAACGAGGTTGGGAGGCTCCCATGCCAAAGTATTCTACCGCGTTCGGGATGGACGTCCACCTGAGGTCGACCACCGTCTGCGCCCTCGACGCGGACACCGGCGAGGCCGTGACGAGGAGGTTCCCCGGCAACCCCTGGGGCGAGATCGCCGGGTGGATGGATGGGTTCCCCGGGCCGTCGCTCGCGGCCTACGAGAGCGGCTACCTCGGCTTCGCCCCGCAAAGGGAGCTCGCCGGGCTCGGCGTCGAGTGCGTCGTCGCCGCGGTCTCGAAGATCCCCAGGTCGGCCGCCGACTCGGCCTCCAAGAACGACAGGAACGACGCCGCCAGGATGGCCAAGGCGGTACTCGCCCACGACATCTCCCCCGTATGGGTCCCCTCCCCCGAGGTCGAAGGCATCAGGGACCTCGCCGGCGCCTACGACGGGGCGACCGCGCGCCTGGCGACCGCCAAGCAGCGGCTGCTCGCCTTCCTCGCAAAGCGCCTCGGCATCGCGCGCGAACAGGTGATGGCCTTTGGCGACAACACCAACGAT
>UQTD01000006.1 GCA_900543845.1 uncultured Collinsella sp.
AGCGCGCCGGCCGTCGCTTTTCTGTTGCTGCCGTTTACTCGGCGAGCTGCTTTAGCACATCGCAGGCGATCTCGATGGCATCGTCGATACAGCCGGGGCAGCTGCGGAGCGGACCCTTATCCGATTCGATGCCCTTGAGCGTGCCGCAGACGGTCGTCGTGTTCTTCTCGCCAAAACGCTTGGCGATCTCGCGCGACAGCTTGTAGGTTTGGCCCTTGGTCTTGGGGTTTTCCATGCCGTCGCTCATTACAAAGCCCATGATGGCCACGGCGCCCGAGATGGCGCCGCAGGTTTCGGTCATGCCGCCCATGCCGGCGCCAAAGCCCTCGGTGAGGGTAAAGGCGACCTGGGGGTCAAGCCCGACGGCGGGCGCGAGCGTGCAGGCGACGGCCTGGGCGCAGTTAAAGCCACGGGCGTGGTATTCGGCAGCCTGAGCCTGACAGGCGGTGATGTCGAGCTGGGCAGTATCGATTTGCTTCATCGTTGTCTCCTTGGTCACGGTGTACCCGCCTATGGTACCCGTGACGGTGCGTGTAATCATCGAGAGCTTCATGGATGCCTCTTTTTTATCTATCGAGCAAATGCCCAAGGCTTGAGATAAATGCCACGGATCAATTTGTCCCATAACCTACCTTGGGGATGGGTTGAGAGGGGTGCAGGGTAGCGGTATCGTGAACCGAATAAAACGTAACCCAGGCAAGGGAGCTAGATATGAGCGAGCAGACCATCGGTACCACATGTGTTCAGGGCGGCTATCACCCGGGAGATGCCGAGCCGCGCCAGGTGCCCATCTACCAGTCCACCACGTGGAAGTACGACACGTCCGAGCACATGGGCAAGCTGTTTGACCTAGAGGAGTCTGGCTACTTCTACAGCCGTCTGCAGAACCCCACGTGCGATCTCGTTGCCGCCAAGATTTGCGAGATGGAGGGCGGCACCGCAGCGATGCTCACGAGCTCGGGCATGGCTGCGAATTTCCTCGCGATTTTTAACGTGGCCGGTGCCGGCGATCATGTGGTCGCGAGCTCTGCCATTTACGGCGGTACGTATAACCTGCTCGCCCACACCATGGGCCGCATGGGCGTGACCTGCACGTTCGTCGCCCCCGACTGCACCGATGAGGAGCTCGAGGCAGCCTTTGAGCCCAATACCAAGCTCGTCTTTGGCGAGACGATCGCAAACCCCGCCCTTGCCGTGCTCGATATTGAGCGCTTTGCCAAGGCTGCACATGACCACGGCGTGCCGCTGATGGTCGACAACACCTTCCCGACGCCCGTAATGTGCCGTCCCTTTGAGTGGGGTGCCGACATCGTCACGCACTCCACCACCAAGTACATGGATGGACATGCTGCCTACCTGGGCGGCGTGATCGTCGACCACGGCCAGTTTGACTGGATGGCTCATGCGGATAAGTTCCCGGGTCTCACCACGCCCGACGAGAGCTACCACGGCGTGACGTATGCCGAGAAGTTCGGTCGCGAGGGTGCCTTCATTACCAAGGCCACCGCGCAGCTCATGCGCGACCTCGGCCCCATGCAGAACCCGCAGGCGGCCTTCTTCCTGAACAGCTCGCTCGAGAGCCTGCATGTGCGCATGCCGCGTCATTGTGAGAACGGCCTGGCCGTTGCCAAGTTCCTGCAGAGCCATCCCAAGGTGCGCTTCGTGAGCTATCCGGGCCTGGAGGGCGACAAGTACTATGATCTCGCTCAGAAGTACATGCCCAACGGTACCTGCGGCGTTGTGAGCTTTGGCTTTAACGGTGGCCGTGCGGCGGCCGAGACCTTTATGAAGAGCCTCAAGCTCGCCCAGATCGCCACGCACGTGGCCGACGCCCGCACTTGCTGCCTGCATCCCGCTAATGCCACGCATCGCCAGATGAACGATGAGGAACTCATTGCCTGTGGCATTTCCGCCGACATGGTGCGCTTGTCGTGCGGCCTCGAGGACACGGCCGATCTGATTGCCGACCTTGAGCAGGCACTCGAGCAGTGCTAGGCTAGCGTGCGTGCGAGGCGTGGGACGGCTTTTCGGCTGACGACGTCCTCATAGTTCCGATTCCGTAGGCGGGACCCCGATCGTGTCCGTTTGTAGGCGATTGGGGTCCCGTTTTTGCGTTGCACGATAGAAAGGATATACATGGAGAAAACTGCCGAGCAGCTGCGCCGCGAACACATTGCCCTAGAGGGCGACACCCACGGTAAGAATAAATGGGCGATTCTGTTCACCGTGCTCGTCATGACCTTTATGGCGTGTCTGGATGCGAGCATCGTGACGGTGGCGCTCCCAGTGATGCAAAAGGAGCTGGGGGTGGGTCTCGACCGCATTCAGCTCGTGAGCTCGGTGTATCTGCTCGCGACGTGCGTCGCCATGCTGCCGTTTGGCCGCTTGGGCGATGTGCGCGGCAAGGTGAATGTGTTCCAGCTTGGTGTAATCGTCTTTACGGGTGGCTCGTTGCTTTGCGGGCTTTCGGCTTCGCTCGAGGTGCTTATCTTGGCGCGTTTCGTGCAGGGCATTGGCTGTGCCGCCGCGATGGCCAACAATATGGGCATCATCACCGAGTCGTTTCCGGCGCGTGAGCGCGGCCGTGCCATGGGCATTCTGGCGACCTTTGTGGCTCTTGGCATGATGTGCGGCCCCGTGCTCGGCGGCGTGCTGGTGGCGAGCTTTCCCTGGGAGAGCATCTTCCTTATCAATCTGCCCATTGGCGTAATCTCGTTTATCGTGGGACTCTATACGCTGCCGCATGTGAAGCCGGAGGCTGGCGAACGCCCTATGCCGTTGACAGGGGCGGCGCGTCGCTGCTTTGCGAGCTCGGCTTTCTCGATTAACCTGGCTTGCATGCTTATCGTGTTCGTGGGTATCGGTGCCTCCGAGTTTGTGCTGCCGTTCTACTTTCAGGATGCCCACGGCTTTAGCTCCGATATCTCCGGCCTGTTGTTTTTGGCGATGCCGGTCGTGAATGCCTTTGTGGGCCCGCTTTCGGGCTCGGTGTCCGACCGTGTTGGTTGTGAAGCGCCCACGGCCGTTGGCCTGGGCGTGTACGTGTGCGGTCTCTTTGCGGTGAGCACGCTTGACGAGCACTCTTCCATCTTGATGATTGTGTGCTGCGTCGCGTTTATGTCGTGCGGCACGTCGATCTTCCAGAGTCCCAATAATTCGCTGTATATGGGTTCGGCTCCGCGTGAGGCGCTTGGCTTTGCGGGCAGCTTGAGCAGCTTGGCGCGCTATGCGGGCATAGCGCTGGGTATTACGGCGGCGTCGCGCATCCTGTATGGACAGACGAGCGCGGCGATGGGCAAGACGGTCACGAGCTATGTGGCGGGTCGTCCGGACGTGTTCCTCTTTGGCTTCCGTTTGGTATTCTACGTGCTGATGGCCGTTGCTACCGTGGGCTTTGCGCTCACATTGGTACGTTTGGTGAGGACGCGCACCCGGCATTAGCGTGTTGGGAGGCTGTCTGCCACGAATCGGGCCTATCTACTGGTCTTGCAGCTTTATGGTGCGATGCGGCTTGTGGGGCGGGCGGGGGTCGGTCCGTGGTAGACTATCGAACAACGTTTATTAATCGCGCGGTATCGTTGCCGCGAGAAGGGGTTGCGCCATGCAGGAGCTTGAGGATCGTATTCGCCATGACGGCATCGTAAAGGCCGGTAACGTCCTTAAGGTTGATGCCTTCCTCAACCACCAGTGCGACGTTGAGCTGTTCGACCATATGGGCGCCGAGTGGGCCCGTCTGTTCGAGGGTGTCGAGATCAACAAGATCCTGACGATCGAGGCTTCGGGCATTGGCATGGCTTGCATTGCGGCCCAGCATTTTGGTGGCGTGCCGGTGGTCTTTGCCAAGAAGGCACAGTCCATCAACCTCGACGGCGAGCAGTATGCCACGACCATCTACTCCTTTACCAAGCAGAAGGAGTACCCGGTTATCGTTGGCAAGCGCTTCCTGTCCGAGGGCGACAAGGTCCTGATTATCGACGACTTCCTGGCCAACGGCTGCGCGCTCGAGGGTCTTATCAAGATCTGTGAGGCTGCGGGTGCCGAGGTATCTGGTATTGGCATTGCGGTGGAGAAGGGCTTCCAAGGCGGTGGCGATAAGCTCCGCAAGCGCGGCTTCCGCGTTGAGAGCCTGGCCCGTATCGCCGATATGGACTGCGAGAACGGCGAGATCACCTTCGCCTAGGCTCGCAACACAAGCGATTGGTATGCGATGTGACAAAGGGACTGTCCCTTTGTCACATTTTTTGTATGAGGGGAGGTGTTGATATGGACGAGAACAAGATGGGATGGCTCGAGTATGCGCGCTATGCCGAGATGTCGGTCGAGGAGTTGGCGCGCGATTGCGAGGTGCAGGTGTTTCGCGCGACAGGTCCGGGCGGGCAGGGCGTGAACACGACGGATTCAGCGGTGCGCATGAAACATATCCCTTCGGGGATTACCGTGACGGCGCGCGAGAGCCGCAGCCAGTTTCAGAATCGTAGCTGCTGTTTGCGTAAGCTGAGGGCAGAGCTTGAGCGTCGTGGCCGTCCGCCGCGCCGTCGCGTCAAGACCAAGGTGCCACAGCGATCGCGCCAGCGCAGGCTCAACGACAAGCACTTCAACGCGATTAAAAAGGCCAACCGTCGTAAGCCAGGCAGCGACGAATAGCCTCCTCATAAGTTGCGGTGAAATAGGGACTGTTTTGCGGCTTTAGCTGCATAAGCAGTCCCTATTTCACCGCAACTTAGGTGGGGTTAGCGGGTGGGGCGCCAGACGTGGAGGGCGCCGGCCAGGACGTCGACCTCGATGCGCGAGGCGACGATGGGCTCGCCGTCGGCTTGGATGGGGTAGTCGGGCTCCTCGAACGTGAGCTCGGCATGACGGCAGCGACGCATGCGTACCGGCGGCAGCTTGGTGTGGTGGCCGTCCTTGGCCGAAAGAAACATGGGCAGGGCAATCGCACGGGGGACGGGGCCGCAGGCGTAGCAGACGTCGAGTATACCGTCACAGGGGTCGGCATCGGGACAGATGCGATAGCCCGAACCATAGGTGGGCCCCAACTGAATGGCCATGATAATCGCCCGCACGCGCTCGGCAGGCGCACCGTCAAAACTCACTGTCATGGGATAGTTGCGGTAGCGTAGACCAAACTGCTCAAGTCCCGAGAGGGTGTAGAGCGGAGCGCCCGTCAAGCCCATCTTTTTGCGCAGCTCGGTGGTGCCCAGGCCGATGGCGGCATCGATGCCGACCGAAAGCGTCTGGTCGTAGTACTCAACGGCAGCCTCGCCGCTGCCGCTCGCAGGGCTCCACGAGCGAATGCGCCCGATGTCCTGACGCTGCAGCTCGCAGGTGAGCAGCGCGCCAAAATCCTTGCCGGAGAAATCGTCGATGCCGAGCGTTTGGGCAAAATCGTTGCCGGAGCCCACGGGCAGGACGGCAAGGGCGGGGCGTGCGTCCTCCCCTTGCGTCATAAGCCCGTTGACGACCTCGTGAATCACACCGTCGCCGCCAAGGGCGATAACGGTGCGATAGCCCTTAGCCTGTGCTGCCAGCTCCTTGGCGTGTCCCATGCGCTCGGTCAGCACCAGGTCAAACTGGGATGCGCGTGCAGTCATGTCCAAAAAGCGCTGCAGGCGCTCGGCAACTTCGTGCGCCGCACCCGACTGGGCGGCTGGGTTGGCGATGATGAGCGTGCGACCAAAATCAGTTGCGTGCATGGGGCGACTCCCGGCGTATGACGTGACGGTGCGGTCGCGCTCAGGTCGAATTGCCCCCGATTGTGGCTGCACGGCGAATACTTACGTCTACTCTATCAGGTCGTTGTGGCGCTCGATAGCATCCGCTACCGTACCGCCCTCATCCACAATAAGCGAACGGCGCTTGGGTGAGATGATGCGCTGGGCGGGGTACACGCCGCGGTGCCCGCCGACGAGGTAGCTGATAAAGGCCACGATGACAAAGAACCCGGCGGCCGTGCCGTGGAACAGGTCGATGGCCATCATGCAGGTGGTGATGGGCACGTTGAGGCCGGCACAGAACACGCCGAGCATGCCCAGCGCCGCCAGAAAGCTGGGGTCGATTCCGACGAGGCAACCGATCCAGCCGCCGAGCGCCGCACCGATGCCAAACAGGGGCGTGACCTCGCCGCCTTGGAAGCCCGCGCCCAGGGTAAGCGCCGTCACCACGAGCTTGATGGCTGCGTCGGCAAGGGTCGTGTTACCGGCGAACCCGGCGCCCGAGAGCCAGGTGGCAAGGCCGGCATACTTCCAGGCGTCGAGCATCGCGTAGGCCGCGAGCACCACGAGCGCGCCCACGAGTGCGCGAGCAATGTAGTTGGTGATAAAGCGGCCGTACAGGCTCTTGACGGTACGAACCGACCAGGCAAAGAGACGTGCGGTGAGACCAAAGATGATGGCGCTGATGACTACGATGACAACCGTCCGTGGTGTCATGTTGGGAACGCTGGCGATAACATTCGCCTCGTACTCGGTTCCCAAGGCAAGTGATGTAAAGTAGCCGGTAAACGAGGCGACCAGGCAGTAGATGCCCGCGGTGTAGTCGATCTTGCCGATAAAGCACATCTCCATGCCAAAGAAGGCTCCGGCGAGGGGTGAACCGAATACGGCGCCAAAGGCCGACGAGATGCCGGCGAGCATGAGGTCGTGGTGGTCATGCTTTTTGAGGTGGGCGAGGCTCGAGATGTTGCTGGCGATGGTGCCGCCAATCTGCACCGCGGCGCCCTCGCGGCCGGCCGATCCGCCCGTTAGGTGCGTGAGCGTGGAGCAGACGAAGGTGAGGACGGCCATGCGCATATGGATAAGGCGTGTGCCCAGGGCGGAGTCGATGACCAGGTTGTTACCTCGTTTGGCGGCAAGGCCGTGGTTTTTGTACACCCATGCGGTGGCAACGCCCACAACGGGAAGCAACACGTAAATCCACACGTGGTGCTCGCGATAATCGGTGGCGATATTCAGCGAGGCCAAAAATGCCCAAGCGGCAACACCCATGGCGAGCGAGACGATGACGACGAGCGCGAGCAGTTTGGCGCTTGCAAACAGGTTGCGGGCGTTGCGGCGTGTGTCGGCGGCCAAGAGCTGCTCGGAGCGGGTGAGTTGACGCCTGCCGGCCATGATGACGTCGCTAAGGGAGAAAAAGCCGCCATCGTCGAGCGGCTGGGAATGATCCTGCGCTTCGTTTGCGCTTTCGGGTTTGTTGTTATGAGCCATATATTCCTCTTTTAGGTTGCAACGCAAGCATTATAAAACGCGGCAAGCGCGATGAGCCGGTGGGTTGGTTTCCATTCTGTTTCGCGGCTTGCGGCCGACAGGTGTATTTGCGGGTACAGGCCAAATCGCGGTCGCGCGTCGGGGGATTATACTGAGACAAGCATAAAGAATCGGCGTCCCTGTTGTGCGCCGTGGCATTAAAGAGGTGCATATGGCAGAGAAACTCATTCCGCTGGAGGACGCGCAGTCGATCGTTCTGTCGCACGTTGCTCCGACCGATCTCGTCGAGATTCCCGTGTGGCAGGCCGTCGGTCTTCCCTTGGCCGAGGACGCGGTGGCCGATATCGACATCTCGCCGTTTGCCAACAGCGCTATGGACGGATATGCCGTGCGCTCGGCGGACTTGGCGCAGGCATCTGACGAGGCACAGGTGACGCTCGACGTTATCGGACACGAGGCGGCGGGCCATGTCTTTGAGGGCGTGGTCCGCACGGGCGAGACGGTCCGCATTATGACAGGCGCGCCGGTGCCCGAGGGTGCCGACGCTGTGGTGAAATACGAGATCGTTGACGTGCTCGATGGCGATGGCAACGAGGGCTCGCACGTCCGCTTCTCGGCGCCGGCAAAGGTAGGGGAGAACGTTCGCTCTGCCGCCGAGGAGGCACATGCCGGCGATGTTGTGATGCGCGCCGGCGAGGTCGTGGCTCCGGCGGGCGCGGGTCTGCTGGCAAGCGCCGGATACGCGAGCGTGAAGGTGCACGCTGCCCCACGTGTGGGCATCATCTCACTGGGCACGGAACTGGTCGCACCGAGTAACGTGCCGGCGCGCGGGCAGATTCGCGATTCCAACTCCTCGGCGTTGATGGCCGAGGCACTCGATGCGGGAGCCGAGCCCGTGTTCTACGGCATCGCGCCCGATGATGAGCAGGCGATTGCCGAGCTGGTGCATCGCGCCGTGCAGGAGTGCGATTTTGTCATTACGAGCGGTGGCGCCTCGGCGGGCGATTACGACTACGTGACGGCGCTCGTCCGGCGCGAGGGCGAGGTGCTGTTCGATCGCATCTCGATGCGTCCCGGCAAGGCCATCACGTTTGGATTGCTCGGGGGTAAGCCCTACCTGGGGCTTTCAGGCAATCCGGCGGCGGCGTATGTGGGCTTTGAGATGCTCGCCCGTCCGGCGATCCGCAAGATGCGCGGCTTTGCCGAGGGGGCGCGTCCCGTGCAGCAGGCGACGCTCACGCACGGCGTGAAAAAGCGCCAGGACCGACGCTTCTTCGATCGCGCCACGGTTTTGCGCGACCCCGAGACCGGTGAGCTGTTGGTGACCGAGGCCAAGACGCAGAATTCGGCGCTGCTCGGCACGATGCAGCAGGCCAACTGTCTACTGCGTATTGACGAAGGACCGTGCGAGCTCAAGGCGGGAGATGTCGTGGACGTTGTTCGCGTCGACCTGCCCGAGGGCGCCGTGTTGTAGGAGGAATGCTATGGAGCTGAAGATTTCGATCGTGACGTGCTCGGATACGCGCGATTTAGCCCAGGACGAGGCTGGAGCCGCACTCGAGGAACTTATCGAGGCACAGGGCTGGACGGTTGCCTCACATGTGGTCGTGCGCGACGACGTCAGCGAGATTGGTGATGCCATTGTGGAAGCCGCCGATGAGTGCCACGCCAATGTCGTGCTCACCTGCGGCGGCACGGGGCTTTCGATGCGCGATGTGACGCCCGAGGCGACGCGTGCCGTCTGCGACCGCGATGTGCCGGGTATTGCAGAGGCAATTCGTGCGTACTCGATGACCAAGACGCGCCGCGCCATGCTCTCGCGCGCTATTTGCATGCAACGAGGTCATACACTTGTCGTAAACTTTCCCGGTTCTACGAAGGCCGCCCGCGAAAGCTGGGAGGCCGTGAGCGACCAACTGGAGCATGCGGCTCAGATGACAGCGGGCGGCGGACATACCAACTAAGCGGTTTACCTGCGGTGGGGCGACCTTATCGGTCGCTCCGCTTTTGTTTTCCGCCGAATCGACGCCGAGGTGCACAGTAACTTGAAACTATATTCTCTGGCGAGAATAATTTCTCACTATCATTATTCGCGCATAAGTATAATGTGATTGCAGATTAAAGCCCGCGGTGGGGTACCCGGGCATAAGGTCCGAAAGGGTTGAATATGTTCGATATGGTTTCTCGCCGCGGTTTTGTCTCGCTTTCTGCTGTCGCCGCTGCCGGCCTTGGTCTTGCTGGCTGCTCGGGCAGCAAGACGTCCGAGCCGGCCGGATCCGATGCCGGCTCCGCCAAGGCCTCTTCCAAGAAGGAAACCGTCGAGCTGCAGGTCTTTGCCGCTAACTCCCTCGAGAAGGCCCTTCCCGAGGTCCAGGAGCTCTACACCGACCAGACCGGCACCACGTTTGCCGACACGCAGTTCAAAGCGTCCGGCGACCTTGTCGAGCAGATGCGTGCCGGCGCCACGGTCGACGTGCTCATCACCGCTTCCAAGGGCACCATGGATGACGCCGAGGCCGCCGAGCTCGTCGACACCGACACCCGTGAGGATATGTTCGTTAACGACCTAGTGATCATTCGCGCCGAGGGCTCCGACACCAAGATCGAGGCCATCGCCGACGTCGCGAACCTGGACGGTAAGATTGCCATTGGCGACGCCAAGACCGTCCCCGCCGGCAAGTACGCCAACCAGGCGCTGGCTTCCGTGGGCCTTTATACCGGCACCGAGGGCGACGACGGCGAGTATGCGCCCGAGATCGCCGACAAGGTGGCCCTGGCCGACAAAGTTGGTACCGCCGCCGCCTATGTGTCCACGGGCGACTGCGTGGCTGGCTTTGTCTACAGCTCAGATATCTTCCGCTACGACGGCATCGAGGAGGCCTTTGTGTGTCCCGAGGATTCGCACAAGCCCATCGTGTATCCGGGTGCCGTTGCCGAGAGCTCCGAGCACGCCGACGAAGCCAAGGCGTTCATCGACTTCTGTCTGACCAACAAGAAGGCTCAGAAGATTTGGGCCAAGTACGGCTTTGAGCTTTCTGCGTAGTGCGGCTTGGCGCGATAATTCCATCGTTTTGTGTTTCACTCCGTCCTTGTATTCGCTTGGAGCTTTTCGTGCTTAATAGATTCCGCATGCTTGTCGCCTGTGCTTTGACCTTCGCGCTTTGCTGGGTGCCGGGATTTGCGTTTGCTGGGAACGCTGAGGACGGGGTCCAGGCTGCTGCGACCGCTCATGGGCTTTCCTATGGGATCGAGGGTTTTGAGCGGTTGGCCAAGGGGACCGCTCGTGCCATGGAAGGCCAGCCTGAGGGCTACCGGTTTCCCGTTGACGAGGACGTGGACCTTGTAGTGGCGCCTGCTGCCGATCGCGTTGTGGCGTGGATATCGCCTAAGGCGGTCGAGAAGTATGGATTGGATCCGCAGGACAACGAGTGCGTATCGGGTCTCAAGGCCCTCGTCTGTGAGCTCGACAGCGCAAACTGCATGGGAGGTGCGCAGCTAGAGGACGTGGATCTTCCTTGGTATGTCACGGCGGAAACAACGTTTGAATCCGGCGGGTATACCTATGGCTTTGACGAGCACGGTGCGGATGGGGACCGCTATGTGGTGATTGCATCAGCCTCGGGTGATGCCAAGGGCGGCGCGCGTTGGCTTGATAGCGCTCAAATGGTAGAAGCATCGTCTGTCGTGTTGCGGGATGAGCAGGGGCCCTTGACCTCTCTGGCCTCCTTTTTGGGCGACATCGACTATCGCCCGTTTTGGGTGTCTATCAAAACGAGTGGCCTTGCCCTGCTGATCTCCTTTGCGCTGGGCCTGTTCGCCGCGTGGAAGACTATGGGTACCTCGAGCCGCGTGAAGGGTTTGCTCGATTCGGTTTTTACGATTCCTATGGTGCTGCCGCCCACGGTCTGCGGCTTTCTGCTCCTCATGCTGTTTGGCCGCTCGACCGGGGTGGGCCAGTGGCTCATTGCGCACGGCATCTCGATTGTCTTTACGTGGCCGGCAGCGGTGATATCTGCCGTGGTGGTGTCGTTCCCGCTCGTCTATCGTACGGCACTCGGAGCCTTCGAGAGCCTCGACACGCAAATGCTCGATGCGGCGCGAACCCTGGGATGGTCCGAGCGTCGCATCTTTACCAAGCTTATGATGCCGCTCGGCTGGCCCTCGATTGCCGCCGGCACGGTGCTCGCCTTTGCCCGCGCGATGGGCGAGTTTGGCTGCACGCTGTTCTTTGCGGGCAACTACGCCGGCATCACGCAGACCATCCCCATCGCCATCTACTTTGAGTGGATGGGCGGCAACACGTCGGTGGCGCTCTTTTGGGTCGTGGTCGTAATAGCGTTCAGCTTCCTGGTCATTCTATTCATCAACATGTACACCGCGCATTCGCAAAAGTATCGCGAGCGGGGCCTTTCCCATGCGGGGCGCAAGCAGGCCAAAGATCTCGCCGGACAGGGCGATTCGCTCGACCCGGCGGGCGGCGATGCCTTGCGTATCGATCGCGAGGCACTGGCCGAGCTCATGCGCGATGATGCGGCGCCGCAGGGAGGTCGATAAGCTATGTCGCTCGTTTTGGATATCAAAAAGCGCTATCCGGGGTTCGCCCTCGACATCCAACTCGAAGTCGGCGAGGAGCGAGTGGCCCTGCTCGGTGCCTCCGGATGTGGCAAGAGCTGTACGCTGCGCTGCATTGCCGGTGTGGAGACGCCCGACGAGGGCAAGATCGTCGTCAACGGCGTGACCTTTTTTGACTCGGCGGCGGGCATCAACCTGTCGCCCCAGGAGCGCAAATGCGCCCTGCTGTTCCAAAACTATCAGCTGTTTCCCAACATGACGGTGGCCGATAACGTATGCGCCGGTGTAAAGGATGCGGGCGACGCCGCCGCGCGCAAAAAGCTCGCCGAGCGCTATCTGGGCATTTTCGGTCTGGCCGATTTTGCCGACCGCTATCCCGCACGACTCTCGGGCGGTCAGCAGCAACGTGTGGCGCTTGCACGCATGGTGGCGGCGCACCCGGGCATCTTTATGTTCGACGAGCCCATGAGCGCGCTCGATTCCTATCTTAAGAGCGCGCTTGAGCAAAACATGCTTGACCTGTTCGACGTCTGTAACCGTACTGTGCTTTACGTGAGCCACGACATCGATGAGGCATGCCGCCTGTGCCAGCGCATCTGCGTGATGCACGACGGGCATGTGGAGGAGATCGGCTCCGTCGAGGACGTGGTCCGCCGTCCGCAGACGCTGGCGGCACTGCGCCTGACGGGCTGCAAGAACACAAGCCGTGCGCGCAAGATCGGGCCTCAGGAAGTTGAAGCCCTGGATTGGGGTATGACCTTTAACGTGGGTCGCGAGGTTCCCGATAATGTGGCGTACCTGGGCATTCGGGCAAGCTACTTCCATGTTGACAACCGTGTCGAGCGTGGTCGCAACAGCTATGACCTGCATGTGGCCCGCGTGAGCGATTCGCGTTTTGAGCGCCTGGTGCTGCTGGACGTGCCGCGCGTCGATGCGCCCACACGTCTGCAGTGGAAGGTCAACAAGGTGGGCGTGCCTGTCGACGAGCTGCCGCAAGCAGGCGAGACGCTACGCATGCACTTCGATGCGAGTAAGATCCATTTGGTTTGTCGATAGCGCCGGGTAATGCCGTCGGGGATATAAGCCTCGGCGGTTTTGTCTTGCCGTTCGCCGAATGGGGAATGACAAACTCTTATCAACACAGATAATTATTTATTAAACGACGGCACACGACGCTGTCGTACGCATGTCGGCGGTGTTCGCATGGTTGACGACCGTTGATATAGTTGACCTTGACTGGTTAAGGAGGGTGCGCACATGCCGCAGATGACATACATTCACCGCGTTGCCGCGCGTGCCCTATATATGGCTCGGAGCCGCATATGAGCAGGTATGTTCACGGCTCCGGGAGAGACGACGCACAACTAAATAATCAGCTGCAAAGCAGGTTCCCCAAAATTCCGGGTTTAGGCGCGGCTGGGTTTTCGCCACCCACCGTGCAGCAATACCGTAGCTATTCATTTTTGGTTCGAGAGGGGAACCGTCATGGCTGAAGAATTTGATTTCCATCCGATGTGGGAGAGCCTCGGCATGAATCTTGCCGACCACGACATGCTGCTGGGCGCCGTGGGCCAGATGTACGGCGATATGTTCCTGACGCAGAGCAATCGCCCCAAGTCCACGTCCTACCTGGATTTTGTCGCCACCAACATCCACAGCGGCCGTATTAAGGAGATACTCGACAAGAAGGAGGCCGGCGAGGCCACCAAGATCGTCGGTTCGTTCTGCGTCTACGTGCCAGAGGAGATCGTGCTTGCCTGCGATGGTATCCCCGTGGGCCTGTGCTCGGGTGCCGATTGGGCAACGGACAAGGTCGAGGAGCACTTGCCGCGCAACACCTGCCCGCTCATTAAGAGCTTTGCCGGCTTTAAGCTGGGCGAGGTCTGCCCCTACATCGAGTCGAGCGACCTGGTGGTGGGCGAGAACACCTGCGATGGCAAGAAGAAGGCCTACGAGTTCTTTGCCACGCAAAAGAACATGTACGTCATGGATATTCCCAACGTACACGACGAGTCGACGCTCGTGACCTGGAAGGCCGAGGTCAAGAAGCTCGCCGCCAAGATCGAGGAAGAGTGTGGCGTCAAGATTACGCCCGAGCGTCTGAAGGCCGCCATCCACGCCGTCAATGAGAAGCGTCGCGCCCTGCAGCGTCTGGCTGCGACCCGCGCTGCCGACCCGGCGCCTATCAGCGGTCTCGATAGCCTGCTGACCGTTCAGGCCGCCTTTATGGATGACACGCCGCGTCTGACCGGAGCCATTAACGATATGGCGGCTGAGTGCGAGCAGCGCGTTGAGGCTGGCGAGGGCGTGGCGCCCAAGGGCACCAAGCGCATCCTGTACACCGGTACGCCCATGGCCGTGCCCAACTGGAAACTGTTCAACCTTATCGAGAAGGCCGGCGGCGTTGTGGTAGGCGAGGAGTCCTGCACGGGCTCGCGCTACTACAAGGACCTGGTCGACGAGTCCGGCGAGACGGTCGACGAGATGCTCGACGCCATCGCCGAGCGCTACTTTAAGATCAACTGCGCTGTCTTTACGCCCAACGACCAGCGTATGAAGGACATTGTCCAGATGGCCAAGGACCTGCATGCCGACGGCATCGTCGACGTGGCCCTGCAGTTCTGCACGCTCTACGAGATGGAATCGTTTGCCGTGGAGAAGGCCGCCGAGGAGGCCGGCATTCCGTTTATGCACATCACGACCGACTACGCCGGCGAGGATGCCGGTCAGCTCCAGACCCGCATCGAGGCCTTCCTGGAAACTATTTAGAGCTATCCGTCCCGGCGGCTTCCCCAGGTACCCGATCTTGCCGTTCAAACCGTCGCTTGCGTACAAAAATACGCGGCGCTCCTCTTTCACGGCAACCTGGGGCACCTGGGAAAGCCGTTTCCTTGGTTGGTTAAAAGGTTTGTTAAGGAGCTATATGTCGGAAAATATTGAGCAGCCGTTGCCGCGCACGTTTGAGGAGTTCAACGAGCAACGCAAGGCGGCGTTTATTCGCGTCAAGGATTACAAGCAGGCGGGTAATCGCCTGGTCGGCTTTTTGTGCAGCTATACGCCGCTCGAGATTATCGATGCCGCGGGGGCCGCAAGTGTCGCTCTGTGTGGTACGTCCGACGAGGTGATTCCTGAGGCCGAGAAGGTGCTGCCGGCAAACCTCTGCCCGCTCATCAAGTCGACGTACGGCTTTGCCTACTCGCAAAAGTGCCCGTTTACGTACTTTAGCGACATGATCATCGGCGAGACCACCTGCGACGGCAAGAAGAAGATGTACGAGTTACTTAACGAGCTCAAGCGCACGCACATTCTGCACCTGCCACAGGGTCGCGATCGCGCCTACGAGCGCGAGGGCTGGTACGAGGAGTGCCGTCTGCTCAAGGAGGAGCTCGAGGGCTTCTACGGCATCACGATTACCGACGATGAGCTGCGCACTGCCGTCCGTCGTCGTAACCGCTTGCGTGTGGCCCAGCTCGAGATGTTTGCGCTGCAGGCCAACCAGCCGGCGGCCATGAGCGGCGTTGACCTGATGAGCACCATGTTTGCCGGTACGTTCAGCTTTGATATCGAGGCCTATACGCAGCAGCTGGAGCAAAAGGTTTCCAAGCTGCGCGAGGCCTACGACGCGGGCGAGCGCCCGATTGCGGCGGATGCCAAGCGCATTCTGATCACCGGTTGCCCGGTGGGCGGCGTGATCAACAAGATAGGCCGTACTATCGAGTCTAACGACGGTGTGGTCGTGTGCATGGACGACTGCTCGGGCGAGCGCACGGCGGCCATGATGATCGACCCGGACGCGCCCGACATTCTGCGCGCCATCGCCGACCGTTATCTGGATATCAACTGCTCGGTCATGACGCCCAACGACGGTCGTATGGAAAACACGCTGGCCATGTGCGAGAAGTATCATGTCGATGGCGTGGTAGAGAGCGTGTTGCAGGCCTGCCACACCTTCAACGTTGAGAGCGCGCGCATGCAGGAGGCCGTCGAGGGTGCGGGTATTCCGTACATGAAGATCGAGACCGACTACAGCAACGGCGACATGGGCCAGATCGAGACGCGCATCGCCGCCTTCATCGAAACCCTCTAGCTTTCTCAGGCACCGGATCTTGCCCCTCAAACCGTCGCTTGCGTACCCAAAGTACGCTGCGCTCCTCTTTCGGGGCAATCTCCGGCACCTGAGAAACCTAGAGCTAAGGCGCCTGAACGCGCCGCTACCTTTGATGTTTAGATTGGGAGAGAGCCATGATAGGGATCGGGATCGATATCGGGTCTACGGCGGCTAAGGCCGCTGTGGTCGATGGGGATGGTTCGGTGGCGTGGACGTGCGTGCAGCCAACCGGGTTCTCCTCGGTCGATGCTTCCGAGCGGTTGCGAGAGGCACTGGCAGCGGCGGGTTATGACGTGACGGGCGACGATGTTCGCGTGGTCGCGACCGGCTACGGCCGTGTCGCCGTGCCCTATGCGCACAAGGTCGTGACCGAGATTACCTGCCATGGTGCCGGTGCCGTGCGTCTGTTTGGCGATCACGGCACGGTGATTGACGTGGGCGGCCAGGACACCAAGGTCATTCAGCTTAAAAGTGGCCGCGTGGCCAAGTTTGCCATGAACGACAAGTGCGCCGCCGGCACGGGGCGCTTTTTGGAGATCATGGCCGACCGCCTGGGCATTTCCCAGCAGCAGATGGCCGACCTGGCGCGTTCCGGCGAGCCCACCAAGATCAGCAGCATGTGCACGGTGTTTGCCGAAAGCGAGGTCATCAGCCTGATCGGTCGTGGCGAGCCGCGCGAGAACATTGCACGCGGCGTGATCGAAAGCGTCGTGTCGCGCGTGGCGACTATGGCCGGACAGGCGGCGGGTGCTCCTTACTACCTGACGGGAGGCCTGTGCGAGAACGCCTACGTTGTGGAGCGGCTGGCCGCGCTGCTGGGGTCGCCAGTGACTACGTCGCCCCAGGCCCGCTTTGCCGGCGCTATCGGTGCGGGCATTCGCGCGCAGGCACTAGGGTGATGTATCGGCCGTGGAAGCGCGTTCATGCGTATACTGGGAAGCATTGTTTGTGTTTGAGAGGAGGTATCGATGGCTGACGATCAGATTAAGCTCACGTCCATGACGGCCGCGAGCGGTTGAGCCGCTAAGTTGGCTCCCGGAGCCCTCGCCCAGGTCCTGGGCGACTTACCCAATGTGCATAACGACAACCTGCTCGTGGGGTTCGATACCTCCGACGATGCGAGCGTCTTTCGCGTTGGCGATAACCTGGGGCTCGTGCAGTCCATCGACTTCTTCCCACCGATGGTCGACGACCCGTTTTTGTTTGGCCAGATCGCCGCGGCCAACTCGCTGTCGGACATCTACGCCATGGGCGGGCGGCCGAGCCATGCCATGAACTTGCTGTGCATCCCGAGCTGCCTTGGCGTTGAGGTTGCCGGCCAGATTTTGGCGGGTGGCGCCGACAAGTGCGTCGAGGCGGGTTGCTCCGTCGCGGGCGGTCACACCATCAACGACGACGAGCCCAAGTACGGTCTGTCCGTGAGCGGTTTTGTCGCGCTCGACCGCATGCTCGCCAACAGCGGCGCGCACGTGGACGATGTTCTGCTGCTGACCAAGGAGATCGGCTCGGGCATCATCACCACGGCCATTAAGGGCGAGCTCATCGAGCAGGACGAGGCCAGCCGGATGTTTGACTCGATGCGCACCCTCAACGAGGCGCCGATTCGTCTGGCCGAGGGACTCGAGCTTCACGGCTGCACCGACATTACGGGCTTTGGCCTGATCGGGCATGCGTGCGAGATGGCCGAGGGCTCGGGCGTGCAAATCGAGCTCGCGTCGGGGGCGGTGCCGCTCTTTGACCAGGTGCTCGACATGGCGCGTCTGGGCATTATCCCTGCCGGCGCCTACCGCAATCTGGACTTCTTTGGCCCGCGCGTGGCTGCCGACGAGGACCTGGAGCCGGGCATGCTCGACGCGCTGTACGATCCGCAGACGTCAGGTGGCCTGCTCATCGCGGCGCCTGCTGTCGATGTGGATGAGCTTGCGCGTCGCCTGGATGCCGAAGGACGCGTTGCCGCCACAATCGGCCGCGTGTGCGAGCCGGTGCCGGGCGGTCCTGCCGTCCGCGTTGTTCGCTAGCCCGCACGTTTATGTAACTGTTTGCCGTTCTCTAGAACGGTTCTTTCGAAAGGAATTTGCTATGTCTACCAAGATTGAAGTCAATGCCATGGGCGATGCCTGCCCGCTGCCCGTCGTCAAGACGCTCAAAGCCCTGAAACAGCTCGATGGCGAGGGCGCCGTCGTGACCTCGGTCGACAACGAGACCGCCGTCAAGAACATCTCCAAGATGGCGCAGGAGAAGGGCTGCACGGCCTCGGTCGAGAAGGTTTCTGACGCCGAGTGGCACGTGACCGTGGCGACCTCTAGCGCCGTTGCCGTTGCCGATCCCGAGCAGGATGGCGCTGCCTTCTGCGATACCAGCGCCGGCAAGGGCAAACTCGTCATTTCCGTCTACACCGATTGCATGGGCCGTGGCGACGACGAGCTGGGCCACAAGCTCATGAAGGCTTTCATCTTTGCCGTGACGCAGCAGGAGGAGCTGCCCGCGTCCATGCTGTTCTATAACGGCGGAGCCAAGCTCACCGTCGAGGGCTCGCCGGTGCTCGATGACCTGAAGGGTCTGGCCGAGCAGGGCGTCGAGATCCTTACCTGCGGCACCTGCCTCGACCACTATGGCATTAAGGACCAGCTCGCTGTGGGCGAGGTCACCAACATGTACGTGATCGTGGAGAAGATGGAGCAGGCCGTGCGCGTCGTGCGCCCGTAGCGTTTGGGCGGGATTGTCATGAGAGAAAAGCGCCCGGCGCTTGTCATCACGTTTCCTACCACGGCGGCCGCCATGGGGTGCGAGACTCTATGCATCGAGCGTGGCCTTCCCGGGCGCACGATTCCCGTGCCCGGGGAGGTCGCTGCTGGCTGCGGCTTGGCGTGGAAGGCGCTGCCTTCGGATGAGGGCCTGCTGCGCGGCGAGCTTTCCGCGGCGGGCGTCCCCACCGAGGGTTTTACGGTGATCGACATGTGGGAGGTCGTGCGATGATTTACCTGGATAACGCGGCGACGACCATGCATAAGCCGCAAACGGTGATCGATGCCGTGACGCAGGCTATGTGCTCGCTCGGCAATGCTGGGCGCGGTGCCACGTCGGGTGCGCTCGATGCGGCGCGTACCATCCACGGCTGCCGCGCCAAGCTTGCGCGCCTTTTGGGTTGCCCGAGGGCGGACCATGTGTGCTTTACACCCAACTCCACGGCGGCGCTCAACACCGCCATCAACGGCGTGGTGCGCCCCGGTGACCGCGTGGTCACAACAGTGCTCGAGCACAACTCGGTGCTGCGTCCGCTCAATCGCCTGGCAGCAGAGCAGGGCGTGACCGTTGAGCATGCGGGCTGCGACGCGAACGGCGTGCTCGACTACGACGAACTCGAGCAGCTGGTCACGCCGGGCACGCGTGCCGTGGTGGTGACGCACGCCTCCAATGTGACCGGCAACGCGGTCGACATTGCACGCGTAGCCGCCATGGCCCATGCGGCCGGCGCGCTGGTGATCGTCGATGCCTCGCAGTCTGCCGGCACGGCGCATATCGATATGAAGGCCATGGGGCTCGACGTGGTGTGCTTTACCGGCCACAAGGGGCTCATGGGTCCGCAGGGGACCGGCGGCCTGGCCGTGGCAGAGGGTATTGACGTAGCCCCTTGGGCCATGGGCGGTACGGGCGTGCACAGTTTCGATGCGCTGCAGCCGCTTGAGTGGCCCACGCGCCTTGAGGCGGGCACGCTCAACGGCCACGGTATCGCCGGCCTTTCTGCTGGCCTCGACTTTATCGAGGCCCAGGGCGGGGTGGAGACGATTGCAGCTCGCGAGCGCTCGCTTGCCGAGCGTTTCCTCGCAGGCGTTCGCGAAATCCCCGGCATTGCGCTCTACGGTGCGTTTGACCAACCCGCGCGCTCGGCGATCGTGTCGCTCAACGTTGGCGATATCGACTCTGCCGAGATCTCGGATGCGCTCATGCAGGGGTGGGGGATTGCGACGCGCCCCGGCGCCCATTGCGCCCCGCTCATGCACCGTGCGCTGGGGACCGAGCGCCAGGGCGTCGTCCGTTTCTCGTTTGGGTATTTCAACACGACCGAAGAAGTCGACACGGCTATCGATACTCTGTGCGATTTAGCCTGCTAAAGCTGCTAGACCGTTTATACTTGCGGGACGGGTGTTTTTGCCCGTCCCGTTTTTGTTTCGACCCGAAAGGTGTGTCTATGGCCTCATCCGCGCCGCGCGGTCTGCGCTCCGACCATGTCGTCACCGTCGGCATCGCCCTGTTCTCGATGCTCTTTGGCGCCGGCAACCTCATTATTCCACCACTGCTGGCGCTGCAGGCAGGTTCTGCCGCGCCGGTCGCCATGCTCGGCTTTCTCATCGCCGCCATCGGCCTGCCCGTCATGGGCTTTATCGCCGTGGCGCTTGCCGGAACGGCGCGCGAGCTTGCCGGCCGCGTGCACCCCAAGTTCGGTGAGTTCTTTGTCGCGGCGGTCTATTTAGCGATCGGCCCGTGCCTGGCCATTCCGCGTACGAGCTCCACGGCCTTCGAGATGCTGGTGCCGCTGCTGCCCGAGGGCGTCTCGCTTGGCACGGCTCGCCTGGTGTTTGCCGTTGGCTTCTTTGTCGTCGCGTTTGCGCTCACGCTGCGTCCGGGCGTCATCACGCGCGTGCTCGGCCGCATTACGGGCCCCGCGCTCATTGCGCTCATCGTGCTGGTTGTGGGTGCTGCCGTAATCTCGCCGCTGGGACTGGCTGCTGCGCCTCAGGCTCCCTACGATGCGGGCGCTGCCGTGCAAGGCTTTTTGACCGGGTACCAGACCATGGACCTGCTCGCGTCGCTCGCCTTTGGCATCATCATCGCCGAGACCATCCATGAGCTTGGTGTTACCGACGATAAGCGCGTGGCCTTCGAGATCTCGCGCTCCGGTGTGATCGCCGGCGTGCTCATGGCCATCATCTACTGCGGCCTGGCGCTTGCCGGCATGCAGCTCGGCACGGTTATGCCCGACGCCACCAACGGCGCCGCCATCCTTGCCCGTTCGGCCTCCATGCACTTTGGCCTAGCCGGCACGGTCGTGGTCTTTGCGATCTTCTTCCTCGCCTGCATGAACGTGTGCATCGGCCTCATCAGCTGCTGCTCGCGTTACTTCTGCGAGACGTATGTGGTTAAAGGGGGAGCGGAGGCCTCCGAGGAGGCCATGCGCCATCCCTTTGCGGTTCTCGCCTTTGTGTTCGCGGCGTTTTCGTGCGTGCTCTCCAACGTGGGCCTCGACGTGATCCTTATGTTCTCGGTGCCCATGCTCAATGCCCTGTATCCCGTTGCCATTGTGCTGGTACTTATGGGCCTGATGCACGGCTTTTGCGACGCGCATCCGCAGGTGTGGGTCTGGGTCGGCGGTGTTGTCGCGGTGCAGAGTGTGATCACCTCGGTCCGCGATGCGTTCTTTGCGGGCGCGTGGCTGCCGTTCGATGCGTTGCCGCTGGCAGATATCGGTGCTGCGTGGGCGCCGGTTGCTGTGGTGGCGTTTGTGATCGGTCTGGTTCATAGCCAGTTTGTCACACATTCGAGGAGCTAGGGTTTCTGCGCTTGCACAGGCGGGGAGTCTCCCCTATAATTTCCTTCGCTTTGGGACACGCAAGGTTTCTGCCTTAGCTGCTCAACACCTTCGGGACGTGGCGCAGTTTGGTAGCGCGCCTGCTTTGGGAGCAGGATGTCGCAGGTTCAAATCCTGTCGTCCCGACCATATCTTGCGGGCGTAGTTCAATGGTAGAACCCCAGCCTTCCAAGCTGATGACGCGGGTTCGATTCCCGTCGCCCGCTCCATAGGATAGATGAATGGCTCTGATTCCTTTTGGGACCAGAGCCATTTTCATATACATGCCGGGGACCCCACATCCCCTTCTAAGTTGCGGTGAAATAGTTCCTGGATTAGCCGCAAAAGCTGTTATCCAGGAACTATTTCACCGCAACTTATTGAGGCCGAGTGAGCTGGGTCGATGATGGGTTCTGTTGTCGAGAAGATGAGGGCAGCCGGTCAGGAGTCTGCGTAGGGTTTTGTGGTTGGTATCCCGTAGCCGCGCATCATGGAGCCGAACGCTTTGACATCATAGGTGTCTGAGAGCTTGAAATGAATGACGTTGTGGCCCATGGCACGCAGGTTCGCGTCGCGTATGAGGGCATCTCGATAGGTTTTTGCCGCAGCATGTTCCGGATCATTTTGGGCATCGTCCTCAAACTTGCCTAGTCCATGCAGCTCAGCCAGCATCCAAGAGCCGTTTGGCATTTGCCAGCCGTAATCTGCCAAATAATAGCTGGCGTTTCCAGGTCGAGTGATTTCAACCTGAAGTTCGGGAGCGGCAACTCCCGCCAGAATCATTGCCGCAAGCGCTTCGGATTCTCCACCGTTATCCGATCTGCCATCCATGTGTTCAAAAACGTCAAATGCACGCGCGCTGCCGTGCAGTCCACGGCAGTTCGCTTGTGCATATGAACGCAATTCTTCCCGCTCGACACCGTACTCACGAGCCAGCCCGTCGACATAGCCTAGTGCATATCGAAAGGCGCTCGTTCGGGCGATGTCGACCACCGTGCGATATGGATCCGTTAACGTAAACGGGCCGAGCTGCCATACGTCGCCCGGCCGCCAGCGTCGGTATTCAACGAATTCGTACGTATCGCGCCTGGTGGAACGCGGCAGCAGCACTTGCACCTTGTCGAGAAGCGAATATGCAGAACCGATGCCATAGAGCAGTGCCGCCGTTGCTCCACAAAACACGGCATCCGGTTCAACGACCGCAATAGCGGATGCCAGCTGAAAGATGCGATCTTCGACGCCGAGGTCATTCCAATACGCGGGATCAGCGTAGACATGGTTGTAGAGTCGAATAATCATCTCTTTTTGCATGAGCGCGTAGGCACAGCGTTCATCCCATTTTTTGGTAGCTACAAACAGGCGCCCGCCATGATGGGCCTCGAATAACCGGAAGAACAGCTCTACTTGCGGTTTGGAACAGCGTTTATCATGACTCATTTTCGACCCCATGGTCTCGAGGGGGAGTGAATGACACTACGCTATCCCATATTTGGTCCGTCAGACCTTGCCATGAACTGGCCAAAAGCTTGACGGGGCAGGTCAGAGTCATGAGTCAGAGCCAAACATATCGGCAAACGGTTGATTAGCGCCCCTCGGCGGCACTTAAAACCACCCTTACAGAAATTTGCGGTGAAATAGTTCCTGAAAAGCTCGAATAAGCCTAAATCCAGGAACTATTTCACCGCAACTTAGGAGGGGATGGGGGTTAGCTGCGGGGGCGGTGGCGGAGCTTGTCGATGGTGGAGTCGGTGCTTCGGCTGCGGGCGTCGGCGGCGGTTTGGCGCTGGCGGCGGTAGTCGATCATGCCTTGGATGATGGGCTTGCCAAAGCTCACGACATCATCGTTGTAGATGGCGGTTCGGGCTGCGAGGAGGCAGTCGGTAAAGTCCATATGGGTCTTGCCAAAGAGTTTGACGGCAAGGGCGACAACGGTGGGCTCGTCGACCATGACGTCATCGAGCAGCCTTTTCATGGCCGCAGCAATCTCAACGCGGGGAACCTTATAGACGTCGCGCAGCGTGACCACGACGCGCGTGATGATTTCGGGGTAGACACGAGCGGTGCGCGGGGCGATGGCCTTGGCGGCGCGCGGTGACAAAACTTCGTCGTCGTCAAGCAGGTAGCGTAGGATGACGGTCTCGTCGATGATGGTGCTACTCATGGATATCTACTTCCTCGGGACCCAAAATCGAATCGTCGCTTTCTGTGGCAAGGTACTCAATCCAGGCATTGCGCTCCTCGGAGCGGCGATTGGGGTCCCCATATGCTTTGAGCGACCCATAGGCGGCGGTGCCGTCCTTTGAGCGCACGGCGACCGGCTGAAAGGGGAGCTTGCGCATCAAAATGCTCTGCGCGACAAAAAGGCGCACGGCCTCGGCGAGCGATGTGCCCATGGCGTCGTAGAGACGCTCGGCATGCTGCTTGTCTTCCTCGCGAATGCGCACCTGCAGGATGGCTCGTTTTTGAGTCGATGACATCACTGGCCTCCCTTAATGAGCGGGCAATATGAATAGTCAAATACAGTATCGGCTAATAATAGCCAATTTTATAACGACTACTTTATTGCACTCGAGTAATTGAGTGTGAACAATATTACAAACGTACTACATCCTTTAGAAGCGGGCGTGAAATCTCTCTCGAACGTACGCGTGTAATACACTCACCTTTATATCCTATCGAGAATAATTCCAACCTGCCAAAACCCCTGCAATACACCCGTATTGCAGGGCTTATGCTCAAGTTTGCCCCCTGCAACTGCGTATATTCAACCTGTATACCGTTGGAGAAATTCTACCGAGTGCCTGTTTCGCCGCATGCATTCGATACGCCGATGCCAGGCCACGGGCGGCTTGGGGCAACGTCGACAGGGTCTCTCCGGCATGGGATTCAGGAGGGAGTGAACAACATGGGCAATAAACGAGTCGTAGCCGATTCCTCGCGCTGCATTGGGTGTCAAACCTGCATGGCGGCGTGTATCGAGGCACACGACATCCCCGGCAACATCGCCGCGCCGCGCCTGCGCGTGACGCGCACCTACGAGATTTCCGCGCCGGTGGCATGCCACCACTGCGAGGACGCTCCGTGCGCCAAGGCCTGCCCCACGGGTGCCTTGTTCTTTGATCCAAAGAACCATCGCATCGGTGTTAACGAGGACAACTGCATCGGCTGCAAGAGCTGCGTCATGGCCTGCCCCTTTGGCGCCGTGAGCGTGGCGACCACGCAGGTCCCCGTCTTGATGGGCGACGTGCGCGTGGGTTCGCAGACCAAGAGCTTCGTGCTCAAGTGCGACCTGTGCGTGGACCGTCCCGGCGGTCCGGCGTGTGCCGAGGCGTGCCCGACCAAGGGCCTCACCCTGGTAGACGAGGAGCGCCTGGCAGAACTGACTGCCGAGCGTGCCCGCGCCACCATCGAAAACGAGGCGTAGGCGGGCGGCCATACAAGCCCAACGATTGTCAAATACGTACCGATTAATCGGTAGCAGAGAAAGGAAGGAGGGTGTCATGGAGAAGCATAAAGTGATCTGCCCGTACTGCGGCGCCGGTTGCCAGTTTAACCTCTTGGTCCAAAACGGCCAGGTCGTGGGTACCGAACCGCTCAACGGCATCACCAATCAGGGCGAGCTGTGCCTTAAGGGCATGAGCGGCTACGACTTCATCAACGACACCAAGATCTTGACTCCTCGCGTACTGCACCCGATGATCCGCCGCACTAAGGGCGCGGATCTTGAGCGCGTAAGCTGGGACGAGGCACTGGATTTCACCGCATCTAAGATGCAGGCCATAATTGACGAATATGGTCCTAACGCTGTCATGACCACCGGCTCTTCGCGAGGCGGCGGCAATGAGGCGAACTACGTCATGCAGAAGTTTACGCGTGCGTGCATCGGCACCCACAGCGTGGACAACTGCGCCCGTACTTGACACGGCCCTACTGTCCTCGGTCTGATGGACACGGTTGGTTCAGGTTGCATGTCATGCTCCATCCCCGGTATGGAGGATGCGGGCTGCATTTTCCTCTTCGGCTATAACCCTGCCGATTCGCACCCCATCGTCGCAAGGCGTATCGTGCGAGCCAAAGAAAAGGGTTGCAAGATCATCGTCGCCGACCCGCGCCATATCGAAACCGCGCGTATCGCCGATCTCTACCTTCCGATCAAGAACGGTTGCAACGTTGCGTTCCTCAACGCCTTTGCCAACTGCTTGGTCAACGATGGCCTCTACGACAAGGAATTCGTCGCCGGGCATACGAACGGCTTTGACGAGTGGTGGGAGACCATCAAGAACTACACTCCCGAATCCGTACAGGACATCACGGGTGTCGAGCCCGCGCTGATCCACCAAGCTGCCGAGATGTACGCCACGGCGAAGCCCTCTGCCATCATTGGCTGGGGCATGGGCGTATGCCAGCAGAAGCAGAACCTGAAGACGGTGCACACCATCGCCTCCATCGCCTGCGTTGCCGGCCAGATCGGCAAACCCAATTCCGGCCTCGCGCCCGTGCGCGGTCAGAACAACGTCCAGGGCTCCTGCGATATGGGCATGCTGCCCAACCTGTACCCTGGCTACCAGAAAGTCACCGACCCGGCTGTGCGTGCCAAGTTTGCCAAGGCTTGGGGCGTGCCCGAGGAAAAGCTCCCGCTCGAGGAGGGCTACAAGCTCACCGACCTGGGCCACCTGGTCGACGAGGGCAAGGTGCACTGCTTCTACAACTACGGCGAGGACCCGGTGCAGACCGAGCCCGATTCGGCCGGTATGCGCAAGACGCTCTCCGAGCTGGATCTGTTCATTTGCCAGGACATCTTTATGACGCAGACGACCATGCTCGCCGACGTCATCCTGCCTGCCACCTCTTGGGGCGAGCACGAGGGTGTCTTTACCGCATCCGACCGTAGCTTCCAGCACTTTGACGCGGCCGTTCCGCCCAAGGGCGAGTGTCGCCACGACTGGGAGATCTTCGCGGACCTGTCTACGCGCATGGGCTATCCCATGCACTACGACAACACCGAGCAGATCTGGAACGAGTGCATTAGCCTGTGCCCCAACTTTGTGGGCGCAACCTACGAGAAGATGGCTCCCGAGGGCGGTTACGCCCAGTGGCCGGTCAAGAGCACCGATGTGAACGACCACGGTACGCCCGACATGTTCGCTGGTGGCAAGTTCACCACCAAGGACGGCCGCGCCAACCTGATGGCGCACGACTGGGAGGCGCCCTCCGAGCTTCCCGACGATGAGTACCCGCTCATTCTGTGCACCGTCCGTGAGGTCGGCCACTACAGCTGCCGCTCCATGACCGGCAACTGCAAGACGCTGGCGCTGCTCGCCGACGAGCCCGGCTTTGTCCGCATGAATCCCGCGGACGCCCAGGCGCGCGGCATCAAGAACGGCGACATCGTCTCGATTCACAGCCGCCGCGGCCAGGTATACAGCCGCGCCGACGTGAGCGACCGTATCAACAAGGGCACGGTCTATATGACCTACCAGTGGTGGATCGGCAAGTGCAACGAGCTGACCATTCACAAGGTCGACCCGGTCTCGCACACGCCCGAGGACAAGTTCTCCGCCTGCCAGGTCGACGCTATCGCCGACCAGGTCTGGGCCGAGGGCGAGGTCGAGCGTCAGTACACCGAGCTCAAGCAGGCTCTGGTGGACGCCGCCGCTCCCCAAGACGTTGAGCCCGGCGCCGCCAAGTTCGACGACGAGACGCACAAGAATCAAATCGTGTAGTCCCGTTCTCGTTGGCTTTTTGGGCCGGGCGTCCCGTACGTTCGGGAGCCCGGCCCGTTATTTTGAAAGGAAGTGGGGATGAACCGCTTCATCGACATCAACCCGGAGAGGTGCATCGGCTGCGGAACATGCCAGTCCGCCTGTGCCGACGCCCACCGGATGCAGGGTCTTCAGGATACGCCGCGCCTGGCGCTCGTGAAGACCGGCGGTATTTCGGCCGCCCTTGCCTGCCACCATTGCGAGGGTGCCCCCTGCGCCGAGGTCTGCCCGGTGAATGCCATCGAGCACGATGGCGACCGCATCCACGTCAAGGAGCAGGAGTGCATCGGGTGCAGGCTGTGCGCCATCGCGTGCCCCTTCGGAGCCATCCATCCCGATGGCACGTCTATCGCCGGTGTCGCAGGCATGTGCGACCCGACGCCTTCGTATCCTAAGTCCCTGAGCAGCCTGCTAACGTGGGCTTCCGGCCAGTACACCTGCGCTGTGAAGTGCGACCTGTGCGCCTTTGATCCGGACGGCCCGCATTGTGTGGCGGCGTGCCCCACCAAGGCGCTGACCGTCATGGGCGGCGCGGCCGATCGCGAGCTCGACGAGGCCAAGCGCCTGCGCTCGATCGAAAACGGTCCGGTCGTCGACGTTACCGCTGTGGCCCAGGGCCTGTCCGAGAAAGCAGAAGGGAGCGTAAACAATGGATAGCATGACGCTGTTTATCGCATCGCTTGCCGTCTCGTGCATCGGTGCGCTCGCCTCAGTTCTGCTGATCAAGGCCGATAACGCCGCCAAGACCGCCGGCTGCCTTATCGGCGCCGTCGCCGCGGTGCTTTCGTTTGTGGCCGGTATCCAGGCCGTGCTGGGCGATATCACGTCGGTCGACACCATCGTGTTCTTCCCGTTTGCCCATTTCCAGCTGCTGCTCAATCAGCTGTCCGGCCTGTTCGTGGCGCTCATCTCGGTGCTCGCGTTTGCCGGTTCGATCTACGGTCTCAACTACTTTGATGAGTACCCGGGCAAAAAGGGCCGCGCCGGCTTCTTCTTTAACACCTTCGTGGCGTCCATGATGCTCGTCATCACCGCCGACAACGTGTTTTGGTTCCTGGTCGCCTTTGAGCTCATGTCGCTGACCTCGTACTTCCTGGTCGTGATCGAGGAGAACGAGAACTCCATCCATGGCGGTTGGCTCTACTTTGTGATCGCGCACGTGGGCTTTGTGCTCATCATGGCGAGCTTCCTCACCATGACCAACTTCGCCGGCGGCTCGTTTGCCTTTGCGGATTTCCGCGCCACGCAGTTTAGCCCCGCGGTCGCATCCATGTGCTTCGTGCTCGCCTTCTTTGGCTTTGGCGCCAAGGCCGGTATCATCCCGCTTCACGGCTGGCTGCCCAAGGCACATCCCGAGGCGCCGTCCAACGTGTCGGCCCTCATGTCCGGCGGCATGATCAAGATCGGTATCTTCGGTATCCTCAAGGTTGGTCTCGACTTGCTCTCCGCCTCGGGCGTTCAGGTCTGGTGGGGCCTTATGGTCATGGTCTTCGGTGCGATCTCGTCGGTCCTCGGCGTGGCCTTCGCCCTGCAGGAGCATGACATCAAGCGCCTGCTGGCCTATCACTCCGTCGAGAACATCGGCATCATTCTGCTCGGCGTCGGCGCCTCCATGGCCGCCATGGCGCTCAACTCGGTCGGCATCGCCGTCCTGGCTCTGATGGCCGCCCTCTACCACACGTTTAACCACGCGATGTTTAAGGGCGAGTTGTTCTTGGGCGCCGGTGCGCTGCTGTACTCCACGGGTACGCGCAATATGGAGAAGATGGGCGGCCTGTTCCGTCGTATGCCGGCAACGGCCATCTGCTTCCTCGTTGGCGCGCTTGCCATCTCGGCCATCCCGCCCTTCAACGGCTTTGTGTCCGAGTGGTTTACCTACCAGTCGCTGTTTAACGCCGCCATGCAGGGCGACAAGGCCGTCATGATCGTGGCCGTGTTCGCTGCCGTCGCGCTCGCCATTACCGGTGCTCTGGCCGTCACGTGCTTCGTCAAGGCCTATGGCGTCTCCTTTGCCTCCGCGCCCCGTTCCGAGGCTGCGGCCAATGCCAAGGAGGTTCCCGCCCCCATGGTGTTCGCGCAGGGCCTGCTCGCGGCCATCTGCGTCGTGCTGGGCATTGGCGCTCCCGTGATCGCGCCCGTGCTGGTCGATGTCGCCGCGTCCGTGCTGCATCCGTACGGCGGCGTGTTTGCCGCCGAGGGCATGGAGCTCATGAACCAGTACTCCGGCGCTGCCACCTCCACGCCCGCGATCGCTATTGCGCTCGTGGTGCTCGTCGGTCTTGCCTGCGGTTATCGCAAGCTCAAGACCGTCGGCAAGGTGCAGAAGTCCCAGCCGTGGGCATGCGGCTATGCTCCCAACGAGCATATGCCCGTCGTGGCCACGACCTTTGCCTCCGAGGTGTCCTGGTTTATGCAGCCGCTCTACACGCTGCGCGACCGCTGCACGGCCGTCTGCTGGTCCATCGCGCACTTCTTCCAGAAGCTCACCGGTGTGGCCGAGGCTGTGGAGCCCGTACCCGACAAGGTTCTCGTCGATGCCCCGCATAAGGGTGTCGAGAAGCTCGCCGACCTCGCGACTAAGCTCGAGGGTGGCAACTACAGCATCTATATCTGCTACATCGTCGCGGCACTCGTGGTGTTCCTCGTGCTCGCCGTGCAAATGGGTTAAGGAGGGGAGAGCATGAACAACATCGTACTTGCCGTTCTGCAGGGCGTGGTCGTCATGGCCGTCGCGCCGTTCTTCTCCGGTCTCGGCCGCGTGATCCGCGCCAAGATGCACAACCGTCGCGGCCCCAGCATCATGCAGGACTATCGCGACCTGGCCAAGCTCTTTGCGCGCCCCGAGTCCCAGAGCGAGGACGCGAGCTTTGCGCTGCGCATTATGCCGCCGCTGTTCTTCGCCGTCGCCTTTATGCTCGCGATGGGCCTGCCGCTCTTTACGGCACAAAGCCCCATCCCGGTCTTTGGTGACGCCATCACCATCATGTACAGCCTGGCGCTCGCCCGCTTCTTCTTTGCCCTCTGCGGTGTGGATTCGTCCAACGCCTACGCCGGTATCGGCGGCGTTCGCGAGCTGCTCATGAGCGTGCTCATCGAGCCGTCCATGCTGCTGGCGCTGTTTGCCGCCGCCCTGGTGTGCGGCTCCACCGACATCGCCACCATGGGTCAGCACATCATGACGGGTGCCATCGACGCACCGGTCGCCGTGATCCTCGCCGGCATCGCCTTTGCGATTGCCTGCTACATGGAGCTCGGCAAGCTGCCGTTTGACCAGGCCGAGGCCGAGCAAGAGCTTCAGGAAGGTCCGCTCGCCGAGCTTTCCGGCCCGTCGCTCGCCATGGCCAAGCTCGCCATGTCCATGAAACAGGTTCTGGTCGTCGCTTGGTTCTGTGCGATCTTCGTCCCCTGGGGCGAGCCCGCGACTGTGGGCACCGCCGCCGTTCTGGGCGCGGTCATCTTCCTGGTGAAGTGCCTGATCGACTTTGTCGTGTGCGGCGTGATCGAGAACTCTTGCTCGCGTTCGCGTTTTAAGGTTCTTGGCAATCAGACCTGGGCCGTCGTGGGCATCGCCGTTCTGGCGTTTGTCTTCGTGGTCGTCGGCGTGTAGGAGAAGGGAGAAACAATGTCATTTGCAGTCAGTCTGTCCCTTCTCGGCTTGGTCGCTATCGCGGCCCCGATGGTGGCCTCGGTGCTCGTCGCCCTGTTCCCCCGTCCGTACGCCAAGTGGTTCAGCGTTTTGGGTGCCGCCGTCTCGACGGTCTGCACCATCGCCCTCGCCGCGAATTTCGCTGGCGCCGGCATGCCCGACACGCAGGTCCCCCTGATCTCGTTTGGGCAGACCCTCGTCATGGGATTCACCTTCGATCGCATGAGCACGCTGCTCGCGCCCGCCTTTGTGGGTATCGGCCTGCTTGTCGTGATCTATTCGATTCCCTATATGAGCGAGAATAACCGTGAGCATCCCGACGCACCGCGTCGTCGCTTCTACGCGTACCTCGCGACCTTTATCGGCGCCATGGCCGGCCTCGTGTATAGCTCGACCCTTTTGGGCCAGCTCGTGTTCTTTGAGATCACGGGTGCGTGCTCTTGGGGCCTCATTAGCTACTACATGACGCCTACGGCCAAGAAGGCCGGCATGAAGGCCCTGATCATCACGCATATCGGTGCGCTCGGCCTGTATCTGGGCGCCGCCATCGTGTTTGCCCACACCGGCACCTTCGCCATTACCGCGATTGCAGGCCTCGACGCCAAGCTCAAGGCCATCGTCCTTTTGCTCGTGTTGTTTGCGGCCTGGGCCAAGTCCGCACAGGTTCCCATGTACATGTGGCTGCCTTCGGCCATGGAGGCGCCGACGCCTGTTTCGGCCTACCTGCATGGTGCCTCGATGGTCAAGGTCGGTGTGTGCGTGTTCGCGCGTGCACTCGTCTCTGCCGGCGAGATTCCCGAGATCGTGGGCTGGGTCGCCATTATCGACGCCATGGTCACCATGCTCTTTGGTTTCCTTATGTACCTGCCGCAAAAGGACATGAAGCGTCTGCTGGCCTTCTCCACGATCGCCCAGCTCTCCTATGTGTTCTTTGGTCTGGGCCTTTCGGTCTTTGGCAGCCAGCTGGCCTTTGATGGCGCCGTGTGCCACATCTTTAACCACGCTTTCGCCAAGACCCTGTTCTTCCTGATCGCCGGTTCGTTCTCCTTTACCCTCGGCACGCGTATGCTGCCCAAGCTTCGCGGCATCGTTAAGAAGTACCCGATCTCGGGCGTGGGCTTTGGTGTCGCCGCGCTCGCCATTGCCGGCGTGCCGCCCATGAACACGTTCTTCTCGAAGTTCCAGATCATCGCCGGCGGCTTTTCTGTGGGTGCCGGCAACGTCGCGATCCTGGTGCTCGTGTGCATCATGGTTGCCGAGACGGTTGCCACCTTTGCCTGGTTCCTTAAGTGGATGGGCTATTGCCTGCCCGGCGAGCCGAGCGAAGAGGTCGCTGCGGGAGCCCCGCTTCCCCGCGCGATGGCGTTCGTGTTCATCGTGCTCATCATCATGGTCATCGTCAGCGGCCCGCTTTCGGCCAGCTGGATCGGTTAGGAGGTAGAACGACATGGGTTATTCGATCGTCAACATCCTTGGCGGCCTTCTGATCGTCACGTCCACCATGGTGGTTGTCTCCAAGAACATCAAACATTCCATCCACTGGTATGCGGTGCAGTCGCTGGTGCTCGTGGGACTGCTCGCTACGCTCGGTGCCACCACCGGTGCGCAGGAGCTGCTTATGTGGGCTGGATCTGCCTTTATCACCAAGGTCGTCCTGGTTCCTTACATCCTCAACTGCGCATACAAGAAGATGGGCGAGCCGAGCGACGCATCGCTCAAGGCCGGTCTTAAGCCCGCGTGGGCCATTTGCATCATCGCCGTGGAGGTCGCGATTTGCTTTGCCGTCGTGACGCAGATCAGCCTGCCCACGGCCGAGGTCGCAACGCCTGCGCTCGCTATTAGCTTCGCTCACTTCTTTGTGGGCCTCACCTGCATCATTTCGCAGCGCAACATCATGAAGCAGATCTTTGGATACTGCCTTATGGAAAACGGCAGCCATGTGACGCTCGCGCTTTTGGCCCCCACCGCTCCCGAGATCATCGAGATCGGTATCGCCACCGACGCCATTTTTGCCGTCATCATCATGTCCATCGTCGTGCGTCGCATTTGGGACGACTCCCACTCGCTCGATGCGCGCGACCTGTCCGAGCTGAGGGGGTAGTCCATGGAAACGTTGATTCTCGCCCTGCTCGCGACTCCTCTGGTGTTCTCGCTGGTCATGGCATTTTTGCCCAAGAACACGTCCTATAACGTGTTTGCCGGTCTCAACCTGGTCTCCGTCGCAGCCGTCCTGGTGCTGTCGATCATGACAGCCGGTGACGTTCTTATGAGCGGCGACACCGCGAGCGCTTTTGGCCTGTGGTTTCACCTCGATTCGCTGGGCGCCATCTTTGTGCTGCTCATCGGCTTTATCGGTTTTCTTACGGGGCTGTTCTCGCTGCCCTATGTAAAGGCCGATATCGAGGAGGGCTCCATGCCCGCCGAGCGCGCCAAGCAGTATTTTGCGCTGTTTAGCCTGTTCGTGTTCACCATGCTGCTCGCGTGCCTGTCCAACAACATGATCCTCACGTGGGCCGCCGTGGAGGCAACCACGCTTTCCACCGTGTTCCTCGTGGGTATCTACAAGAACAAGACGGCCCTCGAGGCTTCTTGGAAGTATGCGATGGTCTGCACTGCCGGCGTGGCCTTCGGCCTGTTCGGTACGCTGCTGATCTACGCCAACGCCGCCGACGTGATTCCCAATGCCCACGAGGCCGCGTTCCTGTCGTGTGTGCTGCCGTATGCCGACCAGTTCGACCCGACGCTCATGCGCCTCGCCTTTGCGTTTATCGTGATCGGCTTTGGCACCAAGGCCGGCCTGTTCCCCATGCACACTTGGCTGCCCGATGCCCACTCCCAGGCCCCGAGCCCTGTCTCGGCCCTGCTCTCGGGTGTGCTGCTTAAGTGCGCCATGCTTGTGATCATGCGCTTCTACGGCTTTACCATCCAGGCCGTTGGCGCCGAGTATCCGCAGCTTTTGCTGTTGATCGTCGGCACGCTGTCCATTTTGGTGGCTGCACTTTCGATGTTCCGCCAGGACGACCTCAAGCGCCGCTTTGCGTACTCGTCTGTGGAGAACGTGGGCGTTATCGCCCTGTGCCTGGGTATCGGTGGCCCGCTGGGTATCGCCGCAGCCCTGCTGCACTGCGTGTTCCACGGCTTTACCAAGACGCTTGCCTTCTGCGTGTCCGGCAACATCCAGCACGCCTTTGGCACGCGTAGCCTGGCCAAGATCCAGGGCGTCGTCGAGGTTGCCCCCGCAACCGCCGCGCTCGCCGTCCTGGCGCTGCTCGGTCTTGGTGCCTTCCCGCCCTTTGGCATGTTTATCTCCGAGTTCCTGACCTTTGTCGCCGGTGTTACCGCCGGTCCCATGTGGCTGGTCGTCGTGGTCGCCCTCGGTCTTACCGTGGCCATCTCCGCGCTCACCCGCATCGCACTCAAGTCGGTATTCGGCCATGCGCCCCAGGGCATGGATAAGCATGAGGCCCCGGCGCTCATGCTTATCCCCGAAATCATCCTGGCTGTCATGATCTTGTGGTTTGGCATCGCCACCCCGCTGCCTCTCGTGCACGGTGTGGAGACTGCGACCGGCATCGTGCTCGAGCAGAGCACCGAGGAGCTTCACGCGACGCCGATGTACCGCGCTGTGTTCGGTACCGAGACCGCTCAGAGCGAGGTGGAGTAACGAATGATTGAAACTGAGAACAAGGTGTATGCCCGTCGCTGCGAGAGCCATGTCGAGGCCCTGCGCCGCGCCGTTCCGGGCTGCATCGAGAAGGTCGAGTGGCAGTGCGAGGACCAGCTGACGATCACCGTCAAGCAGGACAAGCTGCCCGAGGCCGTCCACTACCTGTATTACGAGCGTTACGGCTGGATTCCCGTGATCATCGGCAACGACGAGCGCAGTCTGTGCGGTCGCTACGCCGTGTACTACGTCATCTCCATGGAGGGGGAGGATCCCGGCTGGGTGACCGTGCGCACCGAGGTCGATCCCGCCAAGATGACGTTCCCGTCCGTGACGCCGTTCGTCCCCGCCTGCGTGTGGGGCGAGCGCGAGCTGCGCGATATGTTCGGCCTGATCCCCGAGGGCCTGCCCGATCGTCGTCGCCTGGTGCTGCCCGACGATTGGCCCAGCGGCCTGTACCCGCTGCGCAAGGACTCCATGGACTACCGCTTCCGTCCCGCTCCCGCGAGCGACATGGAAAACTACGAGTTCTTGGCAGACACCAAGGGCAAGGAGACCACGCTCGTTCCCATGGGCCCGCTGCACATTACCTCCGACGAGCCCGGCCACTTCCGCCTGTTTGTCGAGGGCGAGACGATCGTCGACGCCGACTACCGTCTGTTCTACGTGCACCGCGGCATGGAGAAGGTCGCCGAGACGCGCCTGAACTATGACGCCGTGACGTTCCTCGCCGACCGTATCTGCGGCATCTGCGGCTGCGCCCACTCGGTGGCCTATGCCGAGGCCGTCGAGCGCGCCCAGGGCATCCATGTCCCGCCGCGCGCCCAGTACATCCGCGCCATCATGCTCGAGGTCGAGCGCCTGCACTCGCATCTGCTCAACATTGGCCTGGCGTCGCACTACACGGGCTTCGACTCCGGCTTCCAGCAGTTCTTCCGCGTCCGCGAGAAGTCCATGGACCTGGCCGAGAAGCTCTCCGGTCACCGCAAGACCTACGGCCTCAACGTGATCGGCGGCGTGCGTCGCGACATTTTGGCCGAGCAGAAGCTCTCCACGCTCACGACTATCCACCAGTTGCGTTCCGAGGTTCAGGAGCTCGTCGACGTCTTGCTCTCTACGCCCAACTTTATTGAGCGTACGAGCGGTATCGGCATCTTGGACCGCAAGATCGCACGCGACTTCTCGCCGGTCGGCCCGCTCATGCGCGGCTCGGGCTATGCCCGCGACGTGCGCTTTGACCATCCCTTCGACGGCTACGCCGATCCGGACGTCCAAAAGATGCACGCCGCCACGGCCGACACCTGCGATGCCTTCGGCCGTACCGCCGTTCGCATCCAGGAGGTCTACGATTCGATCGACATGATCGAGACCATGCTCGAGAACTGCCCGTCGGGCCCCATCCTCACCACGGATTGGGAGTACACCCCGCACAAGTACGCCATCGGCGCCACCGAGGCGCCGCGCGGCGAGGACGTGCACTGGGCCATGCTCGGCAATAACCAGAAGTGCTACCGCTGGCGCGCCAAGGCCGCCACGTACAGCAACTGGCCGGTCCTGCGCTACATGTTCCGCGGCAACACCGTGGGCGATGCGGCGCTGATCGTCGGTTCGCTTGACCCGTGCTACTCCTGCACCGACCGCGTGACGGTGACCGATGTCGCCGCCAAGCGCGACCACGTGCTCGACAAGGAGCAGTTCGAGAACGTTTGGCGCGACAAGTCGCCGCTTGCGGGCGAGGGCACCATGGCCGCTCCGCTCGATGAGGAGGCGCTCTAATATGCTGAAGCTTTGGAAGGTTAACGCCAAGGCCGGCGACGCGACGGTCAAGTACCCGTTTGCGCCGTTTCCCACCAACAAGGACATGCGCGGCAAGCCCGAGCACAATGCCGAGCTCTGCATCGCCTGCGGAGCCTGCGGCGTGGCTTGCCCGGCCGATGCCATTCGCATGGACACCGACCTTGCGGCCGATACCATTACCTGGTCGATCGACTACGGCCGCTGCATCTTTTGCGGCCGTTGCGAGGAGGCCTGCCCCATGGAGGCCATCAAGCTCACCGAGGAGTTTGAGCTGGCCGTCATGAGCAAGGACGACCTCACCAGCAAGAGCGTCTACACGCTCGAGCACTGCTCGCGCTGCGGCAAGCCGTTCGCCCCGCACAAGGAGATCGACTACGCTAAGCGCCTGCTGCAAAAGGCCGGCGGCATGGAGGCCGAGCAGGCCGCCCGTACCGTCGGTATGTGCCAGGAGTGCAAGCGCGAGCTCGACGCCCTGCGCGCCGCCTCGGCCGTAAAGACTGGCAACGCGCACGGCATGGCTGCCAACGAGACGCTTGCGTCCGGCGAGCCCCAGGGCCCCGGCATGGAGTATCTGGGCGGCCACGGCGTGAACCCGGAGTATATCGACCGCGAGCTTAACCCCGATGCGCCCGAGATTCCCGCCGGTCCGGCGCCGGTCGAGGGCATCATCATGGATTTTGAAACGAAGGAGGAGTAACCATGGCCGAACCCACGCTTTTGCCCGAGCGGCTTCAGTACCGCCCGACCAAGATCGAGCTCGACGAGAGCATCGAGAAGGCCAAGGCGACCCTTCTTAAGAAGATCAAGCGCTCGGTGTACGTCTACCGCGTCGACTGCGGCGGCTGCAACGGCTGCGAAATCGAGATCTTCGGTTCCATCACGCCCGTCTTCGACGTCGAGCGCTTTGGCATCAAGGTCGTGCCCTCGCCCCGTCACGCCGATGTGCTGCTGTACACCGGCGCCGTGACGCGTGCCATGCGCATGCCGGCCCTGCGCGCGTTTGAGGCCGCACCCGATCCCAAGATCGTGGTGTCCTATGGCGCGTGCGGCTGCACCGGCGGCATCTTCTACGACAACTACTGCGTCTGGGGCGGCACGGATAAGATTCTGCCGGTCGATGTCTACATCCCCGGCTGCCCGCCCAGTCCCGCGCAGGCCGTCTACGGCTTTGCCATGGCACTTGGCCTGCTGGACCAAAAGCTTCATGCCGAGACCACGGTGGAGGCTGCCGGCGAGCAGGCCGATATCCTGCACCCCGGCGTGCCGTACAAGCTGCGCGTTGCCATCGAGCGCGAGGCTCGCGCCATGAGCGGCTACCGTTACGGCCGCGACCTGGCCAACGAGTTTATGGATACGCTCGAGGGTGCGCCCAAGGGCGATATCCGCGGTGCCATGGCGCTGCTCATCGACAAGCAGGACGATCCGCGCCGCGTCGAGGTGTACTCGGCGCTGCAGGATCTGGTGCTGGCCGGAGGTCGCTAGATGGAGCTCACGGACCGCTCTGGTTACTTTGCGGGCCCCGGTATGCTCGGCGGCTCTTTTGGCGATGCCTCGCGCGCAAGCGACGAGGCCGCCGAGGGCGTCGCCGACCCCTGCCTGGGCCATGGGCCCGACCAGGTGGTCTTCTACGAGCTCACGCGTAAGTTTGTGGAGACCGAGGAAGACGTTCCCCAGGAGGCCTGCGACGTGCTGTACTACACGCTCGCCGTGGGCCACCACACCGGCGTGCTCGACTGCTTTGAGCCGCGCCTGTCGGTGCCGGTGGACGTGTTTTATTCGCTCGTCGACGCGCTGCCGGAGGGGGAGGCTAAAACCAAGTTCGAGGCCATTCGCTTCTTTGGCGAGTGCCAGCTCGACAAGGCGGCGGTGCCGTCGCTGCTCGAGGCCTGCGACACATTACTCGACGAGCGCGGTTTTCGCGGGTCGGCCAAGGCCGGCATCTCGGTGTTCGACGACGACTTTGGCCTGCATGCCCAACAGGTCGCGTTTCTGATGAAGTTCCGCGATCTGGTTGAGCGCGTGCGCGATGTGTCGGGCGTGTATCTGACGGGAAGGTTGCAGTAATGGGTCGCGTTGTGGATGGTCGTGTGAACGGAGCCCCATTTGCGGGTATCGTGCTCACGGCGGGAAGCGTGCTGCGCGCCGACGATGCCGCCGGCCCCGTGCTCTCCAAAAAGATGGAGGACACGCCTATCGCCGGTTGGTACACCATCGACGGCGGTCAGACGCCCGAGGATGACATCATCGAGGTCAAGCGCGAGCGTCCGCCGCGTTTGGTTTTGGTCGATGCCGCCGACATGGCGCTGCCCGTCGGCGCCATCCGCTTGCTCGACAAACACGATGTGGCCCGCAAGTCGATGTTCACCACGCATTCGCTTCCCTTGTCGATTCTGATCGAAGAGATTGAGCAATCGTGTGATGATATCGTCTTCGTCGGGATTCAGCCGGGCGACACGGAGTTCTACAACCCCATGTCCCCGGAAGTCTTTGAGGCCGTCGACGCCGTGTACGACGCCGTGGCCGCCAACGACTTTTCCCACTTTGTCCGCTTGGGGCAAGAGCAATAGGAGCGCTTGTTCCTGCTGATTAGGAAAGAAGTGATTGACATGGCAGATTCCAAGGCGGAGTTCCCCGCTCCCGATTGCCTGGCGCCCGCCGCGATCGAGGCCAAGACCGAGGCCGCCGGCGTGACCAAGGCTAACCTGCCGGTCGCTAAGGCCTTTCTGTTGGCAATGTTCGCCGGCGCGTTTATCGCCTTCGGCGGCCTGTTCTTTACCGTGTTCTTGAGCGACAGCACGCTGGGCTGGGGCGCCCAGCGCGTCGTGGGCGGTCTGTGCTTTTGCCTGGGCCTGGTGCTCGTGCTGGTGTGCGGCGCCGAGCTGTTTACCGGCAATTCGCTTATGGTCTGCGCACTCAAGAGCAAAAAGATCACCCTGGCTCAGATGCTCAAGGCCTGGGTCGTCGTGTGGGTCGGCAATTTTGTCGGTGCCCTGTTCATCGTCTTTTTGGTGTACATGGCCGGCATCTATAAGCTCAACGGCGAGGCGGTCGCCAACTCCATGGTGAGCGTCGCCGCCGGCAAGGTGACGATCGACTGGGTGACGATCTTCTTCCGCGGCATCCTGTGCAACATCTTTGTGTGCCTGGCCGTGTGGATCGGTACCGCCGGTAAGACCGTGGTCGATAAGGTTGTGGGCATTCTGCTGCCCATCGCCGCCTTTGTGGCCTGCGGTTTTGAGCACTGCGTCGCCAACATGTACTTTTTGCCTATGGGTGCCGTGATGCACGCGTGCGGCTATGGTGCCGACGTCGCCGGCGCCGATGCGCTCAACGCTGCGGGCATTGCGTTTAACTTGTCCGCCGCCACGCTGGGCAACATCGTGGGCGGCGCGGTTCTGATCGCGCTCGGCTACTGGTTTGTCTACGCCAAGAAGTCCGAGGCGTAAAGTACCGTCTGTTTGACGTTGGGCCTCCCGCGGGGCGTTGCCGTGCGGGAGGCTTTTTGGGTCTGGGGCTCGTTGCCGGGCTGTTGACCTGTTGTGTTTGGCTTGTGAAAGGGGTAATCGAGATGGCATCTGCTATGAAGCGTGACGGTCGCGCCGTGGTGACCACATGCGGGGGATGCTATGCCGATTGTGCCTTTGCGGCGCGCGTTGAGGACGGTCGCGTGGTGGCCGAGTTGCCGGTGCCGGGGCACCCGTGCGCGGCGCGTGCGCTGTGCGCCCGCGGGCGGCATCGCTTGTCTATGCCGTTTGACGAGCGCGACCGGATTTTGCATCCCATGCGCCGCCGAGCTGATGGCTCGGGGTTTGATTCGATTTCCTGGGATAAGGCGTTCGCGCAGATTGCCGAGCGCCTTTTGGGGATTGTTGACGAACGCGGGCCCCGTGCGCTGGGCATGACGCTCGGCGTTCCCTCGTTCGACCGCTACTGGGCGTATCGTTTTATGCATGCGCTGGGCTCGCCCAACGTATACGGTGCCGACGGTGCCTGCGAGGTAAGCCGACTTACCGGCTGGGAACACAGCCTGGGCTACAGCCCCGCCTCCGACCTGGCACATACCGATTGCATCATGTATTTGGGACGTTCCATTGTCGATTCGTCGACGATGGGGGCCGTTGATGCGCTCAACGATGCGCGCCGTCGCGGGGCGAAGATCATCGTGGTCGATCCCCGACGCAGCGGCTCGGCCGCTATTGCCGATCGCTGGCTCCGCGTGCGTCCGGGCTGCGACCTGGCCTTGTTGCTGGGCATTGCGCATGTGCTCATTGCCGAGGACTTGTACGACCGCGAGTTTGTTGCCCGCTATACCACGGCTTTTGACGAGCTGGCACAGGCGGCCGCTGCTTGGACGCCCGAGTGGGCCGAGTCGATGTGCGACGTGCCGGCCGCAGAGATTGTCGCCACGGCGCGCGATCTGGCTGCCGCCGCGCCTGCCGCCGTGGTGGATGCGGGCTTTCATGGCGGCATCGGTATCGCGTATGCCAATAGTACGCAGACCGCGCGCGCTATCTGCTTGGTCGATGTGCTACTGGGCTGCGTTGGGCATGCGGGCGGCGCGCTCAATCCGCCCACGCCACTTGTGTTGGGCGACCTCGATCCCACGCGCTTTGCGACGCCGCCGGTGCCGCGTGGGCCCAAGCTGGGGTCCGAGCGCTATCCACTGGTCGATCCGGTGCGCGGCCTGTGCACGACCATCGGCCAGTCGATTCTTGCCGGCGATTTGCGTGGGCTCATCGTCTATGCCAGTAACCCCGGTGCGGGCTATGGCAATGCGCAGGCTTGGTTGGGCATCTTGCAGCAGCTCGACTTGCTCGTGACGATTGATATTCGCTGGTCCGAGACGGCGCGTGCTTCTGATTTCGTGCTGCCCGACGTGACGTATCTGGAGGCTGACCGCGGCGTGGGAACGGTCGTGGGCCGCAACGACGCGCGCGTGTTCTACCGCAACGCCGTGCTGCCTGTGCAGCATGACGACACGCGTCCCGGTCGGGAGATTTTTGCCGGGTTGGCGCAGACGTGTGGCGTGGGCGAGTACTTCCAGTTTACGTCTGACGATCTGGCGGCTGCCCAGGTGGAGCCGTTTGTGATCGATCTGGACGAGCTCAAGGAGCGCGGCTGGGCCGATACGGGCATGGCGCTGCCGACGCGCACGGGTGAGCCGGTGATTCCGCTTGCCGGCGGCAAAATTGCGCTTGCAAGTGACGTATGGGAACGAGCCGGTCTGGGTCGTGTACCCAACTGGATCGCGCCCATGGTGGAGCCCGGCCCGGGGATGTTTCGCCTCATTAGCGGCAACCGTCCCTTTGAGTCGCATACCTCGCGCAGGCTCGTGGCCCAAGGTGCCGCCGAGGCTGGATCGGACCTGGATGCCGTGCAGATGAATGCCGATGCTGCTGCGCGCATGGGTATCGCCGATGGCGAGGTCGTCGAGCTTGTGAGCGACATGGGCCGCGACCGCGTGCGCGTGGAGACGACGCCGTATCTGCATCCGGCGTGCATCTTTACGTCGGCCGCCCCCGGTGGGCGTTCGTTTGGCCGCGATGCCGGTGACGCTCAAGCCTTGGGCGTGGGCCCGCTCGACCATACACCGTTGCGTTGGGATCAGTTGACGGGTGCCGCGCTCACCCAGGAAAACGCCGTTCGCGTGGAAAAGATCGCGGCGCGCGAGGATAATAACGAGTAATTGACTCAGCTGATGTATTCGACTGATCCACGTTTCTTTTGAAAGGCCGCACATGAGCGATAGCCAGAACATGTCCGATGAGGTACGCGCCCGCCTGCGCGCCATTCCTTCCGTTAACGAGCTGCTTGCCGAGTGGCCGGTAGTGAAGGCGGCGGGGGAGACCTGCGACGCGGTGGTGCATGCCGCCGTCACGGCCGAACTCGACGAGGAGCGCGCTGCGATTCGTGCCGGTGCCGCCCCGCGTTCCAAGCGCGAGCTGGCCTCGGCCATTGAATTTCGCGCACATCGCTCTGCACTGCCGAGCCTGCGCCCTGCCGTTAATGCCACAGGTGTGGTCATCCATACCAACTTGGGCCGCGCCCCGCTCGCGGAGTCGGCCGCCAAGGCCGTGGCCGAGGTCGCGCGCGGCTACAGCACGCTCGAGTACAGCGTCGACACCTGCTCGCGCGGGTCTCGCAAGGAGCATGCCGCGCAGCTGATCCGCTCACTCACCGGTGCCGAGGATGCGCTGGTCGTCAACAACAATGCCGCCGCGGTGCTGCTGGTGCTTGCCGCCCATGCCGCGGGCAAAGAGGCCATCGTGAGCCGCGGCGAGCTCGTCGAGATTGGCGGCAGCTTCCGTATTCCCGATGTCATGGCGGCCTCGGGCGCCAAACTCGTCGAGGTCGGCGCCACCAACCGCACGCATCTGGGCGACTACGAGCGCGCCATCACGCCCGAAACGGCCATGATCCTGAAGGTTCATCCTTCCAACTATCGCATCGAGGGTTTCCATGAGGAGGTGAGCTCAAGGGAGCTCGCCGCGCTGGCGCATAAGCATGGCCTGCTGTTCTACGAGGACCAGGGCTCGGGCGCGCTGCTGCCTGACGACATCCTGGTTCGCGGCGGCGAGGAAACCACGCCGGCTTCGGTTTCGGCAGGGCTCGATCTGGTGTCGTGCTCGGGCGATAAACTGCTCGGTGCCGCACAGGCTGGCATTATCATGGGCCGCCGCGATCTGGTCCAGGCCTGTGGGTCACATCCCCTTATGCGCGCCCTGCGCCCGGGTAAGTTGGCGCTCACGGCGCTCGAGGCCACGCTGCGTATCTACATGGACGGCGCCGATGTTGCCCATCGCGATATTCCGGTGCTCAGCATGCTCACGCTTCCGCAGGCTCATCTGGAGCGTCGTGCCCGCAAACTGCGCGATCGTATGGTCGCTGGGCTCGGTAAGGCCGGTTGCCCGTGCGCCGTTGAGTTGGAGATTGTCGAGGAGTCCTCGACGCCCGGTGGCGGTTCGCTGCCTACCATGGAGCTACCCACGATGTGCGTTGCCGTGCGCCTTGTTGACGAGCGCCTGACGGTCGACGCGCTCAAGCGCTCGCTTGTCCAGGACTTCGACACGCCGGTCGTCACGCGGACCTCGCACGATCGCATTCTGTTTGACGTCCGTACGCTCGTGGGCGACCGCGATATCGAGACGGCGGCGTCGACGCTTGCCGCGTGCGTTGAGAAGGCGATTGCTCGATGAGTGAGGTTCAAGCGCTGGTGGAGTGTCCCGTTATCGTAGGTACGGCAGGACATGTTGACCACGGTAAGTCGGCACTGATCGAAGCGCTGACCGGCAAGAATCCCGACCGCCTGGAAGTTGAGCGTCGTCGCGGCATGACCGTTGAGCTGGGCTTTGGCGAACTGGCGTTGCCGAGTGGCAAGATCGTTGGCCTGGTCGACGTGCCAGGCCACGCGCATTACTTGCGCGCCATGGTGCAGGGCGCCACGGGCATTGATGTTGCCGTGTTGGTAGTATCGGCCGTCGAGGGCGTGATGCCGCAGACCCGCGAGCACGTGCATGTGCTGGAGTTGCTGGGCGTCACACACATGGTGGTCGCGCTGACGATGTGCGACCTGGCCGATGCCGAGATGACCGAACTTGCCGAGCTCGATGTCGATGACTTTTTGTCGGGTACCGTGTTTGCGGACGCGCCGATCGTGCCTGTGTCGTCCAAGACCGGCGCGGGGATCGATGACCTGCTGGCTGCGCTCGACGAGCAGGTAAGTGCCTGCTGGGATGCCTGCCGCGACCGTGCCGAGCGCACCGATGCCGCGCCGCGCTTGCCGATTGACCGCTGCTTTACGATCAAGGGTGCCGGCACCGTCGTGACGGGAACGCTGCACGATGCACCGGTTGCGGTGGGCGATGAGCTCGTCGCGCTGCCGTCGCGCACGGCCTGCCGCGTACGCGGGATCCAAGTGCATGGCGACACGCAGCAGGCGCTGCCCGGTCAGCGTGTGGCGCTCAACCTGGTTGGTGACGGCGTCGCGGCACTCGATCGCGGTGAGATGCTCGGCGTGGAGGGTCGCTTTGGCCAGACGCTGCGCTTTATGACGACGTTTACGTATCTGGGTCGCGAGGGCATTAAGCCGCGCGTGCTCGAGTCGGGTGCGCGCGTGCACGTGATGGCGGGTACGGCCGAGGTTGTCGGTCGCATCATGTTCATGGAGGGCGAGGCCCCCATGGCGGTGGGCGAGACCCGTACCGTGCAGGTGCGCTTGGAGGAACCGCTGCCGCTGCGCGCCGGCGACCATGCCGTGGTGCTGTCGTATTCGCCCGTTATGCTCATTGGCGGCGGGCGTGTGCTGCTTTCGCGCTGCCGTCGCTCACGCGAGCTTGCCGAAGGAGAGCGTGCGCTGTATGCGGCGCTCGAGTCCGGCGATATCGCGGGCGGTGTGGGCGCTTGCCTGGCACTGCAGACGCTGCCGGTTACGGCGGTTGATGTTGCCGAGGCTTTGGATCTTGGTGCCGGCGAGGTCGATGCCGCACTGCACGGGTTGGTGGCGCTGGGCACTGCTTGCGCGCTTGCTGGATCGGATGGCTCGCTGTATGCAGATTCTTCCGCGCTCGACGCCGCGATGGATGACCTGGCGGCGACCCTGTCGGCCATGCACGCGGCTGCCCCCAAGGAGACGGGCTTTACGCCCGGCGCCGTCGCCCATGCTGCTTGGCCTTCCGCTGATGATACAGTTGCCGCAGCCCTAATTTCCGAGGGCTGCTCGCGCGGCGTGTGTGCCTCCGAGGGCGCCGAG
>UQTD01000007.1 GCA_900543845.1 uncultured Collinsella sp.
GGGTCAGCCCGTGGGAGGCCAGGGCGCCGCTGACCGGTGGACGGCACCGAGCCGTCATCCGAAACTGAAGAAGGGGGAGGCCTCGCGGCCTCCCCCTTTTTTGCGTTTGATAGAGAGCTGTAATACAAGAACTCGCCTTCGTTTAGCTTGTCTTACTGTTTGGCTGTATTTTGAGTCCTTCTTTTGTATTTGCGCGATAATAACTCCCATTGGCGTTAGGGAGGACTTGATGTTTACCGTTTTTGTCTTGGGCAATATTGCTTCGGGTAAGTCGACTGCCTGCCGCTATCTCAAATCTCATGGCGCCATGCTTATCGATCTGGATGAGCTTGCCAAATCGCTGTATGTGCCAGGCTCCGATATCGTCAATGCCCTCGCGGAAGAATTCGGTTGGGACATTCTGGACGGGGAGGGCGGCATTCGCCGCAATGTCCTCGCTGCTCGAGCTTTCTCCTCTCCTGATACAGTTGCGCGGCTCAACGACATCGTTCATCCGGTTCTCATCGAACAGCTTTCGCTGAGGATTCTCGATCCTGTTTGCTGTACGGTTTCGTCCCCCCGTTATCCCTTTGCGGTTGTCGAGGTTTCTGCCCCGACTGGTTTTGAGGATGCTTTTGGCCTGGCTGATGAAATTCTGGTTATCAGCGCTCCTTTAGCAGTTCGTCGCGAGCGTGCCATCCATCGTGGTATGGAGTCCTCTGATTTTGATGCGCGCTCTGCATGCCAACCTGATGAGGCTTCGCTTTGCAATCTCGCTACGACGGTAATCGATAATGCGGCAGGCGATAACTCGCTCTTTGAACAACTGGACGCATGGCTTGCACGCCATGGCTTCGGGGATGTAGTGGATAAGGATGAGGCCGATGCCTAAGACACGTTTCTTTACGTGGTATCGCGTGGCGCCACTTGCCGTTATGCTCGTCTTCGGCCTTATTTCGCTCGTCTACTCGTATGCCCCTGCTGCCTTCTTTAAGCCTTTGTATCCGATTGACTACGAGGCGTACGTAAAGCAATCGAGCATTTCGCACAATCTCGATCCGTATCTGGTGTGTGCTGTCATAAAGTCGGAATCGAATTGGGATCCCGAGGCTGAGTCGAATCAAGGCGCTCAGGGATTGATGCAGCTGATGCCCGAGACTGCCCAGGATATGATTGCCAAGGGTCTTGTCGATGGTAGCGAGTATTCAGCCGACAACCTTAACGATCCCGCTACGAACATCGAGTTTGGCTGTGCGTACCTTTCGTATCTTCTAACGTATTTTAACGGGTCGACTGACAGTGCCATTGCCGCCTATAACGCCGGCATGGGCAATGTCGACGGATGGGCGCAGCAGAGCACATCGCTTCATAATGCAATCACCTTTCCCGAGACGCAGGCGTATCTGATTCGTGTCAATAATGCCTGGGTTCGCTACAAGACCCTCTATCCCGATCGGTTCGTATAGGACTATGCCTGCCGCCTGCGTATACTGCAGATATATGAGTTAGGAGTATCCATGGCGGAATTTGAAGTTGAGCGTGTTGGAGGAGAGCTCAAACGTTTTGGCGTTGAGGGCTCTGAGGTGCCGTTTAAGGTCGTGTCTCCCTATGAGCCTGCAGGTTCCCAGCCGAAGGCCATTGAGTCGCTTGTGCAGGGCGTGAGGGACGGAGATCGCTATCAGGTTTTGCTGGGCGTGACTGGTTCGGGCAAGACCTTCACGATGGCTAAGACTATTGAGGCCCTGGGGAAGCCGACGCTGGTCATGGCTCCCAACAAAACGCTTGCCGCTCAGCTCGCGAGCGAGCTCAAGGAGTTCTTCCCTGACAACGCCGTGGTCTATTTTGTGTCGTACTACGATTACTATCAGCCCGAAGCGTATGTGCCGCAAAGCGATACGTATATCGAGAAGGATTCCTCGATTAACGAAGAGGTCGAGATGCTGCGACATCAGGCGACCGCATCGCTGCTATCTCGACGCGATGTGATCGTCGTCGCATCGGTCTCGTGTATCTATGGCATTGGCTCTCCCGAGGACTATGCTGGCCTAGCTCCGAACGTCGACAAGAAGGTGCCGCTCGAGCGCGATGACTTTATCCATGCGCTTATCGATATCCAGTACGATCGCAATGACTATGATTTGGCACGTGGCACTTTCCGCGTGCGCGGCGATGTCGTCGACGTGTATCCGCCCTATGCCGAGCATCCGTTGCGGTTTGAGTTCTTTGGCGACGAGGTCGAGCTGATTGCCGAGATCGATGAGGTCACCGGCGAGATGCTGCGTGAGTACGAGGCCATTCCCGTGTGGCCGGCCTCGCACTACGTGACTGAGAAGCCTAAGGTCAAAGCGGCTCTGAAATCAATCAGTGAAGAGTGCGAGAAGCGTGTGGCCGAGCTCAAGGCGACTGATAAGCTGCTCGAGGCGCAGCGCCTGCAGCAGCGCACCGATTATGATCTTGAGATGCTCGAGACCATGGGTTTTTGTAACGGTATCGAGAACTACTCGCGTCATCTGGACGGTCGAAAACCGGGCGAGCCGCCGTTTACCCTGATCGATTACTTTCCTAAGGACATGCTCTGCATCATCGATGAGAGCCATGTGACGGTACCGCAGATCCGCGGCATGCACGAAGGTGACCGCTCGCGTAAGGTGACGCTGGTGGAGCATGGTTTTCGTCTGCCTTCGGCACTCGATAACCGCCCGCTTCGTTTCGATGAGTTTGAGGCGAGGATTCCCCAGTTCATCTACGTTTCGGCCACGCCGGGCGACTATGAGCTGCGGGTTAGCCAGAACGACGTTGAGCAGATTATTCGTCCGACCGGCCTGCTCGATCCAAAGATTGACGTGCGTCCGGTTCGTGGGCAGATTGACGATCTTGAGGACGAGATTCGCGAGCGCGTTGCCCGCAAGGAGCGCGTGCTGGTGACCACGCTCACCAAGCGCATGGCCGAGGACCTGACCGACCATCTGCTTGATGCCGGCATTAAGGTCAATTACATGCACTCCGATACAGCGACGATGGACCGTGTCGAGATCCTGCGAACGCTGCGCGAGGGAAAGATCGATGTTCTCGTTGGCATTAACCTGCTTCGCGAGGGTCTAGACCTTCCCGAGGTCTCGCTGGTGGCAATTCTCGACGCCGACAAGGAAGGCTTCTTGCGCAACCGCCGTTCGCTGATTCAGACGATTGGTCGTGCGGCCCGTAATGCCGACGGCGAAGTCATCATGTATGCAGACGTCGTGACCGATTCGATGAGAGAGGCCATCGACGAGACGCAGCGCCGACGCGAGATTCAGATGGCCTATAACGAAGAGCACGGCATTGTGCCCAAGACGGTGCGCAAGGCCATCAACGACATTTCGAGCTTTATTGCCGAGGCCGAAAAGACTGTGGGCTCGAAGGGACGCTCGAGAGGCGATTCGCTGGGTCACGGTGCGTTCTATACGCCTGACGAAAACGGCGAGGGCGCCGCGCCGGAGACGGTGGCGCCCGAGCAGACGCTTGCCGAGCAGCTGGAAGGGCTGCCGCATGACGAGCTCGTGCGGATCGTCGAGACCATGGAGGAAGACATGCGCAACGCTTCCGCCGCCATGGACTTTGAGGAGGCGGCGCGTCTGCGCGATGCCGTCGTTCAGATTCGGGCGATGCTCGAGGGTGCGTCTGAGGACGAGACGATCGAGCGCTTGCGTTCGCAGGCCCGCAAGGGTTCCACGTTCGCATCGGGCAGAAAACGCCAGAGCGCACGGTTTAAGAAATAGCGAACAGGCCCCGAGTTCCCTGTGGAGCTCGGGGCCTGTGTCTTTTGCGTGCTGGAATTCGTGCGCTAGAGGTCTGCGATCAGGGCTTCGGCGCAACGGATGCCATCGGTAGCGGCGCTCATGATTCCTCCGGCATATCCGGCTCCCTCGCCGCAAGGGTAGAGCCCCGGGGTCGATACAGCGTGGCATTGCCGGTCTCGAGTAACGGTGACCGGAGAGCTCGAGCGTGTCTCAACACCGGTGAGGACGGCATCGGGATGGTCGTAGCCACGCAGTTTTTTGCCGAGCAAGGGAATTCCCAGACGAAGCGACTCGATGATATGTTGTGGCAATGACTCATCGATTGCTGTCCAAGTCACGCCGAGCGGATAGGTGGGCTTTACCTTGCCGCATGTCGTGCTGGCGCGTTCTGCAAGGAAGTCGCCGACGAGCTGTGCCGGTGCGTTCCAGTTGGAGCCGCCAAGGCGATAGGCAGCCCGCTCGCAAATGCGCTGGAGTTCTACGCCTGCAAGAGGATCGTCGCTGGGGAGATCATCGGGCGTGACGTTAACGAGGAGAGCGGCGTTTGCGTTGCGGCCGGCGCGGGCGTTGAGACTGGCGCCGTTGACGCACAGATGGCCGGGCTCTGAAGAGGCGGCGACAACCTGTCCGCCGGGACACATGCAGAATGAGAACACGCTGCGGCCGTTGGGAAGATGGGCAACGAGCTTATAGGGGGCTGCTCCGAGCGCGGGATGACCCGCTGCGGGGCCATATTGCGCCCGATCGATATCACGCTGCGGGTGTTCGATGCGAACGCCCATGGCAAACGTCTTTTGAGCGAGGGCGACATCATGGGTTTTGAGAACCTCGAATACGTCGCGGGCAGAATGACCGCAAGCAAGGATGAGATGCTTTGTGTTGATTGACTCGCTTGTCGCGTCGTGGGACGACTGGATGTCGATACCGACAATGGTGCCAGATGTGTCAGTGTGAATGTCAACGAGTTTCGTTCGATAGCGAACGGTTCCTCCGAGCTGTTCAATGCGCTGGGAGATGCTAGTAACGACGGCGGGGAGGATGTCGGAGCCAATATGCGGTTTTGCATCCCATAGAATATCGCGGGGAGCGCCCGCTTCGACGAAGGTCTCGAGGATAAGGCGATGGGCGGGATTTTTGGTTCCCGTATTGAGTTTGCCGTCCGAGAAGGTCCCCGCGCCGCCCAGACCAAACTGGATATTGCTCTCGGGGTCGAGGATGCGCTCCTTTAGAAAGAGGTCGATCGCATGTGAGCGGCGAAATGCCGGGTCGCCGCGCTCGATGAGCAAGGGCTTAAGGCCTGCTTCGGCGAGCGTAAGCGCAGCGAAAAGGCCGGCGCATCCGGCGCCGACAACGACAGGGCGTTCTTGAGGTGCGTCGGAGACGGGGGTGGGGAATGAAGACCCATCGTCTTCTATCGCGCGTACGCGCGAGCGGTCACGCTCGGCAACGCTGTCGACCGCTTCTCGCTCGAGGTGGGGACTAGTCAGCTCAACACGAAAGCTCAGGATAAAATGGACGTCTCGTTTTTTGCGGGCGTCGATTGACTTGCGGTGGAGCTCGATGGACTTGATCTCGGAGTCCTTGCAACGTAGGACGCGCTTGGCGACTCGCTTGCCAACAATGAGGCAGGCATTTTCATCGCCGGCTTCATCGAGCGACGCGTTGACTTGGGTGATTTCGATCATCGAGGTCTCCTTAGAGGCAAGAAAGAGGCCGTCCGGTATCCCAGACGGCCCGAATGCGTTTTTGATTATAGACTGCGCGGCTACAGGCTGCTTGCAGCGCGAATGCCCGAGAGCCAGGCCCACGCAAGGTTAAAGCCTCCGCAATCGGCGTCGATGTCGAGCGCTTCGCCGCAGACGTAAAGCGGGGCGTCGACAGCGCTGCGCGCGCGTAGACTGGGTGTTGAGATGCTCTCGACAGATACGCCACCACGCGTGACCTGCGCCGAGCGCTCCTCGGCTGTTCCCTCGACGAGCAACTTAAAGTGCTTGAGGATCGAGACCAGGTGGATGACATCGTTGGAGCCTGGATGGCACTGCTCGAACGCCGTGCAGACGACGCGGGAGAGTTGCGGGGCGAGCATACCGTCGAGCCAACGGGGATCGCGGGGCGAAAAGCCGCCGAGCAGCTCAACGCGCCGGTTGAGCATATCGAGCAGCTCGTCTTTGGAGAGGTCCGGGAAAACGTCGAGCAGGATCGTATCGCCGTGCTGGATACGACGGGAGAGGTTGAAGGCGGCAACGCCCGAGATGCCAAAGGTTCGGAAGAGCACTTCGCCGTCTTCGCGCCAGAGCTCATTATGATTGCGGGCGAGCGTCAAGCGGGCGCGGACGCGCAGGCCATCCAACGTCTTGAGTGCCGCCCGATCGCCGACGACCGTTGCCGATACGGGGCAGAGGATGGGGCGCAGCGAAGTGAGGGGGAGGCGAAACGTATCGGCGATACCGGTGGGGTTGCCACCCGTGGCGATAATTACGGCATGTGCCTCCAGGGCCTCGTTCTTGCGAGGGACATCGGCGAGCGCTTTCCGAAGCGAGCGGAGCTCCGATTTTCGGTCGTCGTGCTTTTTTGCCTTGAGTGCCCGCGCTGGACGGTCTATTTGGAGTGTCCAGCCTTCGGAAGCTTTGTGCGCCGAGGCAACGTTGGCTCCGCAGATTAAGGTGATACCTAGGCGGTCGCAAACGTTGAGAAGCGCGTCGCGCACCGATTCTGCGCGAAGGGAGCGCGGGTACAGCCGGCCTTCCTCGGAGGTTGTCATGATGCCCAGCGAGGAGAAGAAACCCATAAGCTCTTGTTCGGGGTGGGGGCCCATGGCGGATTCGACGAATGCGGGGTGGTTGTACCGCTGGAAATCAATTGATTCGTTGGAAAGGTTGCAGCGGCCGTTGCCGGTCGCAAGGAGTTTAAGACCGCAGGCAACATCGCGCTCAACGATGCAGGCGCTTTTGCCTGCGCGTGCAGCCGTAATGGCGGCGGCGAGACCCGAGGCCCCGCCGCCGATTACCAAGACGTCACAGGAGGCGTTTGTGTTCACTTAGGCCTCGGCGGTCTCGTGCGGGGCAATGGCCTCGACGGCAGAGACAACCTGGGGCAGCATGCCGTCGGGCAGTGCGGTCTCAACCTCTCCCTTATCGCAAGCCTCGGCGAGTGCCGGATTGATGGGAAGCTGCCCTAGGATCTCGAGGTTGTAACGCTCGGCGACCTCGGGGAGCTTGCTCTTGCCAAAGACTTCGATCTTCTTGCCGCAATCGGGGCACTCGATATAGCTCATGTTTTCGACGATTCCCAGAATGGGGACGTTCATCTTCTCGGCCATGTTGACCGCCTTGGCGACGATCATCGAGACCAGATCCTGCGGGCTCGTGACGATGACGATGCCATCGACGGGCAGCGACTGGAAGACCGTGAGGGCGACGTCGCCCGTTCCCGGAGGCATGTCGACCAGCAGGTAGTCGATGGGGCCCCATGACGTTTCGCTCCAGAACTGTCTGATGGCACCCGCGATAACCGGACCGCGCCAGAGGACGGGGTCGGTTTCGTTTTGGAGCAGCAGGTTAGAGCTCATAACCTTGACGCCGTGCTCGGAGATTTCGGGCAGCATAAGGTTGCCGAGGGCATGGACGTGACGTCCGCTCATGCCGAACATCTTAGGGATAGAGGGGCCGGTAATATCGGCATCGAGGACGCCGACCTTGTGACCGTGGCGGGAAAGCTCCGTGGCGATGGCGCCGGTGACGAATGACTTGCCGACGCCGCCCTTGCCGGAAAGCACGGCGATAACGCGCTTGACCTCGGACAGCGTATTTTCCTCAAATTGCGACGGTGACGTTTGCCCGCCGGCTGCCTGTGCGTGCTCGCAACCCATGTTTGACTCCTTTGTATATGTTGGGGCCGGAGCCCCGCGGTGTGACACGAGCGTCATTGTACCCTCGTTTGCGAGCGGGAGACATTCATGATGCGTGACAGGCGATCGACGGTATTCGAAAGTACGGACCGAGCGTGCAGTCTGCGGCGTCAGACAACGCAAAAGGTCTGCGAATCTTGTATTACGAACATCTGTGCGCGTCGAGTGCGCTAAACTCATCGTCAGTGTGATTTGAAGTTGTAGGAGGCAAGGAGCTTCCATGTCTGATTCTTCTATCGTTATCCGCGGCGCGCGCGAGCATAACCTGCGCGATATCGATGTTTCCATTCCGCGTGACCAGCTCGTGGTCATAACCGGTCTTTCCGGATCGGGCAAGAGCTCGCTGGCGTTCGATACCATCTATGCCGAGGGCCAGCGCCGTTACGTCGAGAGCCTTTCGAGCTATGCGCGTCAGTTTTTGGGCCAGATGGACAAGCCCGATTTGGACTCGATTGACGGCCTGTCGCCGGCTGTGTCGATCGATCAGAAGACGACATCCAAAAACCCACGCTCGACGGTGGGCACCGTAACCGAGATTTACGACTATCTGCGTCTGCTGTTTGCTCGCGTGGGAACGCCGCACTGTCCTGAGTGCGGTCGTGTCATTGAGCGTCAGACGACCGATCAGGTCGCCGATAAGGTGCTGGCGGCGGGGGAGGGCCGTCGCGCGTTTGTGTTGGCGCCGGTGGTTCGTGGACGCAAGGGCGAATATGCCAAGCTGTTTGAGGACCTGCGTGCGGAGGGCTTTAGCCGTGTGCGCGTCGACGGCGAGGTGTGCTCGCTTGACGACCCTATCGACCTGGACAAGAAGTTCAAACACGACATTGAGGTCGTGGTCGACCGTATCGTGATTCGAGAGAACTCCCTGGGTCGCATTGCCGAGTCCGTTGAGCAGGCGACGGCACTGGCGCACGGTAACGTGAACGTGTACATGCTGCCCGACCGCGACGCTCCCGAGGGAACCGAGGGCGAGCTGCTGGAGTATTCGCTGGCACTGGCGTGCCCGGAGCACGGGCATTCCATCGACGACCTGCAGCCGCGCGATTTCTCGTTCAACGCGCCCTATGGTGCATGTCCCGAGTGCGATGGCCTGGGCTTTAAAAAGACAGTCGATGCCGAGGCGCTGATTGAAGACCCCTCAAAGTCGATTGCCGACGGAGTATTTGGCAGCCTGTTCGGCAATTCCAACTATTATCCGCAGATTTTTGCTGCGGTCTGCAAACACTTTAAGGTGAGTGCCGATACGCCATGGGAGGACCTGCCCCCGCGGGTGCGTCGTGCGTTTTTGGATGGCATGGGCGACACGAAGATTTCGGTCGACTATCAAAAGCTCGATGGGCGTCGCAGCCAGTGGGACACTAAGTTCTCGGGCGTGCGCAACATCCTGTACGAGCGCTACAACGATACGACGAACGAGAACACCAGGGCTCGCTTGGAGAAATACATTCGCGAAGAGCCATGCTCGAGCTGTCACGGTGCTCGCCTGCGTCCCGAGATGCTTGCCGTCACCGTGGGCGGCAAGTCCATTTACGATGTCTGCTGTCTGTCGTGTCGCGAGTCGCTCGAGTTTTTTGAGGGCCTGGAGCTTACCGAGCGTCAGCAGTTTATCGGCGGGCGCATTGTCAAGGAAATCCTGGAGCGCCTGCGTTTTCTGGTCGATGTCGGACTCGACTATCTGACGCTCGATCGCGCCTCGGCGACGCTTTCCGGCGGTGAGGCCCAGCGCATTCGCCTGGCAACGCAGATCGGCGCCGGCCTCATGGGCGTTCTGTACATTCTGGACGAGCCGTCGATCGGCCTTCACCAACGCGATAACGAGCGCCTGATCAAGACGCTCGAGCGCTTACGCGATATCGGTAATACCGTTATCGTCGTCGAGCACGACGAAGATACAATTCGCGCTGCCGACTACGTGATCGATATGGGTCCCGGTGCGGGCGTTAACGGCGGACACGTGGTCGCCGCGGGAACGCCTGCCGATATCATGGCATGCCCCGATTCCATGACGGGTGCCTATTTGACCGGCAAGCGGATGATCCGCGTGCCCGATGAGCGCCGCAAGCCCGGCCGCGGCTGTCTTAAGATTACGGGTGCCCGCGCTAATAACCTCAAAAACGTTACCGCCAAGATTGAGTTCGGTACGCTCACGGTCGTTACCGGTGTTTCGGGATCGGGCAAGAGCTCCCTGGTCACCGATACGATTGCGCCCGCGCTTACGAATGCCATCCATCGTTCGACGCGTCCCGTGGGGCCGTACAAGAAGATTGAGGGCATTGAGTGCATCGATAAAGTAATCGATATCGACCAGTCACCGATCGGTCGCACGCCGCGCTCGAACCCTGCGACCTATATTGGCCTGTGGGATGATCTGCGTGCGCTATTTGCAAGCACGCCGGAGTCGAAGGCGCGCGGCTACTCGCCGGGACGTTTCTCCTTTAACGTAAGCGGCGGTCGCTGCGAGGCGTGCAAGGGTGATGGACAGATTAAGATCGAGATGCACTTCCTTCCCGATATCTATGTCCCCTGTGAGGTATGTGGCGGCAAGCGTTATAACCGCGAGACGCTCGAGGTTACCTACCGCGGCAAGACGATCTCGGATGTGCTCGACATGAGTGTCACCGAGGCACTGGCTTTCTTTGGGAATATCCCGCAGATTAAGCGCAAACTGCAGACCCTATATGACGTGGGTCTGGGCTACGTGAGCTTGGGCCAGCCCGCCACGACGCTCTCGGGTGGTGAGGCGCAGCGCGTAAAGCTCGCCAAGGAGCTTCATCGTCGCCAGACAGGCAAGACGTTCTACATTTTGGACGAGCCCACAACCGGCCTCCATTTTGAGGATGTTCGTCAGCTGCTCGACGTGTTGCAACGCCTGGTCGATGCGGGCAACACGGTTCTGGTGATCGAGCACAACCTTGATGTCATCAAGGTTGCCGACCGCCTGATCGATATGGGCCCCGAGGGCGGCAATGGCGGCGGAACCGTCGTGGTCTCAGGCACGCCGGAGCAAGTCGCGGCATGTTCGCAGAGCTACACGGGCAAGTTCTTGGCGCCGTTGCTCAAGCGTGACCGTGAGCGTCAGGCGCAGCTCGACGCACAGTAAAGAGACGTTGTAGTACCGACGCGCCACCGATTCCTTCTGATTCGGTGGCGCTTCTGTGTGTCGAGATGGCATATGCGGCGGAATTGGCCCTATACTTAATCCTTACGTCGCTCTGCGAGGGAAAGGATGTGCCATGGCAAAGGCTGTTAAGACGTCAAAAACCAATGCGATGCGCGAGCTGGAAAGCGCCGGCATCTCCTATGTTCTCCATACGTACGAAGACGATGGCGACGAATCGTCGGGGCTGGGCGTCGCGATTTCCGAGCAGCTTGGCGAGGAGCCCGGTCAGGGATTTAAGACCCTGGTCTGCACGACGCCGTCCAACGACCATGTCGTGTGCTGCATTCCCGTTGCCGACGAGCTCGACCTCAAGGCCGCCGCGCGCGCCGCAGGCGAAAAGTCGCTGACCATGATGCATGTCAAAGATTTGCTTGCCGCGACGGGGTATGTCCGCGGCGGTTGCAGTCCGGTCGGTATGAAAAAACGCTTCCGGACTCTGATCGATGAGACATGCGTCCTTTGGGATACCATTTTTATCTCGGGTGGCAAGCGCGGCTATCAGCTTGAGCTTGCTCCCGATGACTTAGTTGCATTTTGCGGGGCGACGGTTGCCCCGATCACGAGAGAGGACTGAGCGATGCCGCAGGAAGAATCAAAGCGCGGAGCTCACTTTGCAAAAGGGTCGGCTCCTCAGACGCCCGCGCCCGAGGCCGCTTCGTTCGATAACGAGATTCGAAACGCCTGGTCCGCTGCCGCTGACCCGGGCGAGACGGCCGTGTACTTGCGTGCCGCCGGTGCCGGCACGGCACTTCCCCGTACGGTTCTTTCTTCGGCTCGTCCCGATGAGACGGCTGTCTTTTTGGCCGTCGCTCAATCGAGCGCCAGCGTGATGCCGATCGCCTCCGAGGCTCCTCGTGAGCCGCGTCCCGATGAGACGGCGGTGTTTTTGATGGCAGCCCAGGGAAAGAGCACACCGCAGAGCGCTCCTGCCGCTCATTCCGCCAAGCCCACGGCTCATGATGATGGCGAACCGCTTCTTTCGGATGACGAATGGTCGCCGCTTGGTTCGACCGATCCCGTCGAGGGCGTGGCCATCGACGGTGATGACGACTGGGACCCTCTGTCGTTTTCTGCCCGAACCGTCGCCGCAAATGAAGTTGACACGGTGTTTGGCGACCATGCCATATTCGATGATGATGCCGTATCCGGTAACAACATGCCGAACAGCGATGACGCCGCACCTGCTGATGACGCCGTTTTGGTTGACGATCCCTTTGCGATGACCGGCTCCTTTGCCGTCGTGGACGATTTGCCGCCACAAGATGAGGTTTATGAGGACTCTCAGGACGACGTAGACGATATGGGTTCGTCGGACTACTCCACGGTTGGTCGTTCTGCTGGCCTTATGACCGTGCTGACCATCGTGTCGCGTGTCACCGGGTTTATCCGCACGTGGGCCATGGCGGCCGCCATCGGTATGTCGCTGCTCTCGTCCTCCTATCAGGTTGCCAACAATCTGCCCAACATGCTCTACGAGCTCGTGATGGGCGGCATGCTCGTTACGGCGTTTTTGCCGGTGTATATGGGTGTGAGGCGCGAGCAGGGTCGCGAGGCATCGAACGAGTATGTCGGCAACCTGCTTGGTATTCTGCTTCTGCTGCTGGGCGGTATCTCGCTGCTGGGCACCGTGTTTGCTCCCGGCTTTATTTGGACGCAGTCGTTCCTTTCGGGCGATGGCGGCAGCATGGATACCGCTGCGTTCATGTTCCGCTTCTTTGCTATTCAAATTCTGTTTTATGGCTTGGGCTCGGTGTTCTCGGGCGTTCTCAACGCACACCGCGACTATTTCTGGTCGACGTTTGCCCCGGTTCTCAACAATGTCATCGTCATCGCCAGCTTTATGGGCTTTGCTCCTGTGTCTGCACAATTTGGCGAGCAGGCCGGTATTATCTTGATCGCAGTTGGTACGACCCTCGGCGTCTTTGTCCAGATGGCCTGCCAGATTCCCGCGCTTGGCAAGCATGGCGTGCATCCTCATATCCATATCGACTTTAAGGATCCCGCGCTGCGACAGACGATCGCGCTTGGTATCCCGACGCTGCTCGCCACGGTGTGCATGTTTGTCTCGACCTCCATTACCAATGCCGCCGCGCTGGTGGTGCAGCCCGAGACCGGCCCTTCCGTCATCGCATATGCGCGCCTGTGGTACACATTGCCCTATGCGCTGATCGCCGCCTCGCTTTCGACGGCACTCTATACCGAACTCTCTCACGATGCGCAGGAGAAGGATTACGACAGCGTCCGCACGGGCATTTCGCGCGGTGTCGCCCAGATGTTCTTCTTCCTGATTCCGTTTGCGATGTATCTGATCGTCTTCGCCCGTCCGCTCAACATGATCTACTGCGCCGGCAAGTTCGATGAATCCGGTGTGGCGCTGGTGTCGGAGTTCCTTATCTATCTGGCACTTTCCCTGCCGCTCTACGGCGTGGTCGTGCTGATGCAGAAGAGCTTCTCGGCCCTGCTCGATATGAAACCTTATAGCCGCTATTGCCTGTACTCCGCTATCGGCCAGGCCGGTTCGGTGCTGCTGTTTGGCGTGGTGCTGGGCTACGGTATGCCGGCAATTGCGCTTTCGTACGTCGTTGACTACGTGGTCTTGGTCGGATGCTCACTGTGGTGGCTGCGCCGTCGTCTGCATGGCCTTCAGGTCAAGTCTATCCTGCATGGCGGTTTCTTCGGCCTACTGTTCGGTGGCTTGGGCGCTGCCGCGGGCGCCGGCGTCATGTGGGCACTTGAGCACTTTGTCGGAGCGCTTGGCAGCTCGATCCTCATTACCCTGGGCTACGTTTGTGTTGCAGGCGTCGTCTCGCTCGCTGTAACTTTTGGTCTTGCCTTCGTCTTTAAGATGCCCGAGGTCTCGGCGCTGCTTCGTCGCAAGTAGGTGCGCGTGGCAGGTCACGACAACATTCCAACACTTGCCGAGCAGGTTTCGCGCGTTCCCACGCAACCCGGCTGCTACCTTTGGAAAGATGCCAAGGGTGATGTCATCTATGTGGGCAAGGCAAAAAACCTGCGTGCCCGTATGCGTCAATACGTGACGCTGCAGGACGAGCGTCAAAAGATCCCGCTCATGATGCAGCTGGTGGCGAGCTTCGACTATATCGTGGTGGAGACCGAGCACGAGGCATTGGTGCTCGAGCGCAATCTGATTGGCCAGTACCATCCGTACTTTAACGTCGATCTCAAAGACGATAAAAGCTATCCCTTTATCGCCATTACCAAGAGCGACTTGTTTCCGGCTATTAAATACACGCGAGAGCGTCATAAACCGGGAACGCGCTATTTTGGCCCCTATACCGATAGCCGTGCGGCGCGTGAGACCATCGATACGCTACGCAAGGTTATTCCTATTTGCTCGGCATCCTGTGCGGAATGGCGCCGCTGCCGCCGCATCGTCGAATCTCATAAGGGCGAAGAAGACATCGTCAATATGATTTGCGCGCAAAACGGGCGTCCCTGCTTTGACTACCATGTCGGGCGCGGGCCGGGCGCATGCATCGGCGCGATTTCCCCTGCCGACTATGCCAAGAACGTCAAACGTGTCGAACGTTTCTTGTCGGGCCATCGCAAGGATGTCGTTGACGAGCTTACGTCCGAGATGACGGAGGCAGCCGAGACGCTCGATTTTGAGCGTGCGGCGCGCGTCAAGCGTCGCCTGGAAGTCATTAGGGGCCTGGACGATCGCCAACAGGTCGTTTTTCCATCGAGCGTCGATATCGACGTCATCGGCTTCTATCGCGAAGAGACTATCTCTGCCGCCTGTGTCTTTGTCGTTCGCGAGGGCCGAACGGTTCGAACTTGTGAGTTCATCCTCGATAAAGGCCTGGATGTCGACGAGGAAGAGCTTCAATCGGGCTTTCTTAAGCGCTATTACGACGAGACGGCTGATATTCCAGCCGAGATCAATCTCTCTGTCGAGCTTGAGGACGCCGAAGCGTTGGGGGAGTGGCTTGCGGGCAAGCGCGAACGCTCTTGCCATCTCCATAGGCCGCAGCGCGGCGAAAAGCACCGCCTGCTCGATATGGCGTCCAAAAATGCGCGCCATGCCCTCATGCGCTACATGATGCGCACGGGGTATGCTGACGATCGCACTAATCAGGCGCTCCTGGAGCTCGAAAGCGCGCTGGCGCTGCCTGCGCCGCCGTTGCGCATCGAGTGCTTCGATATCTCGACGTTGCACGGCACCTTTACCGTCGCTTCGATGGTGGTATTTACCAACGGCCGTGCCGACAAGGGCCAGTATCGTCGCTTTAAAATTCAGGCCGAATTGGACGAGGCGAACGACTTCGTATCGATGTCCGAGGTTCTGGGGCGTCGCTATGCTCCCGAGCGCATGGCGGACGAGCGCTTTGGCTCGCGCCCCGATTTGCTCGTTGTCGATGGCGGCAAACCGCAATTGACCGCTGCAATTAAGCAACTTGAGGCGCTTGGCCTCGATATACCAGTTTGTGGCTTGGCAAAGGCCGATGAGGAAGTTTTCGTGCCGTGGGACGAGACCCCCGTCGTGCTGCCGACCGGCTCCGCTTCGCTTTATCTGATCAAGCAGGTTCGCGATGAATCCCACCGATTTGCGATTACGTTCCATCGCGAGTTGCGCGATAAGGCTATGACGGTTTCGGTGCTTGACGACGTTCCGGGCGTGGGACCCACCAGAAAACGTGCCATTATGCGCCATTTTGGCTCGATGAAGCGTTTGCGCGCGGCAAGCGAGCAGGAGATTGCGGAAGTTCGAGGCGTTCCGGCCGATGTCGCCAAAGCGGTCCACGAGGCACTTGTTGCATGGAATGCCGAGCGCGCCCAGGCATCGGCCAGCCGTTCCGAAAACTAAACGCGCTTCTAAACAACTGATATACATGATTGGCTGATTTTCAATCATTTATTTCGCGGCGATTACCTGCTGATTTCGGGTTTTATTAACGCTAAAACGTTTGACTAGCCATGGTGAATAACCCTGCTATCCTGCGGGTTGACGAAGACTGATATCTCACCTCGTCGATACATACTGTCTGTCGAATCGTTTGTCAATGAATTCGGTGAACGGTAGTAAATACCGTTCAAGCGTATGTATGTATCGGTCGCCGAGCGCGGCACCCAAGTTGGGTTTGTCGGTAGGTAAAGTATATATCGTCCGCAAGTTGCGCGGGGGCAAGTCTAGGTGCTCCCGGGTAAGATTCTCTATTGATAGGAGAAGACATGGCCATCATCAACAAGGGTATGTCCAGGCGTTCGTTCCTCGGCCTCACCGGCAGCGTCGCTGCTGTCGCAGGGCTTGGTCTCACCGGCTGCGGTGGCAGCTCTAGCGACGAGGGTTCCGCTTCCGGTTCCACCGATTCCGCCAACCGTGGCGGCGGCGTGATCACCGCTGGTTCCGCTTACGCTCCGTCCAGCTTCGACCCCGCCAGCACCGGCTCCGCTGTGGGCCTGGGTGCTAACTGGCACGTCGTCGAGGGCCTCTACGGCATCGATTACCACGACTACAGCACCTTCAACGAGCTCGCCACCGACGACCCCAAGTCTGTGGACGACACCACTTTCGAGGTTACCATCCGCAAGGGCGCCAAGTTCTCCGATGGCACCGAGGTCACCGCTGACGATGTCGTTGCCTCCTACACCGCTTGCGCCGCTTCCGCTACCTATGCTCCGTTCTTCCAGCCCTTCGAGTCCATCGAGGCTAAGGACGCCAGCACCGTGACGGTCAAGACCAAGGTCCCCAACTTCTCTCTGCTCAAGGATCGTCTTGCCATCATCCGCGTTACCCCGGCCACCCAGACCGAGGAGGATCGCGCCAAGCAGCCGATCGGCTCCGGCCCCTGGATGTACGACTCTATCTCCGATACCGAGATCACCCTGGTTCCCAACCCCGAGTACAACGGTGAGTATGCTGCCGAGGATAAGAAGATCCAGTACAGCATCCTGACCGACCCCACCGCTCGCGTTACCGCTCAGCAGGAGGGCTCCACGCTCGTTATGGAGCTCGTTACCGCTGACGCCGTCGACCAGCTCGAGAGCGCCGGCTGCAAGATCGATAACGTTCAGGGTTTCGGCACCCGCTTCATCATGTTCAACGTCGCCAAGGAGCCTTGGAACAACGTCAAGGTCCGTCAGGCTGTCATGTATGCGCTCGACACCGAGAAGATGGTCAGCAACACCTTCGCCGGTCTTGCCACCGCTGCCAGCTGCTACCTGCCCAAGAGCTTCACCAATTATCATGAGGCTTCCACGGTGTACAAGACCGACGCCAAGAAGGCTAAGAAGCTCATCGAGGAGTCCGGCATCACCCCGGGTGCCATCACCCTGCGCACCACCGACAACGAGCAGATCAAGGGCATGGCCGCCCAGGTCAAGAACGACCTCGACGCTCTCGGCTTTGAGGTGACCATCCAGACCGATACCTCGCCGGCCACCTACGCTGCCATCGACGGCGGCGAGGCCTACGATATCCTCCTTGCCCCTGGCGATCCTTCCTGCTTCGGCGCTGACCCCGACCTGCTGCTCAACTGGTGGTATGGCGACAACGTCTGGATGCAGACCCGTTGCCCGTGGAAGGAGTCCGCTGAGTGGCAGAAGCTTCACGGTCTCATGGACGAGGCTCTTGCCGCCGAGGGCGACGAGCAGCAGAAGAAGTGGAACGAGTGCTTCGACATCATCGCCGACAACGCCGTTCTGTACCCCGTTGTCCACGTCAAGACCGTCTCCGCTTCCTGGGACGATCCGTCCACCGCGCCCAACGGCGAGGCTCTCGACGGCTTCAAGGGCATCGGCACGACGAGCATGTCCTTCAGGGGCGTTGCGACCGTCAAGGCGTAAGACTCGCTTGAGTCTGTATGCAGGATGTCGGCCGTTGGGACCGTATCCTCATAGTTGAAACAAAGACCCGGGCGGCAACGATGTCGCTCGGGTCTTGTAATGAGTATCCGTACTCATATACCAGTTGGTCCTACCGACAAAAGAAAGGGGAGAGAACGTGAACAACTTGCTACGTTTGATTGGAAGGCGTCTTGTGGCGCTGCCGATCATGGCATTGGGCGTCACCGTCCTGGTGTTCTTCCTTATGTCGTTCTCCAAGACCGACCCCGCCTACACGGCGTTGGGTGACGGTGCCTCGCCCGAGGCGGTTGCCGAGTACCATGAGAAGTATGGTCTGGACGACCCCTGGCCTGTGCGCTACGTGCGCTATATGGGCGATTTGATTCATGGCGACATGGGTACCTACGGCGCTGCCCGCAACTCCGTTGCCAAGCGCATCTCCACGGCCCTGCCCGTCACGATGCAGCTGACCTTCATCGGTCTTGCCATCGGTGCGGTCGTTTCGTTTTTGCTCGGCGTCATCGCGGCACTGTATCGCGACAAATGGCCGGACCAAGTGATCCGCGTCTTTTCCATCGCCGGCTTGGCAACCCCGTCGTTCTGGCTTGCCGTTCTGTTGATCCTGCTGTTCTCTTCCTACCTTAAGGTGCTCCCGGCATCGGGTGCTCTGCCTCACTTCACCACGAATCCGGTTGGCTATCTGGGACGTATGATCATGCCCGCTATCGCCTTGGCATTTCCGCTGACGGGCCAGATGACTCGTATCGTGCGTACCGCCATGGTCGAGGAGCTCGACAAGGACTATGTCCGTATGGCTCGTGGCGCCGGCGTTCCCGAGAAGGTCGTCGTCGGCATCAACGTTCTTCGCAATGCGCTGATCACCCCGGTCACCACCCTCGGTCTTAAGATCGGCTACCTCATGGGCGGCGCCGTCGTCATCGAGGTTATCTTCAACCTCCCCGGCATGGGCACTGCGATTCTGCAGGGCGTTCAGGGCAACGAGGCGAACCTGGTTCAGGGCGTCGTTATCGTCGTTGCTCTTGCCTTCATCATCATCAACATCGTGGTTGACATGCTCTACCTGCTCATCAACCCGCGCATCAGGACGGTGTAGATTATGGTAAAGATTCGAGAGAAGCAAACCGAGCAGCTCGAGAAGGCTGCCTCCAAGGGGCTCAAGCTCGGTGGCTGGAAGAAGATGACGCTGTCTTCTAAGATTGCCGCCGTCGTGCTGGTGCTGGTCGCCCTGACTGCGATTTTGGCGCCCCTTCTTGCCCCCTATAGCCCGGTCGAGATCTTTACGGCTCGCCAGGCTCCCGGCAACGGATTTATCTTCGGTACCGACGATAAGGGCCGCGACATTCTGTCGCGTATGCTCTACGGTGGTCGTTACTCGCTGATTATCGGCTTTGGCGCCACTGCCATGGCTCTGGTCTGCGGCTCGGTCGTGGGCGCCCTTGCAGCGGTTTCGCGCAAGTCTATCTCTGAGGCGATCATGCGTATCCTGGACATCATCATGTCCATCCCGGGTATCGCCCTCGCAGCCGTTTTCGTCTCCATCCTGGGCAATTCCGTGCCGTCGATCATTTTCGCCATCGGCTTTATGTACACTCCGCAGATCGCCCGTATCGTGCGCGCCAACATCGTGTCCGAGTACGGTGAGGACTATGTCCGCGCGGTCATCGTGTCCGGCGCCAAGGCTCCGTGGATTCTGATCAAGCATGTTCTGCGCAACTGCATCGCTCCGATCATGGTCTTCACCGTTACCCTGGTCGCAGACGCCATCATCTTCGAGGCCTCGCTGACCTTCATCGGCGCCGGCATCCAGGAGCCCACCGCTACCTGGGGCAACATCCTCGCCGACGCCCGCGGCGGCGTGCTCGCTGGCCGTTGGTGGCAGGCACTGTTCCCGGGCCTGGCCATTATGATCACCTGCCTGGCGCTCAACATCCTCTCCGAGGGTATTACCGACGCCATGGCCGCTGCTCCCTCCGCCGCCCTGGATCCGACCGATTCCTCCAAGCGTCGCGAGGCCGATCTGCTGGTCTCCGACCCCGTTCGTGCCTACAAGGAGCAGGCTCAGTCCCTCTCCGCTCGCCTTGGCGCCCTGCGCGATGTCGAGCTCAAGCGTAACGACCGCCATGTGCCCGACGAGTCTGTCGAGCCGATTCTCTCGGTCCGTGACTTCTGCATTCAGTTTGAGCACCACGGTGATATCAACGTCGTCGACCACGTCAACTTTGACGTCCGTCCCGGCCAGACCATGGGCCTGGTAGGCGAGTCCGGCTGCGGTAAGTCCATCACCACGCTGGCCATCATGGGCCTGACCGACGATGACGAGCACCTTTCTGGTGAGGTTCTCTGGGAGGGCCGCGATCTGCTCAAGATGAGCAAGAAGGAGTGGTTCGGCCTGCGCGGTACCGATATCGCCATGGTCTATCAGGACGCCCTGTCCTCGCTCAACCCCTCCATGCTCATTTCCGCCCAGATGAAGCAGCTCACCAAGCGCGGCGGCACCCGTAGCGCCGAGGAGCTCCTGGAGCTCGTGGGCCTCGACCCCAAGCGTACGCTCGAGAGCTATCCGCATGAGCTTTCCGGTGGTCAGCGTCAGCGCGTTCTGATCGCTATGGCCCTTACCCGCGACCCCAAGCTGGTCATCTGCGACGAGCCCACGACCGCTCTGGACGTTACCGTCCAGAAGCAGGTCATCAAGCTGCTTAACGACCTTCAGGCCAAGCTCGGCTTTGCCATGATCTTCGTTTCGCACGACCTGGCACTGGTCGCCGAGGTCGCCCATAACATCACGGTTATGTACGCCGGCCAGGTTATCGAGCAGGCGCCCACCAAGGAGCTGCTCACCAACCCGATCCACGAGTACACTCGCGGTCTTCTGGGTTCCGTCCTGTCCATCGAGAGCGGTTCGGGCCGCCTGCACCAGGTGCCCGGCGCCGTTCCGAGCCCGCGCGATTTCCCCAAGGGCGATCGCTTCGCACCCCGCTCGAGTCATCCGCGCATTGGCCTGGACACCCGTCCGGTCTTCAAGCGCGTGCCCGGCACCGAGCACTTCTATTCCGAGCTCCCCGACGAGGTGCTCAAGGCAAATGGTTTGACCCCTCACGCGGAGGTGATGTAGATGAGCGAGACCGCAGTCAACGGCGTCGAGCCGATCATCTTCCTTGATGACGTCCACGTCACCTTTAGGACCCGTACCGGCTCGATTCTGCACCCCAACCTGGTTCACGCCGTCCAGGGTGTAACGATTAAGCTCATGCCCGGACAGACCATCGGCATCGTCGGCGAGTCTGGTTGCGGAAAGTCCACCACGGCTAACGTCATGTGCGGCCTGCAGGCCCCCACGAGCGGCAAGGTCTACTTTAAGGGCAAGGACGTTACCAAACGTACCGCCGAGGACCGTCGCCACATGGGTCGCGTCATCTCGGTCGTGTTCCAGAACCCGGCCACGGCGCTCAATCCCCGCATGGTCGTTCGCGAGCAACTGCTCGACCCCATGCGCGTCCACAACCTGGGTACCGAGGCCGAGCAGGAGAAGCGCGTCAAGGAGCTCTTGGAGCTCACCGGCCTGCCCAGCTCCGCCGCCGAGGTTCTTCCCGGCCAGCTTTCGGGCGGCCAGCGTCAGCGCGTGGCAATTGCCCGTGCCCTGTCGCTGAACCCCGATGCCATCATCGCCGACGAGCCCACCTCGGCTCTGGACGTTTCGGTCCGCGCGCAGATTCTGAACCTGCTGACCGACCTTAAGAAGGAGCTCGGCCTGGCCATGGTGTTCATTAGCCATGACATCCAGACGGTCCGCTATATCTCTGACGACATCATCGTTATGAATGGCGGCAAGATCGTCGAGCAGGGCGAGGCCAAGCAGGTCTTCCAGCACCCTCAGGACCCCTACACCAAGATGCTGCTCGGCGCTGCGCCGTCGCTGCTGCATCCCAAGCTCGGCGAGTAGCCTCGCTTTCCCTCCCGTGCGCCCGGTTCCCTTGCCGGGCGCACCTCCGTTGCGATTTCGAAAGGTTGGGTTCACGAGCCATGCCAAGTGCTCAGGAGCTACAACAGCAATTTGGTGAATATCGAGGCGCCATGCCCCGTCCATCAGATTTCGATCTCTTTTGGAAGGATCGCATGGCCGAGGCTGACGCCGTCGGGCTTGACTATGCGATCGAGGCGGCATCGGTCACCGATGCCGTGACCTGCCAGCTTTTCGATCTCTGGTATACCGGCATGTGTGGCGCTCGCCTGCACGCCAAGTACCTTAAACCTGTCTCGGACGAGCCCATGCCATTGGTACTTCAGTTCCATGGATATCCAGGTGCGAGTCGCAGCTGGTTTGAGCAGGCATCGTTTGCGGGCATGGGCATGGCGCTCATTGCTCTCGATTGTCCTGGTCAAGGAGGTCCGTCCGAGGACATTGGCGGATTTGAGGGCACAACGGTCGCGGGCCATATCGTCGCCGGTATCGACGGTGACCCGGCCAACCTCTACTATGTCCGCTTGCACCAAGATATTCGCATTCTGTGCCGTATTGTTCGCGAGCTCGAGGGCATCGATCTTGCCCGTGTGTTTGTGAACGGCGCGTCGCAGGGCGGCGGTTTGGGTATAGCGACCTGTGCGCTTAACAGCGAGCTTATCAATCGCGCCGCCATCCTCTATCCCTTCCTGTCGGATTTCCGCCTGGTCTGGGATTTGGATGCCGACGACATCGCCTACGAGGGCCTGCGCTATTGGTCTCGCTGGTTTGACGAGGACTCGACTCGTATCGACGAAGCCTATGCCAAGCTGGCGTACTTCGATTCCAAGAACTTTGCCCCCATGGTCAAATGCCCCGTGCTGTTTGGCACGGGCACAGCCGATATCGTCTGCCCTCCGGCGACGCAGTTTGCAGTCTACAACAACCTGACCTGCGAAAAGCGTCATGAGTTCTTTGAAGGCTTCGGTCACGAGGAGATTCAGGATTTTGACGATCTGATCATTCCGTTTTTCTGCAAGGGAGGGGAGGCTCATGTCTAAGTGCGAGAGCAATATCGATGAGCTGATTGTCCCCGAGCTTGCGGGAATTGCTGGGACGGTTTCGTCAAGGCTCTCTGATTTCCGGGATTGGCGCGGCGATGCTTCTGCGGATGTTTCCGAGTTGGAGACAGCCGCTTCGGACCTTGAGGTTTGCGGGCTGACCGTTACGGCGATTGATTTCGCAAATCCGTGCGCGCGCTACTCCGAGGTTTCCTTTGAGCTCGGCGGGTATGTCGTGCACGGCCGTTTGATTGAGCCTGTTGGTCGTGACCGGGCATCCGAGCTTGTGCCACTATGCCTGATGTTTCACGACATCGACCGACCCGTGCGCGGCTGGCATCACATGACGAGATTTGTCGCCATGGGGTATGCCGTCCTCGCGCTGGACGATGAGACTATTGGATCCAACGATCTGCAGCAGGGGATTACCTCGCCTGCTTTTGTCGAGCGTGTCCGTTGGGGCTGCGCGTTGGCGAAGGTTGCGCGCAACCTTGATGGCATGGATCCCGACCGCATCTTTGCATGGGGCGAGGGCCTTGGCGGCGGTGTCGCGCTGGCGGTTTCTGCTCTGGACGAGCGGGGCCTTGCCTGCACGGCGCTTGCCAATCCGCTTCCCAGCGGTCTCGAGACGCTGTCGCCTCGGGTTCGTGGCTCGGTGCTCATGGGCACATCGCTCATGGATACCGTGAGTGATCCCAAGGGTCAGTTTGCCGTATTCAACGGTCTTGAGTGTGACCGGAGGCATATCATCTATGCCAAATACGCTCACGAGCGCATCAATGCGTTCGAAAACGAAGTCGTCGACTTCTTTAACCAAACGTTCTATTCGTGTTCTTTGGCCTAGACGGCCTGGACACCGCCAACAAGAGTGGGCGGCATAGGGCTGCCCGCCAGACAACTAAGGAGATTCTTGTGGCAACTCAGAAATTCACCGGCGTTATCCCTCCCGTCGTTGTTCCCGATACCGAAGACCACCAGCTCGACGTTGCCTCCTTTGAGCGCAGCATCAACCGCATGATCGATGCCGGCGTCGATGGCCTGTTCTTCCTGGGCTCCTCGGGCGAGGTCGTCTTCTCCACCGACGAGCGCCGTCGCCAGATTGTCGCAGAGGCCGTCCGTATCGTCGACCACCGCGTTCCCGTTCTGGTCGGCATCATCGACACCGAGACCGAGCGCATGATCGAGCACGGCAAGGTCGCTCAGGAGCTGGGCGCCGATGCGCTCGTCGCCACCTGCCCGTTCTATGCCCTGCAGGGCATGACCGAGGTCGAGGAGCACTTCCGCATCCTTCACGAGGAACTCGACCTGCCCATCTTCGCCTACGACATCCCCGTGTGCGTCCACACCAAGCTTCCCTGGAAGCTTCTTGCCAAGCTCGGCGCCGAGGGCGTCCTTGCTGGCGTCAAGGATTCCTCGGGTGATGACATCTCGTTCCGCTACCTCGTTCAGGAGAACGAAAAGAACGGCCATCCGATGAGCATCCTCACCGGTCACGAGGTTGTTGTCGACGGCGCTTACCTCGGTGGCGCCGACGGCTCTGTCCCGGGTCTCGCCAACGTTGAGCCCGAGGGCTACGTTCGTCAGTGGAAGGCCGCTCAGGCTGGTGACTGGGCTACCGTCAAGGCCGAGCAGGATCGCCTCAATGAGATTTCGCACATCTGGGATGTCACCTCGGGCGTCCAGGGCTATGCCGGTGGCGTCGGCGCCTTCAAGACCGCTATGAACCTCATGGGCATCTTCGACAGCCCGACCATGCCGCGCCCGGTGAAGGCCATGACCGGTGAGAACGTCGAGGCGATTCGCAAGGTCCTCCAGGACAACGGTCTCCTTTAAAGCTTTCCCAGGCACCCGACCTCGCCGTTCAACCGTGCGGCCATGACCCATTAGGTCAATGGCCGCACGGTTTCTCGGCGATCTCGGGCACCTGGAAAACCTTTACCGCGCTGTGACGGCTAGCCTGACGGCGCATTTCCTGTAGTTGTTTTTGTCTCCGAAGGAGAACGACATGGAGAACAAGTACGTCTGCTCTGTCGATATCGGCGGAACTAAGATCGCGACTGCCATCATGGAGTATCCGGCTGACGGCGGTGTGCCCCATCCCGTTTTTGAGGCTGAGGTTCCCACCGAGGCCCAGGAGGGTGGCGAAGCAGTCTTCCAGCGCATCGAGGCGTCTATCAAGGCAGCTCTTGAGGCAAATCCCGATGTCGAGGTCCTCGGAGTTGGCATCGGCGCTGCCGGTGTCGTCGACCCCAAGACGGGCGCCATCGCGTATGCCAATGAGATTATGCCCGGCTGGTCCGGTGTTCAGTTGGGGCCGCGTCTGCGCGAGGACCTCGGCCTTCCCGTTGCCGTTGTAGGCGACGTGCAGGCTCATGCTCTGGGCGAGGCCCACTGGGGCGTCGGCAAGGGCAAGTTCTCCGTCTTGTGTTTGGGCATCGGTACGGGCATCGGCGGCGCATATGTCGAGAACGGCCGCGTGATGCAGGGCTTCCATGGTGCTGCCGGCCATATGGGCCACATCGAGTGCTCGGCTGCCGCCGGCATTCCCTGCGCCTGCGGGCGTTCCGGCCATCTGGAGTCGGTTGCTTCCGGAACGTCAATCGGGCGCATGTACGATGAGCGTTTTGGCCGCGTCGACCCCAGCCGTCCTTCGGTCGGCCGTGACGTGAACGACCTGTGCCGCGCAGGCGACGCAAAGGCGACCGAGGTCATTCATGACGCCGGCTTTGCGCTGGGCGCCAGCCTGGGCTCGCTCGCTAACATCCTGGACCCTGAGGTCATCGTGCTTTCGGGCGGCGTGATTCACCAAGGCCCCGATTGGCGTTCACAGACGTGGAAGGACTCGGTGCACGAGGGCTATGCCAGCCAGGCGCTCGACCCGCTTCAGGACACGCCGATTCTCATCGGCTCTCTGGAGGGCGACGCGCCGCTCATCGGTGCCGCCGAACACCTTCTTGCATCGTTGAAGTAAACATAACTACCAAGTGCGCCTTCTGAGGTGCCGCAGATTGACGTGAAAGAGGAGCGAAGCGTACTTCGGTACGCGAGCGACGGTTTGAACGTCAAGGTGCGGTGTCTCAGAAGGCTGTTTTGAGAAAGGTTGAGTCGAACATGACCGTTGATCCTTTGATCCAGTCCCTGAAGGGCAAGCTCGTCGTGAGCGTTCAGGCGTATATGGGCGAGCCGCTTCGTACGCCCGAGACCATGGCTCAAATGTCTCGCGCTTGCGAGCTTGGCGGCGCCGCCGCCATTCGCTGCCAGGGCCTTGCCGACATTGCCGCCATTAAGGGTCGCTGTGAGGTTCCCGTCATCGGTCTGTGGAAGGACGGGCACGAGGGCGTTTACATCACGCCGACGCTGCGTCACGCTCGTGCCTGCGTTGCTGCGGGTGCCGATATCGTGGCGATCGACGCCACCGATCGTCCGCGTCCCGATGGCAAGTCGGTCGAGGACACCTTCCGCCCGCTGCACGAGGAGGGTGTGCTCCTGATGGCGGATTGTGCCACCATCGAGGACATTCGCCGTGCGGTTGATATGGGCTTCGACCTGGTATCCACCACACTCTCTCACGGTGTCGCCGCCATCGACTGCACCATGGCCGATGGCCCCGACCTGCCGCTCCTGCGTCAGGCGACCGAGGAATTTCCCGGCCTTCCCATCATTTGCGAGGGTCGCGTGCATACGCCCGAGGAGGCTCGCGCTGCAATCGACGCCGGCGCGTGGGCCGTTGTCGTCGGCACCGCTATCACGCACCCCACGAGTATTACAAGTTGGTTCAAGGCTGCGCTTGAGGCGTAAGACGGGCCTTGTATCCGCTTGGGGCGGTATACTCAATAAAGGCAATTGATCGCGCGGGATCCGCTGGCCGGGTCCCGCGCTTATTTTAGGAGGCACACATGCAAAAGGGAGATGCCATGGATGCGGCGGAGCGCTCGGAGCGTATCCCCGATATCGTTATCATCACCGGAATGTCCGGCTCGGGCCGAACGCAAGCCATGCATGTGTTTGAGGACATGGGCTATTTTTGTATCGACAACCTGCCCCCACGCCTGATTGCCCAGCTTGCTGAGCTCGTTGGCATCAATACGGGCGTGGGCAGGCACCTTGCCGTTACCTGCGACCTGCGTAGCCAGGGCTTGTTCGATGAACTGCTCGATGCTGTTGCCGCACTGGAAGAGCGCGAGATGAGCTGCGACATTGTGTTTCTCGAGGCGTCTGACGAGGTGCTGATTCGCCGGTATAGCGAAAACCGTCGTCGCCATCCCATTGCAAAGCCGGGGGAGACCACGGCCGACGCTATTCAGCGTGAACGTCTGCAGCTGCAGGGCGTTCGCGATCGAGCCGATATGATTATCGACACGAGCCGCTTGCGCACTTCTGCCTTGCGCAACAAGCTGCGCATGGCTTTTTCCGAGCTGTCCGACCAGCAGCTTATGGATGTCCACGTGTTCTCGTTTGGCTTTAAGCATGGCATGCCCATCGAGGCGGATATCATGATCGATGTTCGCTTCTTGCCCAATCCTTTCTACGATCCCGAGATGCGCACCATGACCGGTCTCGATAAGAAGGTCTCCGATTTTGTCTTGGACCACCCCAAGACCCAGGAGTTCTGGAAGGCCTGGACCCAGCTGCTCGATACGGTCATGCCGGGTTATATCGCAGAGGGCAAGCCGCAGCTTTCCATTGCTATCGGCTGCACAGGCGGACAGCACCGTAGCGTCGCCATTGCCGAGGCCACGGCCCGCTACCTGGAGGGTGCTCAGTATCATGTGAGCATCTCCCACCGTGACCTGTCGCGTGCCAACACGAAGGCATAGGTTTACATGTCGTTTACCGCTGAGGTGCGTGACGAGCTTGCGCGCTGCGAACCAGAATGCGAATACTGCGATTTGTCGACGCTTGCTGCGCTAACGCGTGTGAGCGGCACGCTTTCGCTGGCGGGCTCGGGACGGTACCGCTTGACGGTCGCGACCGAGACGGGTGCTGTGGCGCGCACGATGATTGCGCTGACGCATCGTATCCTTAAGCTCAAGACCGAATTCACGGTTCGTAAGTCGGTCCTGCACAAGGTACGAAACTATCTCATCACCTTGCCCGATCAGCCCGATTTGGATAAGGCTCTGGTGCTGCTGGGCATTCTCGACCGTAGGGGAGGGCTCGTCGCGGGTGTGCCGCGCCACATCGTCGCCCGTCCTTGCTGCAGGCTCGCCTATATTCGCGGTGCGCTGATTGCCGGAGGCTTTGTTGCCGACCCACGTGGCGATTTTCATTTGGAGATCGCGGTTCAGGGCGAGGAGTATGCAAAGGGACTTTGCGACCTTCTGGAGCAGATTGGAGTTCACGCCCGCGTCAATGCGCGTCGCGGCTCGTATGCCGTGTACATCAAGAGTGCCGAGGAGATTAAACGTCTGTTACAGCTGATTGGCGCCAAGCGCAGCGTTGCCGAGATTGAAGAGGCCCGCGCGGTTAAGCTGGTGAAGAACGACGTGAATCGTCGCGTGAACGCAGAGCTTGCCAACCAGACCAGAAGTGCCGGTGCCGCCCAACATCAGCTTGCGCTCATCGATGAGCTTGATCGGCGCGGTTTGCGCGAAACGCTGCCGGACGCTCTGGCAGTTTTTTGTGACTTACGCGAGCGTTACCCCGATCTCTCACTGCGAGATTTGGGGGAAATGGCCGACCCTCCTTTGTCGAAGTCGGCCTTGTATCACCGTGTTTTGCGCCTTGAAAAGCTCATTGAAGCAAGCGGGTAGTTTAACGCAATAGCTTTTATGGTGGTTTAACTGCTGTTTTATACGTTAAAGCGTTTTAACGCAAATTTGATTTTCAATTTCGAGCATTCTCGTGAAATTCAAGCCAAAAAAAAGGTATATTAGGCGAGTGGTTAGTTTGTGGGCCTCAACGGCAGGCGCTGTAGCTTGCGGGGGCCTTACGAAAGGAGACACAATGGCAGTAAAGGTTGCTATTAACGGCTTCGGTCGCATCGGTCGTCTGGCCTTCCGCCAGATGTTCGGTCATGAGGGCTCCGAGATCGTCGCTATCAACGACCTCACCTCTCCCGATATGCTCGCTTACCTGCTGAAGTACGACTCCACGCAGGGCAACTATGCTCGCGATCACGAGGTCGTCGCTGGCGAGGATTCCATCACCGTTGACGGCAAGGAGATCAAGATCTACAAGGAGGCCGACGCCAACAACCTGCCTTGGGGCGACCTCGACGTCGACGTCGTTCTCGAGTGCACCGGCTTCTACACCAGCAAGGCTAAGGCTCAGGCCCACATCAACGCTGGCGCCAAGAAGGTCGTCATCTCCGCTCCGGCCGGCAGCGATCTGCCCACCATCGTGTACAACGTCAACCATGAGACGCTGACCGCTGAGGACAACATCATCTCCGCTGCTTCCTGCACCACCAACTGCCTCGCCCCGATGGCCAAGGGTCTGAACGACTTCGCTCCCATCGTCTCCGGCATCATGACCACCATCCACGCCTTCACCGGCGACCAGATGCCGCTCGACGGCCCGCAGCGCAAGGGCAACTTCCGTCGCTCCCGCGCCTGCTCCGAGAACATCGTCCCGAACACCACGGGCGCTGCCAAGGCCATCGGCCTGGTTCTCCCCGAGCTCAACGGCAAGCTCATCGGTGCCGCCCAGCGCGTCCCGACGCCGACCGGCTCGCTGACCAACCTCTACGCCGTCGTTGACAAGAAGGTCACCGTCGACGAGGTCAACGCTGCCATGAAGGCCTATGCCGAGACCATCCCCGATACCTTCGCTTACAACGAGGACCAGATCGTCTCCCGCGACATCGTCGGCGAGACCCACGGCTCCATCTTCGACGCCACTCAGACCATGTGCTCTGATCTCGGCAACGGCCAGACCCTCGTTCAGGTCACCTCTTGGTACGACAACGAGAACTCCTACACCTCTCAGATGGTCCGCACCATCAAGTACTTCGAGAAGTTCGTTGCTTAATTTAGCTTTTAGCGAATAGCTCGTTGAGCGTCTAAAGAAGGGCGCGGCCTCATAGGGCTTACACCCTAGGGTCGCGCCCTTTTTATAGGAAATCGTCTGCCGTAATGGGAGGCAGACACGTACGAAAGGTAGAAGCAAACATGGCCTTTACCAAGAAGACCGTCCGCGACATCGATGTCGACGGCAAGCGCGTTCTCGTCCGCGTTGACTTCAACGTGCCTATCAAGGATGGCGTCGTTGGCGACACCACCCGTATCAAGGCTGCCCTGCCCACCATCAACTACCTCGTTGAGCACAACGCTCGCGTCATCCTCATGAGCCACCTCGGCCGTCCCGAGGGTACCGGCTTCCAGCCTGAGCTCTCCCTTGAGCCTGTCGCTAAGAAGCTCGCTGAGCTCTCTGGTCTCGACGTTGCCTTTGTCGCCGACACCTACGGCGAGAAGGCTGCTGAGGCTGTCGCCGCCGTCGAGCCGGGCAAGGTCCTCGTTCTCGAGAACGTCCGTTTCGACAAGCGTGAGAAGAAGAACGATCCCGAGATCGCCAAGAAGCTCGCTTCCTATGGTGACGTCTTCGTTCTCGATGCCTTCGGCACCGCTCACCGCGCCCAGGGTTCCGTCGTGGGCCCCGCCGCTTACCTGCCTGCAGTCGCTGGCTTCCTGCTCGAGAAGGAGGTCGACACGCTGACCGGCATCTTCGCCGAGCCCGAGCGCCCCTTCGTCGCTATCGTCGGCGGTTCCAAGGTTTCTTCCAAGATCGGCGTTCTCGATCACCTCATCGACTCCGCTGACACCCTGATCATCGGTGGCGGCATGGCCTACACCTTCTTCCTGGCTCAGGGCCTGTCCGTCGGTCAGTCCCTCAAGGAAGAGGACTGGGTCGAGCGCGCCGGCGAGATGCTCAAGAAGGCCGAGGAGAAGGGTGTCAAGATCCTGCTCCCCATCGACAACCGCGTTGCCGATCACTTTGGCGAGGACGCTGTCCCCGAGGTTGTCGCTTCCGACGCTATCCCCGACGACCGTGAGGGTATGGACATCGGCCCCAAGACCGAGGAGCTCTACGCCGAGGCCGTCAAGGGCGCCAAGACCGTGTTCTGGAACGGCCCCATGGGCGTCTTCGAGTTCGACAACTTCGCTCATGGCACCCAGGCTATCGCCGAGGCTGTTGCCGAGGCTGATTGCACCTCGATCATCGGTGGTGGCGATTCCGTCGCAGCCGTCAATAAGTTTAACCTGGCCGACAAGATGAGCTGGATCTCCACCGGCGGTGGCGCTTCCATGGAGCTCGTCGAGGGTAAGGCCCTGCCCGGAGTGGAGGCGCTTCTCGATGCCTAATCGCACCCTTCTTATCGCTGGTAACTGGAAGATGAACAACGACGTCGCCGAGGCTGCCAAGCTCGCCGACGAGCTGGCCCAGGCTCTGCCCGAGGTTCCGGCTGGCGTCGAGGTGCTCGTCTGCCCTCCGACCATCGACATCACCACGGTTCATGACCGCATTCAGGCTGCCCCCATCGCCCTCGGTGCACAGAACGTGTACTGGGAGGCCAAGGGTGCCTTCACCGGTGAGTCCTCTTGCGACATGCTCAAGTCCGCTGGCTGCACCTACTGCATCATCGGTCACTCCGAGCGTCGTGATTACTTCCACGAGACCGACGAGGATCAGAACAAGAAGGCCAAGGCCCTCGTTGCCGCCGGTCTTGTTCCTGTCTTCTGCTGCGGTGAGTCTCTTGAGGTCCGCGAGGCCGGCACCTATGTCGAGCACGTCGTGAACCAGGTCAAGGCTGGTCTCGAGGGTCTCGAGATCACTTGCCCCAAGCAGGTCGTCGTCGCCTACGAGCCCATCTGGGCTATCGGCACCGGCAAGACCGCTACCGCCGAGGACGCTCAGGAGGTCTGCGGCGCTATTCGTGAGACCCTCAAGGAGATGTTCGGCGAGGAGCTCGCCAACGGCATCCGCGTTCTCTACGGCGGTTCCGCTAAGCCCGGCAACATTGCTGAGCTCGTCGCCAAGCCCGACGTTGACGGCGCCCTCGTGGGCGGCGCTTCGCTCAAGGCTGCCGACTTTGCCTCTATGGTCGTCAAGGCAGGCGAGTAGGACATATGGCACAGCGTCATCTTCCTGCACTCCTGATCATCATGGATGGTTGCGGCCTTGCTCCGGCCGATGGCGAGAACGCCGTCGCCGCTGCCAAGACGCCCTTCCTTGATAGCCTGTACGAGAAGTACCCCCACACCACGCTCGGTGCTTCGGGCGAGGACGTGGGCCTTCCCGATGGCCAGATGGGCAACTCCGAGGTGGGTCACCTCAACATCGGTGCCGGCCGCATCGTGTTCCAGGAGCTTTCGCGCATCAACAATGCCATCAAGGACGGCTCCATCGCCAAGAACGAGGTTTTCGTTAAGGCTATGGACGATGTCAAGGCTGACGGCAAGACCCTTCATCTCATGGGCCTTATGAGCCCTGGCGGTGTTCATTCTCATATGAGCCACGTCGAGGCTCTGGTCAAGATGGCTGCCGAGCACGGTGTCAAGACCGTTCGCGTCCACGCCTTCATGGATGGCCGCGACGTTGACCCGCAGTCCGGTGCCGGTTACATGAGTGAGTTCTGCGCCTTCCTGGCTAAGATCTCCGAGGAGACCGGTTGCGACGCTCGCGTTGCCACCGTCTCGGGCCGTTATTGGGCCATGGACCGCGACAACCGTTGGGAGCGCATCCAGCGCGCCTACGACGTCATGGTCAACGCATCCGATGCCGATACCGACCCTGTTGCCGGTATCAAGGCCTACTACGAGAAGGATCCGCGCGGCGACGAGTTCGTCGAGCCCTTCGCTGCCCACAATGAGGGCATCCACGAGGGCGACGCGGCCATCTTCTTCAACTTCCGTCCCGACCGCGCTCGTCAGATGACTCGCGTGTTCACGGACAAGGAGTTCGACGGCTTTGAGCGCGAGCAGATCAAGCTTTCGCACTTTGTGACGATGACCGAGTACGACCCGACGTTTGACGTCGAGGTCGCCTTCCCCAAGACGTTCCCCGAGAACGTCCTGGCCGACGTTATCGCCGCCAATGGCCTGAAGCAGCTGCACACCGCCGAGACCGAGAAGTACGCCCACGTGACGTTCTTCCTCAACGGCGGCATCGAGGAGCCCAAGGAGGGCGAGGAGCGCGTGCTCGTCGCTTCTCCCAAGGTCGCTACCTACGACCTGCAACCTGAGATGAGCGCTCCCGAGGTTACCGAGAAGCTTGTCGCTGCCATCAACGAGGATCGCGCTGATTTCTACATCGTGAACTTCGCAAACTGCGACATGGTTGGTCACACCGGTGTCTTCGACGCTGCCGTTAAGGCCGTCGAGGCTGTTGACGATGCCCTGTCCAAGGTTGTCCCGGCGATTCTCGCTAAGGGCGGCTTTGCGCTGATTACCGCCGATCACGGCAACGCCGATCACATGTTTGACGTTGCTTCCGACGGTTCCAAGCATCCGTTCACGGCTCACACCACCAACCGCGTGCCGTTCATCATCGTTGATGAGAAGGCACAGCTCACCGGTATCGAGGACGGCCGTCTTTCCGATATCGCTCCGACCATGCTCACCATGGCTGGTATTGAGCCTTCCGCCGAGATGACGGGTCGCGTACTCGCCACCGAGGCCTAATAGAAAACAAATACCGTTTTCTAGTAAGGGGGTTGTCCACAACCGGACAACCCTCTTTTTTGCGCTATTTCTACCTCGTCACCAAATGGCTGATGGGGGAGTGCTGAGGGTTGTGGTACAGTACTGGAGTTTGAATTGTTCTATTAAGGAGCTTATCTATGGGTCCGTTCCAGATTCTTCTGTTTGTCGTTTGGGCTGTCTCTGCCGTGGCGCTGACGATTCTCGTCCTGATGCATTCCGGTAAGGGCACCGGCGTTTCGGATATGATCGCCAGCTCGCTGTATAACTCCAGCTCTGCCACGGGCGTCATGGAGCAGAACCTCGATCGCCTGACGGTAATTATGGCCGTCGTTTTTGCCGTGTGTGTCGTCCTGTGCATGTTCTTCTTCCCGCAGGGTATCGTCGGCGACTAAGCACGAGCCGTATAAATACTTGAAAAGGGTTCCGCAAGTGCGGGACCCTTTTTGTTTACATATTTGTAACAGAGCCAAAATATCCCCACATACTTCGCCCAACTAAAGAAAATCTCGACCGTTAACCGGAATTAGCCCCAAATCGTGCATAAAATGCGCTACTGTATTGAGAAACGTTGGTTCGTTGTGCATAACCAGCCATAGCAACGGGCGGCGTTTTGATGGTTCGGATCGGATTGTCTCGACATGTGTCCGACTGAACATTTCTTTGTCCTATCTCATAAGGAGGATGGCATGGCTGATTCTATGTTCCACCAGCCCGTTATGGGTCGTCGCGCCTTTGTCGGCGGTACCCTTGCTGCGAGCTCCATGGCTTTTCTTGCCGCATGCGGCAAGAAGGGCGGCGACGCTTCCGGTTCTGAGTCCGGTTCGAAGCTGAACTTCTACATCAACAACCCGGTCTGCATCGACCCCTACAATGTCCAGGAGGACCAGGGCACTCAGGTCGAGTACCAGCTCTTTGATGCTCTGACCTCTTACGACGCCGAGAAGGGCGAGATTGTTCCGCTGGCTTGCGAGTCCTTTGAGTCCAACGACGACGCCACCGAGTTTACCTTCAAGATCAAGAAGGCCAAGTTCCACAACGGTGACGACGTTACCTCCAAGTCCTTCAAGCTCGGTTGGGAGCGTCTGGTCAACACCAAGTCGGCTGTCGCTACCGAGTACGGCCCTTCCGAGGTCTCCTATCACCTCTCCATGGTCGAGGGCTATGACGATCTGCTTGCCGGTAACGCTACCGAGCTCAGCGGTGTTACCTGCCCCGACGATGAGACCCTCGTCGTCAAGCTGGCTTCCGCTTACGCCGACTTCCCCTTCGTCGCCTCTCACCCGGCTCTGGCCCCGGTTCCCGAGTGCGCCGAGTCCGATGTCAAGAGCTTCTACCTTGCCCCGGTCGGTAACGGCCCGTTCATGATGGACGGCAAGTGGGAGGATGGCCAGGAGATCAACGTCAAGAAGTTCGACGATTACTATGGCGACAAGGCCAAGATCGATGGCATCCACTTCCAGGTCATCAAGGACATGGAGACCGCTTACAAGGAGTTCCAGGCGGGTAACCTCGATGTCTGCGACGTTCCCGTCGCTCAGATTGATGCCGCCAAGAAGGATCGCGGCGTGTCCAAGGACGGCTACACCATGGGAGACGGCGAGCGCATGCTGCTCGGCGCCGAGCCTTCCACGTACTATCTGACCTGCAACACCACGGCCGAGCCGTTCAACAACGCCGACCTGCGTAGGGGTATCTCCCTGGCCATCAACCGTGAGGCCATCTGCAAGACCATCTACAAGGGTACCCGTACCCCTGCCGACGGCATTGTTCCTCCGGGCATCGATGGCTACAAGGAGGGCGCATGGGAGTTCTGCGCCTACGATGTCGACAAGGCTAACGAGTACCTCGACAAGGTTGCTCCCGCTGGCGCTAACGGCGATCGTGGCATTAGCGTGACCCTTTCCTACAACCAGGACGGCGGTCACAAGGAGATCATGGAGTCCATCATCGGCGACCTCGCCAAGGTTGGTGTTACCGCTGTCTCCGATACCCCCGAGTGGTCTGCCCTGCTCGAGCAGTATCAGAACTTTAACTATCAGTTCGGTCGTCTGGGTTGGATTGCCGACTACCCGATCATGGACAACTTCCTGTATCCGCTGTTCCACTCCGACTCCCTCGGTGGCGACAACCGCTCTGGTTACAGCAACCCCGAGTTCGACGCCAAGGTCGACGAGGCTCGTACTATTGTTGACGATGAGGAGCGCGTCGCCAAGATGCAGGAGGCCGACGCAATGGTCGCTGCCGACTGCCCGGTCATCCCGATTATGTTCTACACGCACACTGTCGCCGGCTCCGATCGCATCAAGCACCTCTATGTCGATCCGCAGAAGCACGCCGATCTGGGTACCGCTGAGCTCGCCTAAGAGTTTGCAGCTTCCGTGAGGGTCAAGTATTTACGTAGACCTCATGGGAAACATACAGTTCTCCCTAACCTGGGGTAAACTGGCTGATGGTAATTTTGGGATGCCGGTCTGGCGATCGGCATCCCATTTAGGTTAATCCCTAGATAGGGGAGTGGTATGGGTAAGTACATCGTTAAACGTGTGCTTCAGTTCATCCCGGTGTTTTTGGGCGTTACGCTGATTCTGTTCGCCCTCCAGAATATCGTGCCGGGAGATCCGATCAAGCTGATCGGTGGAGACAAGGCTCTGTCCCCCGAGGTGGAGCTTCAGCTTCGCGTCCGCTATCACCTGGTCCAGACGGACGAGGACGGCAACGCGATCCTTGACGAGAACGGCGACCCCGTTCAAACGTCGCTCGTGGACCGTTACTTGTATTACATGAACGGTCTGCTTCATGGCGATCTGGGCAATTCGTATCAGCGCAAGCTGCCGGTTACGGATATCTTTGCCCAGAAGTATCCGTATACGGTCAAACTTGCCGCGTGCGCCATCGTGCTCGAGGCAATTATGGGTATCGGTGCGGGTATCATTTCGGCGGTAAAGCGTTATTCCTTCTGGGATATTTTGGTAACGCTCACCACGTCGATCCTCGTTGCGGTCCCGGCCTTCTGGCTCGGTATGTTGCTGCAGCTGTTCTTTGGCGTCATCCTCAAGGACGCCACGGGCGGTGCAATCTCCATGCCGATCTCGGGTGCCGGCGGTTCCAGCTCTCAGTATCAGGATTGGATGCACTATGTGCTTCCGACCATTACGCTGGCTTCGGTTTCGACCGCTTATGCTGCGCGCATCATGCGCTCGCAACTGCTTGACGTCATGAACCAGGATTACATCCGTACGGCAAAGGCCAAGGGTCTCTCCAATCGTGCGATCATCATTAAGCATGCGCTTAAGAATGCACTCATCCCCGTCGTTACCTATATTGGTGTCGACTTTGGCGGCATGCTTTCGGGCGCCATCCTGACCGAGACGGTCTTTAACTGGCCCGGTATCGGCTATGAGGTCTATCGCGCCATTAGCATGCGTGACTGGCCCATCGTTATGGGCGGCGTTACGCTCATCGTCGTCGTCGTCATGGTGATCAACCTGCTCGTCGACATTAGCTATGCATTCCTCGACCCGCGCATCCGCCTTGGCGGTCCGTCGGATAAGGCCTAAGGGAGGTACGTCTCATGCAGGAAACTGATTCTCAGTCTCAGGAGCAGGCTACCGCCACCAAGGTCGCATCTGCTCCCGCCAAGTCCCGCACGCTGTGGGGCGACGCTTTTAAGCGTCTTCGTAAGAACAAGCTCGCCGTTATCGGTGTCTGCTGGATCATCATCGTCGTTGTGGTTGCCCTGACCGCAGATCTGTGGGCTAAGCCCTGGCTCGGTTCGCCGACGGCTTCCGATTCGACCACCATGGCCGAGACATCGCTACTGGCTCCGTGTGCCGAGCACCCGTTTGGCACCGATGCCCTCGGTCGCGACATTCTCGTCCGCGTTATCTACGGTGCACGCGTTTCGCTTTCTGTCGGTATCATGGCCACCGCCATCTCCACATTGATCGGTCTGGTCATGGGCGCCCTGGCCGGTTTCTACGGCGGCATTTGGGATACGATCATCATGCGCTGTGCGGACATCTTCCTGGCGTTCCCGTACGTGCTGTTCGTTGTCGCCATGATCGCCGTTATCGGCCGTGGTCTTCAGAACGTCTTTATCGCCATCGGCATTCTTGGCTGGCCTTCGATTGCGCGCGTCTTCCGCTCTGCAATCTTGACGGTCAAGGAAAACGACTATGTTGATGCAGCGCGCGCGATGGGTGCATCTGATGCTCGTATCGTCGTGCGTCACATCTTCCCGAACTCCGTCGCCTCCATCGTGGTCTACGCGACCATGAACATTGGTGGCGCCATTCTGACCGAGTCCGCTCTGTCCTTCCTCGGCATGGGCGTTATTCCGCCTACGCCTTCGTGGGGCTCCATGATTCAGGACGGTCAGCAGTATCTTCTGACCGCTCCCTGGATGATGATCATGCCCGGTCTGGCAATTCTCTCGACGGTGCTCGCCTTCACCCTGCTGGGTGACGGTCTGCGCGACGCCCTCGACGTCAAGATGAAGGACGCATAAGGATGAAGAAGAACAAGAACTATGTGGACCTGAAGGACCAGCCGGTTCCTGAGGGCCAGCATCTGCTCGAGGTCGATGACCTTAAGATGTATTTCCACACCGAGGATGGCGTCGTTCGCGCTGTCGACGGCGTGTCCTACACGCTCGATCGCGGCGAGACCCTGGGCGTCGTCGGTGAGTCCGGCTCCGGTAAGTCCGTGACCGCCATGACCATCATGGGCCTCATCTCGATGCCTCCGGGAAAGATCGAGGGCGGTGACGTTCGCTATCGCGGCCGCTCCATCCTCGAAATGACCGAGGAAGAGATGCAGCACATTCGCGGCAACGATATCGCGATGATCTTCCAGGATCCTATGACCTCCTTGAACCCGGTCTATAAGATCGGCAAGCAGGTGGGCGAGGGTCTTCGTCTGCACCGTGGCTACTCCAAGCAGGAGGCGCTCAAGCGTGCCACCGAGCTTTTGGACCTCGTGGGTATCCCCGAGCCCGAGAAGCGCGTCAATGAGTATCCGCACCAGTTCTCTGGCGGTATGCGTCAGCGAGTCATGATTGCCATGGCCCTTGCCTGCGATCCCGATATTCTGATTGCCGACGAGCCCACGACTGCCCTGGACGTTACCATCCAGGCTCAGATTATCGAGCTCATGCAGGAGATGCAGGAGAAGAACGGCAACGCCATCATCATGATTACCCATGACCTGGGTGTTGTCGCCGATATGGCCGATAAGATCATGGTTATGTACGCCGGCCGCCCCGTTGAGTTCGGTACTGCTGAGGAAATCTTCTACGAGAGCCGCCACCCCTACACCTGGGGTCTTATCCGCTCCATCCCGGAGCAGGCAATCGAAGAGAAGAAGCCGCTGACGCCGATTCACGGCAACCCGCCTTCGCTCATGAACCTGCCTGAGGGCTGCGTCTTCTCTCCTCGTTGCCCCTACGCGACGGACAAGTGCCGCAAGCAGCGCCCTGAGCGCGTTGTCACCGAGTCCGGTCACTATTCTGCGTGCCACTATTCCGGTGACCCCGAGTTCCTCAAGAACGCTCCTGAGACGTCCCGTACGCGCAAGGATTCCAAGAAGGGAGGCGAGGCGTAAATGGCAGACAATAACGAGCGCACTCCACTGCTGAAGGTCGAGCACCTCTCCAAGGAGTTTCCCGCAGAGTCCGGCATGTTCGCCAAGCGTTTTTCCAAGCGCGTCGTCTCTGCTGTAAACGACATCTCTTTTGAGATTTATCCTGGCGAGACCTTTGGTCTGGTTGGCGAGTCTGGTTGCGGTAAATCCACCACGGGCCGCACTATCATGCGTCTGACCAAGCCGACCGCCGGCAAGGTGTTCTTCCAGGGCAAAGATGTTGCCGAGATGAGCAAGCATGAGATCAAGGACATGCGTCGTGAGATGCAGTTTATCTTCCAGGATCCTTATGCTTCGCTGAATCCCCGTATGACCATCGGCGAGATCGTCTCCGAGCCCATGACCATTCACGGCGTGGGCACTAAGGAAGAGCGCATTGAGCGTGTCCGCGAGCTGCTGGACGTCGTCGGTCTGAACCCCGAGCACATCAACCGCTATCCGCACGAGTTCTCCGGCGGTCAGCGTCAGCGTGTCGGCATTGCCCGCGCGTTTGCTCTGAAGCCTAAGCTGATCATCTGCGACGAGCCGGTTTCCGCTCTGGATGTATCCATTCAGGCTCAGGTTTTGAACCTGCTCAAGGAATTGCAGGACAAGTTTGGTACCGCGTATCTGTTTATTGCCCACGACCTGTCTGTTGTGCAGCATATCTCCGATCGCGTTGCCGTTATGTATCTGGGTAAGATGGTCGAGGTTTCTGACTGGAAGACGCTCTACAGCGAGCCCCACCATCCGTACACGCAGTCGCTGCTGTCTGCCGTGCCGGTGCCCGATCCGGATATCCAGAAGACCCGCAAGCGCATCATCCTCGCCGGCGATCCGCCGTCGCCGCTGGATCCGCCGACCGGCTGCCGTTTCCACACGCGCTGCCCGATTGCGCAGGGTGTCTGCTCCGAGAAGCTTCCCGAGTTTAAGGAAGTTGCCCCGGGTCACTGCTGCGCCTGCCACTTCGCCGAGCCGTTCCCGATCAAGGAATCGCACATCGACCTGTAGTCGGTTGTTCTCGTTCGGGCCCGCCCTGGTGTTACTTTTCAGAACGTCCTCGGACATGCAAGAAACCCCCGCTGCGCACTTCGTACGGCGGGGGTTTCTTGCGTCCTGCGGAGTGTTCTGAAAAGTAACTTCAGGGCGGGCCCTGCGGTAACTCGGCAGAGGAGGGGAGTGCGATTCCTCGATCGCTCACTTAATCTAATAGGAAAGTTAGTGAGGCCGGAGCTTTCGCTCCGGCCTCCCCATATAAGGGCTCGGCTTTGCCGAGCCACCAAATTTGCATCAGCCCCAGAACATGTTCGAGAACTGTGTCTGAAGTACGTATGTGCAGGCCCCGAATCGGTGTTGCCTCCCGGCGCATTCCGCAGGGGGAGCGATATTTTGCAGCACGAAGTGCGCAGCAAAATATCGCTCATGCCCGAGGACGCGCCGGGAGGCAACACCGATTCGGGGCCGGACATACGGATCTACCTGCTCATTTACAAATTCGTAAACTTTTTTGAAAAAAGTGCTTGCACAGTTCTCGAATCATAGGTTATTATCTTCCTCGTTGAACGCGCGGGTCCAACAAAACGAACCGCTAATCAACAACATAGCATGTCGGAGTGGCGGAATTGGCAGACGCGCTAGCTTGAGGTGCTAGTGACCGCTTTTTGGTCATGCGGGTTCAAGTCCCGCCTCCGACACCATCGCATTTGAGAAGCCTCTTCGGAGGCTTTTTTGTTACCGATAGACGGTGGGGTCCACGATGGAAACGCTTGAGCGCAACGAGTGGGCAGACGTTGCCCAACTGGTCGAGATCACGAGCGATGCTGTCATCATCTGTGAGCTCGACGGAACCATTCTGCATGTGAATAATCGTTTGCTCGACCTGATGTGCGAGGAACGCGCTGACGTCATCGGCGGTGATGTCAAAGACGTTCTGTACTCGTCGGCTTTTGAACGCGCGACAGAGCATCGGCTTCCTTTTGAGACCAATGGAACAAAGAGCGAGTTGATGCTCAAGTTAAGTGACGGATCGTTTATTCCCGTCCTGGTTTGTGCCGGCTCGGTTACGCCGCCTCGAATCTTTGGCCGCCGTGCGCCGCGCGTTCTGGTGGCACTCCATAGCATCGAAGAACAGTATTCGCACGACCGTCAGCTCAAGCGTGCGCTTTCGGAGCTTAGAGTGGCGAATAAGCGCCTTTCGGGCACTTTGTCGGTCATTATGAGCACGGTGGGCTCCGATGAGCTGCCCAGTTTGTTAGATACCGTTTTGAACCAGCTTGTAGGAACGCTCGATGCTTCGGGTGCCGCTATCTATTTTTCTGAGAGCGGCGGCTTTAAGCTCCGCGGTGTTTCCAAGGAGCTGCACGACAGCTACCTGCCCGAGTTTTTGCCATATGGCGCTGGCATTCCGACATATGTTCTTCGCGAGTCGCGCGCCTGTCGCTTGTCGATTCAACAGGACCTTGAGGGTGATAGGGCCGCCTCCGGTATGTTCATGGACCTGGACAATCGTTCTAAGCACCTGCTGCGCGTGCAGGATATGCCTCCGTACCGCAGCGAAATCTGTCTTCCCGTGTTTTACGGTACGCAGATCCTTGGCGTGCTGGAAGTTGGTTGGAAGCGTCCTCAGGCACCGCTCGCCTATGACGTTAACGTGCTCGAGGTCATTTGCGATTACCTGTCTATCCAGCTGGTCGGCATGGCATCGAGCCTTCGCTCTCGTCGTACGGCCGAGCTTGGCCGCTCGCTCAATGTGCTTCGGGATGTGCTGTTCACCTACCTCGATGATCCTGTTGCCGCCACGCGTGCAGTGTCGGCCGAAATCCGCACCGTTCTCAATTGCCATTTCTGTCCCGTGGAGTATGATGCGGGCCTCGAAACCTATGTCATCGATTTTGAGGGTGGCAGCCGTGTGGCGCTGCCGGGCGATCCGGAGTCACTCTTCTTTTCCGTCACAACGCCGGCGGCGCGCCTGGGGGCAACTTCTGACGGATTCGAGACATCGGTGCTGGGCGGGACGAGTGCCGACGACCTCAAGCACGTGCGCCTTACACGTGTGGACGAATCCACGTCTATGGGTGCATGGTTGAGGGCCCACGGCCTACCGTGTCAGGGACTATATATCGATTCCGGCATCGAGGCGGGGCGCTACCACTCGGAGACGGACGGCAAGCGAAGCAACGATGCAATCGTTCCCGCTGATGTCGCCAAGGGGCCCATGAGGCGCGTTTTGCTGCTTCGCGATGGTAGCCAGGAGCCAATCGACGACCTTGAATATGACTTTATGGTGCACTTGGCGCATGACTTTGAACTGATCTACGAAGGCGAATCTCAAAAGCGCGAGGAGCGCCATATCGCTCAGACGCTCCAGATCGGCATGAGAAATTCCCTGGGGGATGTTCCGGGTATCGCAACCGATTCGGTGTACCTGTCGGCCACGAACTCGGCGTTGGTCGGCGGCGATTTCTATACGCTCATCCGTCTTCCCGACGATTGCGCCGTCATGATTCTGGGTGATGTGTCTGGCAAAGGCATTGAGGCCGCATCGATGTCCGCGCTCGTCAAGACGGCCCTGACGGCATATGCCTGGGAGGGCGCTGGACCGGCCCGCATGGCACGCTCGCTCAATAGCATGCTCATGGGCTTTTCGAGGGTCGAGACGTTCGTGACAGCCTTTATCGCCAAGATTGACCTTAAAGCCGGACGCGCAACGTATTGTTCGGCGGGCCATCCTCCGACCATGGTCATCAGGCCAGAGTCGATGCCGCTGGGTGGCGGCGAGACTCGTGGGGGAGAGGTCGAGCTGCTTGGATGCCAATCGGGCGTAATCGGTGCCTTTGAGAGCATGGTGTACGAGACAGGCGTGTTTACGTTCGCTCCTGGCGACATGCTCTTCATGTATACGGATGGAACGATTGAGGCCCGCGACCGTACCGGAGCGTTCTTTGGCGAGCAGCGCTTGCGCGACCTTCTGCTTTCTGTTTCGGGGGAGGGCGTGTCGGGCATTTGCGGCAAGGTCTTGGGCGAGCTTGACCGATTTACCGAATCGGCGCTGGACGATGACATTGCATTGGTGTCCCTTGAGTTTTTACGGGGTCGTTCATAGACGACGCTGGGCGGGCTGAATCCGTACGGTTGGGGAAACGAATGCATCGAGTGGGCTTTTTTGGGGAACCATGGTCGTATGAATGAGTGGAATGACATAGCGGTTTTGACGCCACCAGGCGATATCGACATCGCCACGGTGCCTGCGCTGCGTCGGCGGTTGGATGCTTTGATTGGCCGCGGCGTGCGTCGTGTCGTCATCAACTGTCAGGCTGTCAGCTTTATCGATTCGACGGGCTTGGCATTCCTGCTTACGCGCGCTCGTGAGCTCATGAGGCGAGAAGGCTTGCTTTCGCTCGTCAATGCATCAGGTGAAGTTGTTCGCTTTTTGGAGATTGCTCGTCTTGTCGATATCCTTCATGTCGCGGGGCCGGCACGGGAGTCTATTCCCGCTATTCCGGTGGGGGAGCTGCCTCGCTGGAGTAAGAGCGTCGAGGTCCGTCAGGGTATCGAGAATCTTCCATACTACCGACATCGCATCGCCGAACTCCTTGAATCGCTTCCGTTGCGCCGTGACGAGCGCTACGATGTCGCATTGGCGTCGGGGGAGGCGCTGGGTAATGCCTATGACCATGCGGGCGGTATCGGGTGCGTCCTGACGGTTCAAGCCTATGGCGATCGCGTTGTGGTTGAGGTGCTTGATCGAGGTGCCGGCTATTCTATCGATGAAACGAGCGAGCCGGTTGCATCTGAGGAACGTGGCCGTGGTATCAAGCTTATGCGTATGCTCGTCGATAACGTGGAGGTTGCTCGTCGTACGGACGGCGCCGGCACGCGCGTACAGATGGTGAAGCTGTTTAGCGGAGCGCTGGAATCGTGTGCCTAGCCAATCGCTTTAGCGCGTTTAGCTACTAAGAACATGCGGCAGACAAGTTTTTTGAAAAAAGTACTTGCGTCTTTTGGACAACTCGCGTAAATTAATAACCCGCAAGCGGACATGGCTCAGTTGGTAGAGCACAACCTTGCCAAGGTTGGGGTCGCGGG
>UQTD01000008.1 GCA_900543845.1 uncultured Collinsella sp.
CGAGACGGCGGCGCTGCTCGAGGGCGACGAGACCTACGCGTGCCTGCTCACCGTGCCCGGCATCGGCCCGAGGACCGCGGCGCAGCTCGCGGTGTCGGTCGACATCGGGAGGTTCCCGGACCACGACCACCTGGCCTCGTACTGCGGCATAGCCCCGAGGGTGAGGAGCTCCGGCACGTCGGTGAGATCGGTCAGGGCGTCCAGGCGCGGCGACGCGAGGCTCAAGTCCCTGCTGATCTTCTCGTGCAACAGCCTGGTGAGGTCCTCGGGGCGCTACGGCGAGTACTACCGGGCCTGCAGGGCGCGGGGCATGGGGCACGGGCGGGCGCTCAAGGCCGTCGCGAGGAAGCGGCTCAGGGCGATATACGCCGTGATGCGCGACCGGGTGCCCTACCGGGAGTAGCCCCGACGGTTGACAAAACTATAGGAACACCCAATGACTACTTAGGACCACGGCAACGTCGATGTTTTGGCAATGCCAGCGAGCGGGCGCCAGAGCGAACAAATTGGCATGAAAAGAGGACGGCATAGACCTTCTGGTCATGCCGTCCTCTTTGAATGACAAGTTGTCGCTCTGGCGCCCGCGCAGCGTCGACTGATCCGCCGTTCGTTAGAACGGCGGAACTGAGGGCAGCGTCGAGCCGTTACGCGGTTTGGTAAAACCGCGTAACTACCTAACTACATCAAGTTGCAAACAGATGCCGCGAAGGCCACGGGGTCCTCGGGCAGAATACCCTCGACCAGCAGGGCCTGGTCATAGAGCAGGCCGGAGTACTGCTTGATCTTGTCGGCGTCGCCTGCCTTCTGAGCAGCGACGAGCTTGGCAAAGACCGGGTGCTTGGCGTTGAGCTCGAGCACGCGCTGACTCTTGGGCATGCCGTCGGGCGCGCCCTCGGGTCCCTTCTGGAGTACCTTCTCCATCTCGAGCGAAAGCGGGCCCTCGGTGGTGATGCAAGCGGGGGCATCGGTCAGGCGCGCGGAAACGGCAACTTTCTCGACCTTGTCACCGAGTGCCTCCTTCATAGCGCTAAAGAGGTCCTCGTTTTCCTTGGTGGCGTCCTCGGCCTCCTTCTTCTCGTCCTCGGTCGCCAGATCAAGATCACCAGTCGCAACGTTCTTGAGCTCTAGATGACGATCCTCGACCTCGGGCTCGGCACCGTCGGCCACAGCCTTCTCGGCAGCCTCGCGGGCAGCATCGTCCTCGTAGATCTTGGGCATATCGGCGGCAACGTACTCACGCATAGCCTGGAACGTGAACTCGTCCACATCCTGCGTCAGCAGCAGCACGTCATAGCCGCGGTCGAGCACGCCCTTTACCACGGGCATCTTGGCCAAGCGCTCACGCGAGTCACCGGCGGCGTAGTAGATGGCCTTCTGATCCTCGGGCATGCCCTTGGCATACTCGGCCAGGGTAATCATCTTCTGTTCCTTGGCAGACCAGAACAGCAACAGGTCGGCGAGCTCATCGGCCTTCATGCCATAACTCGAGTAGATGCCGTACTTAAGACCGCGGCCAAAGTTCTCAAAGAACTTCTCGTAGGCCTCGCGGTCGTTGTCACGCATATCCTCAAGGTCGGCGGTAATCTTCTTTTCCACACGCTTGGCAATGGCCTTGAGCTGACGGTTCTGCTGCAGCGTCTCGCGCGAGATGTTAAGCGACACGTCGGCAGAATCCACGACGCCGCGGACAAAGTTGTAGTAGTCGGGCAGCAGGTCGTCGCACTTCTCCATGATCAGGACGTTGGAGCTGTAAAGCGACAGGCCCTTCTCGTAGTCCTTGCTGTACAGATCGAACGGCGCGCGTCCCGGCACAAACAGCAGGGCGTCATACTCGAGCGTGCCCTCGGCGTGGAAGCTGATGGTGCGCGCAGGATCGTCAAAGTCGTGGAACGTGGACTTGTAGAACTCGTCATAGTCCTTCTGCTCGACATCGGAGCTGTGCTTCTTCCAGATCGGCGTCATGGAGTTGACGGTCTCGAGCTCCTGGTAGTCCTCGTACTCGGGCTTGTAATCGTCGCCGGCGTCCTCGGGCTTGGGTTTCTGGCGGCTCTTGGACACCATCATCTGAATCGGGTAGCGCACATAGTTGCTGTACTGCTGAATCAAGCTCTTGAGGCCCCACTCGGTCAGGAAGCGATCGTAGGTCTCGGCCTCGCCGTCGGCATCGAGCTTCTCGTTCTCGCGCAGCGTCAGGATGACATCGGTGCCGTGCTCGGCGCGCTCGCCGTCTTCGATGGTGTAACCCTCAAGACCGTCGGATTCCCACACATGGGCGACATCCTCGCCATAGGCGCGGCTGACGACCTTCACATGGCTGGCGACCATAAAAGCCGAGTAGAAGCCCACGCCAAACTGACCGATGATGTCGACATCCGAACCCTGCTGCTCGGCGTTCTCGGTCTTAAACTCCTCGGAGCCGGAATGGGCGATGGTGCCCAGATTGCGCTCGAGCTCCTCGGCGGTCATGCCAATGCCGTTATCCGAGATGGTAATGGTGCGGGCGTCTTTATCAAAGGAAACGCGAATAGCCAGGTCGCCCTGGTCGATCTTGACGCTCGGATCCTGCAGGCTCTTAAAGTTGAGCTTGTCGACGGCGTCGCTCGCGTTAGAGATAAGCTCGCGCAGGAAGATTTCCTTATTGGTGTAGATGGAGTTGATCATGAGGTCGAGCAGTTTTTTGCTCTCGGTCTTAAATTGACGCATGTGCAGTCCTTTCGCGCTACCCCCGTCCGCAAAAACGGCCCGGTCGCCCGAGCCGAATCGCAGACCTGCTATGTTCAGACTTAGATTTTATAACCCATTAGCGCGCATATATACATACGGAATCGAAAATCTGTATGTCTAAGCGCTCCGATGCGCCAATTGCCAAGGAGTGTCCCCAGCTGCCGGCAGAAAAGAAACGTCCCTATCTGCCATCTACGCGCTTGGCCATCCAGACATGGGGCTGGCCCTCGTCTTCGTAATCTACCGGGGCAATTTGCGTGTAGCCCGCCTTTGCATAGAGCGGCAGCACGTATTCCTGCGCATGCAGCTTAATAAGCTTAGCGCCGGCATCGCGTGCACACGAAGCACTGGCCTCGACGATCGCACCCGCCAGTCCGCGACGACGCATAGCCGGCAGCACGGCGACGCGCCCCATAATGTAGGTCTCCCCCGCCGCAACGCCTTCGTCCATGTCGCATGCCGGCAACACCGGGGCCTCTGCGTCAGCCACGCGCTCAAGCTCTTCGGGAAACACGCGCGAGCAACCGGCAAGCTCGCCGTCTACATAGAGCGTCACATGAATGCAGTTCGGATCCTCGTCGATAGCGTCGAACTCATTCTCGTAGCCCTGCTCGTCCATAAAAACGACGCGGCGCACCAACGCCGCGTCATCAAAGCATCCTGTCTTAAGTTGGATATCCATGGCTGCCCTTTCATTCAATGCGAACGTTAGGGACCGATTTTAGCGAAAATGAGCTCCGCGCACGCTAAACTTCGCACGAGCCTTCGCCAGGCAGTCGTAATGACCCACGTTATGGGCATCGCTCGCGATGAAGCTGTACAGGTTCTGATCGAACAGGCGCTGTGCCGGCTTTTTCTCGCGACCAAAGCGACCGCCAGCAATAAAGTCCGCCGAAGCCTGCAGTTTGCAGCCCATATCGACCAGGCGCTCCGCCACGCTTACATCCTTTTGAACCGCACGATAGCGCTCAGGATGAGCGATGATCACCTGGTAGCCACGGCACTGCAAATCGTAAATCGTGTTCTCGTACTCTCTAAACGCATACGCATCGGCATGCGTCGAAAGCTCGAGCAGAAACTCGTTGGTTCCATCGAAATGCAAGTGCTCCGCGGCATCGATACCAAGCTCAACGAGCTTTCGATGGTTGACCTCGAAGCCCATCTGGAGCGGAAAACCGTCAGCGTTATCACGCAGCAGCTCAAAGGCATCCCACATCTTGTCGTAATCAAAATAGGGATCACGGCAGTGAGGAGTGCAAACGATTCTGGTTACACCGGCCCGCTTGGCAGCCTCGAGCATCGCCAAGCTCTCATCGAGATCGGCGGCGCCGTCGTCTACACCCGGCAAGATATGGCAATGAATGTCACGCATAGGTCAGCCTTAATCAACTAAACGTTTGCTCGGTTGGTGAAGATGCCCTTTTTGGAAGTCCCCTGATCGTCGGAGCCCTTCTTCACCTTCTTACCGTCCTTGGTGTAGTAGGAGTAGTAGTACTTGCTGGTCTCGGTCTCGCAGTAGTTCATAACGGTACCGATGAGCTTGACCTTCTCGGACTTCTTAAGCTGGCCGATAGCGTTGAGTGCCTCCTCGCGCTTGGTGAAGTCCTCGCGCACCACGAACAGCGTACCGTCGGTCAGGCTGGCAATCTCGGCAGCATCGATGAAGGTGCCGACCGGGGGAGCATCAAAGATGACGTACTGGAACTTGGCGGACAGTGCCTTTACCAACTTGGCAAAGCGGTGAGAGACGATGATGTCGGCAGGATTGGGAATATGCGGCTCAGCATCGAGGAAGTAGAAGTTCTTCTGACCCGTCTCGACAATTGCCTGGTCAATGGAGATCTGCTCGGAAAGGACCGCATAGAGTCCGCCGCGCAAACGAACGCCGAGCATATCGGAAAGGGACCTGCGGCGCATATCGGCCTCAACCAGGAGCACGGACTTGCCGCTCGTGGCGATTGCCTGAGCAAGGTTAATGGAAACCGTAGACTTGCCCTCGTTGGGAATCGAGGAGGTAACGGTGATGGTGCGAATGGGGTCGTCCACGCTCGCAAAGCGGATGTTGGCCAGAAGGGTCTTGGCGGCATTCTGTACAACGAGCTTATCGGTGTTCTTTGCCTTAGCCATGCCTATTTACCACCTTTCATAGCCGGAATTCGGCCAACAACGGGAATGCCCAGGAGCTCTTCTGCCTCTTCGGCACCGCGGATGCGGGTATTGAGCATGTCTGCCAAAACGACATAGGCAACTGCGATAAAGATACCGGCGAGGAACGCGACAGCAACGTACAGCGTGCGCTTGGGGCCGCTGGGGACTTCGGGAGTCTTAGCCTCGTCGATAACGTTGATGCTCTGGGCAGCGCCGACGTTCTGAGCGACCGTACTCACCGAGCTGGCCATGGCCTTTGCGACCTTAGCCGTCTCCTTGGCATCGGTGCCAGTAACCGAAAGCGTAATGACACGCGTGGTGGTCTCGGAGGAAACAGACACCTTGTAGTCATCCAGGTCAGCAAGGCCCAGCTCATTGGCAGCACCGCTCTTAACGCTATCGCTATCCAGCAGCGTGGCGATATCGTTGGAAAGCATCTGGCTCGCCGAGAGATCGTTGTAGCTCATCTGACCGCTATCGTCGGTTTTGGCGAGAATGTACATGCTCGTCGTCGCGGTGTAGGTGTTGTCCATCGCAACGAAGGACACGATGCCCATGGCGATCGCGCAGACCACCGGAAGGGTGATGACCAGCTTGAGGTGCTTTTTGAGCAGCTGGAACAGTTCGAGAAGGGTCATGCAGCTTGCCTTTCATTTCCCCAGTTCGGATTGACAAAACTGTCCGTATGTTATCGCATCTTTTTACCGAGACCAAACTCTATACATAAGAAACAGGCTCTCCTGTAAAAATGTCGGAAGCAATCGTAAAATTGCACAACAACGCCGCACCCGAAAGTCAAATGCGGCGTCTACATCAATATCTATGTTGTATCGCTATGCGAATGGCTCGTCCTGCTGTATGGGAAACGTCACCGTAATGGTGGTTCCCACGCCCAACTCGCTCGACAGATCGAGCGTGGCGTGATGATACAGGGCCGCATGCTTGACAATGGCAAGCCCCAGACCGGTTCCGCCGCGTGCCTTGGACCTACTCTTGTCCACGCGATAGAACCGCTCAAATACCTTGCCCTGTTCTTCAGGCGCGATACCGATTCCCGTGTCGGCGACCGCGAGGAACGGATGGCCTTCGTCGTTGGTGCCGCACTGCAGCGTAACCGTACCGCCGGGTCGATTGTAGCGGATGGCGTTGCTTGCCAGATTATAGATGAGCTCGTCAATCAAGCGCGACACGCCCTCGATGACCACAGGCTTGGTCTCATGACTTATCGTCACATTCGCCTGACGGGCAACCTGTTCAAGACGCTGCTCAACCGCGTAGATGGCACGCGAGAGCTCAATAGGCTCCGTGGACCCAATGGGCACCGCCTCGCCCTCAGTTGCACGCTCGGCCTCATCCAAGTTAGACAGCGTAAGGATGTCGTTGACAAGCGCTGCCAAGCGGCCCGCCTCACGATAGATGCGACCGCCAAAGTTGCGCAGGTCGTCCTCGCCCTCGACCATGCCGTTTGCGATGAGCTCGGCATAGCCCGAAATCGCCGTAAGCGGCGTCTTGAGCTCGTGGGTGATATTCGCCGTGAACTCGCGGCGCATACGGTCGTTGTCCGCTAGCACCGCCATTTGGCGCTTGAGTTCCTGGCGCTGCGACTCGATACGCTCAAGCATGGGGACCATCTCGGCATAGGCGTGCTCATAGCTACGGCGTGGGTGGTCCAAATCCACCTCTTGCAACGGCGCGATGATGGCACGGGACTCGCGGCGCGCCATAAAAAACGAGAGTACCGCGCCCGCTGCTGCGATAAGCAGCATCGGCGCCACCATCGACAGCAAAATCGCTGCAACGCCAGGCTGGGCCTGCGCCAAGCGGACAACCTGGCCGTTATCAAGGGCGACGGCGCGATACAGCATAATCTCGTCGAGCGTAGAGCTTGCGCGCTCCGCGGAACCCGAACCATTCTCAAAGGCCTCGATGACCTCGGGGCGATCGCCGTGGTTGGGCAGTGTGGAAGGCGACGCCTCGTTGTCGTAGGCAACCGATCCATCCTTGTTAATCAGCGTGATGCGCAAGTCCTCGCGATCGAAGCTACGCAAGAACGGGATGGGCTCTTGCTGCTCGTCGAGGGCGGCAGCAATGAGCTCGGTTTCCTGCGCCAGATTGGCACTCGTGGCATCCGCCAAAGTGTTTTGCACAAAGAACGCACCCAACACCGTAAACGCCACGATAACCGCCATGGCGCAGACAAAGATCGTCACAAAAACGCGGTGCGACAGCGTATGTTTTCCCTGGGGGGCGAAGACCACGGGTTACTCCTCCGATGCGGTGGCCGCGGTGACGTCACCTTCGGCACCATCACCGGCAGAAGGCTCGGCCAAGCGGTAGCCCACGCCGCGCACGGTCTCGATGGCGCTGGCATGCTCGCCCAGTTTTTGGCGAAGCGTCTGCACGTGCACGTCAACAGTGCGCGAACCGCCGTCGAAGTCCCAGCCCCACACGCTCTGCAGCAACGACTCGCGGGTAAAGACCACGCCGGGCTTGCGCATGAGGTACTCGAGCAGGTCGAACTCGCGCAGGGTGAGCTTAAGCAGCTCGCCGGCAACGGTCACCTCGCGATGGCTGGGCGAAAGCACGATGTCGCCCACGCTGAGCACATCGCTCGCCTGCTTGACCATTCCGCCGCGACGCAGCAGTGCGCGGCAGCGGCTCGCAAGCTCCATGAGCGAGAAGGGTTTAGTCAGGTAATCGTCGGCACCGCCATCGAGCGCCATCACCTTGTCGAGCTCGGTGTCCTTGGCGGTAAGCATCATGATGGGCACCGTCGCCGTCAGGCGGTCGGCGCGCAGGCGGCGCATAATCGCCAAACCATCGGTATCGGGCAGCATGATGTCGAGCAGCACGGCATCGGGTACCCGTCGCGCCACGGCAGCCTTAAACTCGCCGTCGCACGAAAAGCCCTCGGCCTCGATTCCCTGCTTGCGCAGCGCATAGACCGTCAAATCCCTGATGTTGTCATCGTCCTCGACGTAATAGATCATGTTGAACCCCTTTGCGGCCGGCATGACCGCATCTTAACCCTAAAGGTGCCTGTACTAGATGGTATCAGCCAAAACGGCCCGTCAAATAATCCGCCGTACGCGGATCGATCGGGTTTTTGAAGAGCTGGGCAGTGGGCGCATGCTCCACCAGCTCGCCCAGCAAAAAGAACGCGACCGAATCGGAAATACGCGCAGCCTGCTGCATGTTGTGCGTAACGACCACCAGCGTGCAGGTCTCCCTGAGCTCGCAGGCCAGCTGCTCCACCACGAGCGTCGATACGGGGTCGAGCGCCGAGGTCGGTTCGTCCATCAGCAGAATGTCGGGCTGCACGGCCAGCGCACGGGCGATGCACAGACGCTGCTGCTGGCCGCCCGAAAGACCCAGACCCGATTCTTTGAGCTTGTCCTTGACCTCGTCCCACAGGGCGGCGCGTCGCAGGGAGTCTTCGACCAGCTCGTCGAGCACGACGCGGTCGCGCACTCCCATGCCGCGAGGACCGTAGGCGACGTTGTCGTAGATGCTCATGGGAAACGGGTTGGGGCGCTGAAACACCATGCCCACGCGCTGGCGCAAACGGCAGATGTCGTAATCGCCCAGGATATCTTGACCATCGAGCGCAATCTTGCCCTCGATGCGGCAATCCTTGATGCCGTCGTTCATGCGGTTAAAGCAGCGCAGCAACGTGGACTTTCCGCAGCCCGAAGGCCCGATAAACGAGGTGATCTGCTTGTCGCGGATCTTGATATTCACGTCCTTGAGCGCATGATGGTCGCCATAGAACAGGTCGAGGCCCTCGACGTCGATGCGCGTCGGCGAGGCGGCAAGATCCTCTGCCGTGGGGCGAGTCGCATCCCCAACCTCGCGCTCGTGCGCGGCCTCGGCCTGCGCTTTCATGAGTTCTTCAAGCTCCGTGGGCTCCACAGCCGCAGCAGCCGTCATACCGCATACCTCCACATCGATATCAATTCAGCAGTATCGATAGTAGAAATCGCGGCTCATATGCACGTGAGCGCATTGTCAAGTGTTTGTAAGGGCACGCTGGCTATGCGGCGGGCAGCTCGATGGTGAATATCGTGTGTTCGGGCGTCGATTCACATGCAACGGTACCGCCGTGTGCCGCGATGATCTCCTTGGCAATAGCAAGGCCCAGACCGGCACCACCGCGATTGGTCGCACGCGCCGCATCCAGGCGATAGAACTTCTCAAAGATCACCTTGAGCTTAGCCGCAGGGATAGGATCGCCCTGATTGATAAAGCGCACGCGCACGCCGCCATCGTCTTGGCGCCCGGCCTCGATCGTGATAGTCGAGCCCTCATAGCTATAGGCGACGGCGTTTTTCATGATGTTGTTGAACACGCGAGCCATCTTGTCGCCATCCACGAGCACCGTCAGGTCCTCGCGAATATCAACTTGGGCTTCCTTATGCTGCTCGTTGAGGATGGGATAGAACTCGTCAGCCACCTGAGCCAGCAGCAACCCCAGATCAACATAGCCGCGCGTGAGCACGATATCGTGGAAGTCAAAGCGCGTGATATCGAAGAACTCTTCGATGAGCGCATCGAGCCGGTGCGCCTTGTCGAGCGCCACGCCCGTAAAGTGCGCACGTTGCTCAACCGGCAGCTCGGGAGCCTCTTGCAGCAGCGAAAGATAGCCCACCACACTGGCAAGCGGGGTGCGTAGGTCATGTGCCAAGTACGTGACCAAATCGTCCTTGCGATGAGACTCGTCACGCAGAGCTTGCTGCACCTTGTGCTCACGGTCACGCACGCGGTTAAGGGCGCCCTCGACCTCCAAGAAGTCGCCGTCAATGTTGTCCCAGGTGTCGGGGTGATCGATCAGGCGATCTTGAATACGAGCGGCCAGCACACAATCGGCATGCTGCTCGCCCTGTTCGTAGCCCTGGTAGTACAGGGCGCGGCCGCACAAGAACAGCACGCACGCGGCAAGCGCCAGCACAAAGCCAAGCATGTTGAATACAAAGCCGGCATCGAACAGCACCGGCCCTTCGATGCCGCCGAGCGCCATGGCGCCAATCGCCAACGTCATGGCCCACGCGGCGCCGCCAATCACCATGCAGCGGCGCACGATCTCAAATCGATCGATCAGCAAAAAGCCGACTAGCAGCACCGCCAAGATTCCAGCGATGTTATCGATGCCAATCAGCAGCAGGCTCAGCAAAAAGAGCAGCACCGTTGCAAGCGCGCGGTTGTCGACGACTGACCTCACGTAATCAAAGAGCCGATCGGGTACCTCGAACGCTTGTCTATCGTCTTTTGTCATATCAAGATCCTCACAAGCGAAAAGCGTTATTCGATTATGTAGCCGACGCCCCAGACGTTTTTGATAAAGCGCGGCTTTTGTGCGTCGTCGCCAATCTTTTCGCGCAAGTGGCGAATGTGCACCATCACCGTATTGTTGGAGCCGGGCATAAAATCCTCGTTCCACACCGCACGGAACAGGTCCTCCACGGCCACCACGCTGCCGCGATGCTCGACCAGATACAGCAAGATTGAATACTCGGTGGGTGTGAGGCGTACCGGTGAACCGTCCACCGTTACGGAACGAGCATCGCGGTTGATCTCCAAGCCGTCGAGCTGAATGGTCGGCGACTCGGCCGCCTGCGCACGGCTACCGTAGCTGGTGTAGCGGCGAAGCTGAGCGTGCACACGCGCGATGAGCTCCAGCGGGCGGAACGGCTTAACCACGTAATCGTCCGCACCAAGCGAAAGGCCCTCGATCTTGTCTTGCTGGGCATCGCGCGCCGTCAGCATGATCACAGGATAGGTATGGCTGGAACGGATCGTACGCAGCAGCTCAAATCCATCGATATCGGGCAGCATGACATCCAGCAGCGCCAAATCGAACTCCTGCTCCAAGATTGCCTTGGCAGCATCGGCCCCGCTATAGGCAATCTGGACATCAAAGCCCTCTTTTGTAAGGTAGATACCAACCAAGTCGGCGATGGCCTTCTCGTCATCAACTACCAGTATGCGCTCGTTCATGCGTGCTCCTCTCGCGCTCCATTATGCCCGAGGCGACGCACGCCACACACAACAAGCGTGGGTGATTAAGTCGGCCTTAAGCACCCTTGTGCCCGTTCGGGCGCAGACATGGGCCGCGCACGCCCGCGCACTGATTGTCCGCGCCGGCAAACGATATACTCTAGTTCCAGAAGAGACCATCCCGTCGAAAGCGAAATCCGTGAAGTCCCTCACCCCTTTTGCAAAGCGCTCAGCCCAGCTTGCCGCCGGCTTTGTCTGCGCTATCGCCCTTGCCGCTGGCGTGCCCACCGTCGCCGGCGCCCAAGTGCTCACGACCGACAATGTTTGCGGCAAAACCGCCGATGTGCGCGGTATCACGGCCGAAAACCTGCCCGATATCGATGCGACCAATGCCCTCGTCATGGGCAAAGACGGCACCGTCTACTATGCCCGCGACGCCGATGAGCAGGTCAAGATTGCCTCGATCACCAAGGTCATGACCGCAATCCTAACCGTCGAGAATTGCAAGATGGACGAGAAGGTCACGGTGAGCAACGCCGCAGCCACCGTGGGCAATTCGACCGCCGGCTTGCTCGAAGGCGACAAGCTTACCGTGGAGCAGGCGCTGCGCGGCCTGATGATTCCCTCGGGCAACGACGCCGCCATCGTGCTCGCCGAATATGTGGGCAAGAAGATCGACCCTAAGACCAAAGACGCCGAGGCCACATTTGTGAAGGCCATGAACGAGCGCGCTAAGAAGCTCGGCTGCACCGGTACGCTTTTTGAAAACCCGCATGGTCTGGACTTTGATGAGTGGGCTGGCGATATGCACTCAACCGCACACGACGTAGCGCTGATGATGCAGGAGGCCATGAAAAACGACACGATCCGCGAGGTCGTAGCGAGCGAGGATTCCTGGATCGAGGTCACGGGCGCCGACGGCACCGACCATTCGCATTCCATGGACACGCATAACTATTTGCTGGGCCAAGATGGCAACATCGGTGGCAAGACTGGCACCACCGACGATGCAGGCTATTGCTTTACGAGCGCCTACAACCGCGACGGCGACGAGATCTACACCGTTATTTTGAACTCCACCACCACCGATCAGCGCTTTACCGATACCGCCGCCCTTGCCAATTGGTACTACGGTCACAAGGTGACGGTCGCAATCGCCAACACGCAGGAAAAGACCGCCAACGGCAACCCGCTTATGGCACGCATTAGCCAGACAGATTGGACGGACAAGACGATCGACGCCACGCTCGCCGACCCCGCCGCACAGGCAACGGTGTTCTCACTCGCCGGCGAAGTGACCGAAAAAGTTAGCTACGATGACCTTTCGGGCACGGTGCATGTTGGCGACAAGGTAGGCAGCGTTACGCTCAAGCAGGACGGCACCAAGGTCGCCGTCATGGACCTGGTTGCCGACGAGGAAGGGGCAGGGCCGAATCCCATTGAGTGGCTCCTTGTGAAGCTCGACCGCCTGGGCCGCCGCATCGACAACCGCCCACTTGCGGCAGAGAGCGAGACCGTAGCCAAGGCTCCTGAGATGTAGGGCTGGGGGAACATTACATTTGAGATTGGAGAGGCGTCCAACGGGCGCCTCTTTTTGAATACCTCTTAAACGGGATGCGTCAGAATCACCAAAGCGACATTGCTAGCCGTTTACCTTCGCTGTGTCTTTTCGGACCTTGAAAACGGGTCCACCGGGCATGCTAGTAGATCCTTTCGACCTCCTTGGTCAAGGCCCTGAAAAGATCCCCAGCTGAGGGGTCTGCCCCAGGACACAGCGATTGCCAGGCACCCGTTTCTCCGATGGTGCCCGCACTCGTCATAACAAGATCGTCGCTCCGCCTGCGAATGGAGACACTAACGGAGCGGCCATTATGGAACCCATGGATATCGACTTTATTTATGCGCCCATCAGCTAGATAACTAATCATGACATTGATGCTGTCACCATACTCCGGCAATTCGAAGCCGTGGGAATCCATCAATAGCTTCACGTCCTGATGGTAAATGCGGGCCTCGACGACATTCTTGGGCATCTTCCCCGTCTTTGTTGGAGAGCAAAAGCTGATGCTTGGCTCCTCTTCGCTCATGCCTCGGTCAAACCTAAGCATGCACGGGCATACCGACTCAATGGTTCGCAAGGCGTCCGCCGCGACCTTTTCCTCGGTAAACATCTCCACGTCGATGCCGTTTTCTTCCATATAGGCACGGTTTTTACGTTGAAGCTCTAGCCGAGCCGCAGCCTCCCCATCTCCACGCTGTTCCCAATTTCCGGAGTCGGCGACATTTCGATCGAATGTAGAATCAACGGAACATGGCGCTTGCTGTTGAGTCGGATCACTGTCGCCGAGACGCCTTAGCTCGGAGCGTCTCATCAGTAGTGTCACAATATCAAACAGCCAACCAAATCCAAAAAGGCCAAAGGTAAAGAGATATAGAAAGAAGCTACCCCACATCCGTGCATACGCCCTATGAGCGCCCGACCACCCAAGAAGGAAGCATAGCAAAAGCGCCTTGTTTGCCCTGTCAACCGACGTAATCTCTCGAGTGAGAGATTTCTGTTCAGGCTTCGCCAAAGGTGTAATTTCATGCGATGAAACAGTAATTGAGGACGTCCTTGACGCCGAGCTCCGAGCGCCTGATTTAGCAACGGCGCGAGCGACATCCCCAACTCCGACGGTCGTTCTGCTGTATACGGCATTGTAAGCAGCCTTCTTCGGATTTTTGATCCACCCCATGCCCTTCTTACCATAGCCGGGGATTATCGCCCGCCTTACCGCGCGCTTCGCTCTGCCGGTCGTTCTTGCCTTGAGTGATGTCTTTAGATTCGGCTTACGCAGCCCGACCTTTACCATATTTCTACTCCATCCCCTCGGAACCCCACACCGGGGTGCACGAGCACGCCTGGGTCTCCCCGTTTTCAAGCGCCCCGTGTTTGCCTAATGTTCACGCCCTTTCGGACTCTAATCCCCAGCCGCCATTCTTGATAATAAAAAAGGGCCCCAAATGGGACCCTTCTTCAAAGTCATACTGGCGGAGAGCTGGGGATTCGAACCCCAGATGCCCTTTTGGGGCATACTCGCTTAGCAGGCGAGCACCTTCGGCCTCTCGGTCAGCTCTCCGTAACAGCCGTTCTATAGTAACCAAACAGCCGAAGTTGGGCAAGGGGAATTTTGAGGCGTTTCCTCTTTTACCTCTCTTTTACCAGTAAACGTCTCAGTCAATCATCTCAATCTGTAACATCTGCAGGCCGTAATCCCCTCCAGATGTTACAGATTGAGACAAAGATACAAGGACGGCCCCAGCGACAGCGCGGACAGCCCATTCTTTATTAGTCCTCTCGAACGGTCTCCAACAGATAATCGCGCATGTACGGAATTGCAAACGAAACACAGCCATAGCCCGCGGGCTCAATCAACCCCGCATCGATCAGACGCTTGCGATATGACCCAACTTTGTTCGCCGACAAACCCATCTTCTTGGCGATATCGCCGTTGGCGATATCGACGCCCTCGCATTGAGCCATCGCCGCGAGATACTGAAACTGCCGTTCCGACACCCTGCGCAGCGCTGGGGCAATCACCATAGCATTAAAGCTATCAAGAGCCGCCTGGATACCCTTACGAGCCGCCTCTTCGCTCACACTCTCCGCCCCACTGCGCGCAGCAACCTGCCAAGCGTAATATCCGACCAGCTGGACCATAAAGGGATAGCCTGCCGAAGCTTTTGTTAATAGCTCAGCGGCACCTTTGTCGAGCTCCTTGCCCGCTCGTCTCATCGTATCCTCAAACGATCCGCCAACTTCAAAATCGGAAAGCCGAGTAAGTTCAACATGTTTGGCTCGCTGAAGGAACGTCAACGTATCATCCACCACCACGCCATCTACCGATGTCGGCAGCCCGGCGAAAGCGAAAGCGACATTCGCTCCTTGGCGAATCAAGAGCTGCATCTCATTGCCTAGCTCGCGCATTTCCTCAGTTGAGGCATCCTGGATCTCGTCGAGCGTAATGAGCAGACCACCGCGCTTCGCAGCATCGTACATCGCCTCGCCCAGATGAGAGGCCGACTTCGACATCTCCATGGAGCCAAGGCTGACCCCTAAAATCGATGGGGAAATCGAGATTGATTCAAGACGAACGTTTCGCTGCAGAGCCTCGAGGATTCTATTGCAAAAACCAGCATTGGAGGCAACGTCAACGACCTCGAATCCTTTTTTGCGTGCAAGGTCACCCAATGCATTAAGGAGCACCGTTTTACCTGTGCCTCGGACGCCCGAGATGCGCATGAGTCGATCGGGGGCACCAGGACCATTCTCAAGAGCCTCGGCAAAGTCATCCAAAACAGTGTCCCGTCCGATAAGCTCAGGCGGATTCATGCCCGCCGTTGGCTTAAAGGGGTTAACAGCTTTCGTCATTCTGCCCTCCTCTGCTAGTTTTAACAACTTTAACAAAGTTTAGCAACTTTAGCAGAGTTTAACAGTTTTAGCAGGCTCGGCGGCTTTATGCCTTACCGATCCTGCCGGGTCCTCCCGCCCGCGCCGATACAAATAGCGCAGTGCGGCCCCTCTATATCGCCCCTACCCCAGCGAGCGACTGAGGGAGCCGAGCTCATCGTTGCCCATGGTGCGCCACATTTGGAAGATGCAGACGCGCGCCAGGAAAAAGAAGCCGTTATCGACCAGCTGCACGGCGGCATCCGCCAGCTGGTTGGTCACGGCGGACACGGGAGGCAGCTCGAGCCCGGCCTTACGGATGGTCTCAACCGCATCCTCGAACGTCGGCGGCTCATTGACGCCCATCTCGTTCATAAGGCCCTGCATTTCTTCCAGCGCGCTACCACCCGACTCCTCGCCGCGCGGCACGAGGCGGTAGCACGCCAACGCGAGCTCGAGCTGGTCGCAGTTCCAATAGGCAAACGCCAGACGATAGAACAGATAACCGATTGCGGAACGGTCACTGGCAATGCGCAGGCCGTGGCGCGCCACCTCGATAATCTCGTCAAAGCGCTCCAGGCGCGCCAGCACGTTGATGAGCGCAAAGTGCGACTGCATGGACGAGCGAGCCAGATCGTAAAGACGACGCACCTCGGGCAATGCCCGTTCAAAATCCTCCTGCTCGGCGTAATAACTGCAGATCTCGTGCTGGGCAAAGTACAGCGCATCGGGAGCACGCAAAATACGAACGGAGCGGTCTTCCTCCATTACCGGCAGCACCATGCGTACCAGCTGGTTGTCGCAAAACTGCGTCTGGACCGGACCCGTTGCCAAAAGCTCGGCAACGGCACACTTGGCCTCCAGCTCCTCAACAAGACGGGAGAAGCCCTCAAACGCGCTTGCACGGTCAACTTTTGCCTGCTCGCGCAACTCAACGACGCGCGCCACATACGGGTCATCGTCCATCTCCATGACCTCGAGCTCATCAGCCGTATCGGCAAGCAGCAGGTCGCGCAACGCCGGCGGCAGCGAACGGTGGTCGTCACGCGGGCGAACGTGAACCTCCGCAGGCTCAATCGCATCCGGCGCATCCGACTCATATGCCTCAAGCATGCGCTTGCACGGCATATCGTCCATATCCATGCTCTCAAGATCCTTGGCGACAGGCACGCAATTGGCCAGATAGGCCGCACGCCCAAAGGAATATGTTGCAATGACGCGCTCGCCCTGCTCGCCGTCGGGAGCCGCAATCTGAACATAGCAGCGCGCAATGCAGGCACCTGCGGCAAAGCAAGCCGCTGCCAGCGTAAGCGCCACGCGCGCGTCGTGCTCCGCGGCCCAAATCACACGCGCGTTCTCGTCCAACTCGCGCCAGACATCCTCCTGAGCGTCGTATTCACGCTGTGGCATGGCATCCACGACAGAGTGCCCAAACCGAACGAGCATAATCCCCTCGGCAACGTTTGCCCGATAGGTATAGTCGAGCCGTGTGACCACGTTAAGCGCCTCGACGATACGCGCGAAGCGGGTACGCACATCCCACTCACCGCCCGGCTGGCAAGCTACCGTTCCGGGTTTGCCCCACGGGTTGTCGCTCGAGGTCGTATCGAGCAGTCGGGGAACATCGTTGGTTGTCTTGGCGATATGCCACGCATCAAAGAGCGCGCAGCCCTCAAGGCTCGGCGAGGATGCCGCGGGGACCAATCCAGCCCCGATGCGCTCAAGGATGCCGGAGAGGCGGTTGAGACGGCACTCGATGGCAAGCAGCATGTCAATCTCGTCCTGGTCCAGCAGGCTACGATCAAAATTGAGATAGAACAGCTTTGAGCGGTCGATGCGCGCTAGGCTCATTTCGGACTTGGCAGCAATGGTGCGCAGGCGGGGCAAGTCGATCTCGCTCATAAGAGCGGCGGCATAGCGCTCGATACCGCTCGGATTCTCGGCATGGTCAACACGGTAAAGCAGCGTCTCGATAGCATCGGGGAGCGGTGCCGTGTCAAAGCCCAAAAACACCTCGACCGGCTCGGGCAACTTTACGAGTTTGATCTTGTCGACAACGTTTTGCATGTCTACATCGAGACCGTCGACGCCCGTCGTGTTCGCAAGAGCGCTTTCGGAGTTGGCAAATATCACGTAGCGCAAGAACATCGAGGCCATGAACTCGCCGTAAGGAAGGGCGCGGGTCGAATTCCATGTCTCGTGGTCGGACTGCTCGCGCATGGGGCCTTCGGGAGAGCCGGCAGTTCGCGCACACGCGCGCATTGCACCGTTAGCTTCCCTCACCATAATCTCGCCAATACTGGAATCGGACTCGTGAAGGACCAGCTCCATGTCAGGGTCCTCGGGCAACGGTACTTCCCGAACAGGGCGGTCAACCTTATAAACCTTGCCCGACACGCTCACGTAGCCCAAGAGCGATATGTGAGTTTTGCCGACGAATTCGACGACATAGCACGACTCTTTGGGGTCCTCGCCAAAGACTTTCCAGACAACACCATATGAGCGCCCCGCAGGCTGCTCTGGCATCGATGGAAAACGCTTTTTGGGGTCGAGAAACCTGAGCTTGTATGTCGGACGCTCTGCCACGAAATATCACCCTGATCAGTCGTTGAAAGAAGGAGTGGTCGCGGATGGGCCGCGACACCTACTCGGAATCTTACACGAGTCGATAAGAAATAGTCTCCCGCGGACGGCGGCGCACGATTCCAGTCGAGCTTCTGGTGTCGAATGCCGCCATAAAAGAAAAGCCCCCGTTACCGGAGGCTTTCGATTTCAATTGGTGCGGCGTATAGGATTCCGCGCATCCGCTTCGCGGATCCGCACCGGCTTCGCCCGCCTGCCGGCGCGCTCGCCCGCTCGCTACGGACGCTCCGCGTCCGCTTCACGCTCGCGCCTCGACCGAGGTTCGAATCCATGCGGTGTTGCCATAAAAGAAAAGCCCCCGTTGCCGGAGGCTTCAAGTTCGATTGGTGCGGCGTATAGGATTCGAACCTATGACGTTCTGATTCGTAGTCAGACCCTCTATCCAGCTGAGGTAACGCCGCAGCGCAAGACATATAAAACCACTTTAGTTAGTTGGAGTCAAGCACAATCTCAAACTTTTTGGAGAATATGTTCCTCACGCAGCTCCGCATGCGCCAATGTCCCCCATACGATCAATCGGTTTTTCAACTACATCGAACCCAGCACCGAGCTCCCCCAGAAGCGACCGCACCCGTTGGGCACAGTCGTAGTCAGCAAACGAGATGCTCAGCATTCGGGCCACCTGATTAGAAGTTCCAACACCATAGAAGTGCTCAAGGACAACAAGCGCCTCATGCGCCACAAACGTCTCGACCACATGCGGCGACTCCTCATAGCACCATTGCGTCAATGGCCCCTCACTCGTCTGCCGAACCACCAAGCCACCCATACCCGACGGCTCGCACGTTACCAGCAGGTGCTCCCCGCCCTCATCGCTCTGGAACAAAACAACCCGCTCGTCGAACAGCTCCATCACATCCCCTTTCTCTTGCTCTTAGCTAGCAAAAGCATAGCAGGTAAATGGCTGTATACAGAACGTTTGTTCGTGTGTTTTCTATCGAGCTGTCCGCACGGCATGGTATAGCCGTACACAAAAAGGGCGCCCCTAAAAGGAGCGCCCTCGCAAATCGCCTATGCAGCTAGCTTACGCGACCGGCTCGATCTTCTCGAGGCCGCCCATGTAGGGACGCAGAACCTCGGGGATCGTGATGGTGCCGTCGGCGTTCTGGTAGTTCTCCAGAATGGCGGCCATGGTGCGGCCAGCCGGCAGGCCGGAACCGTTGAGGGTGTGCAGGTAGCGCGAGCCCTTGAAGTTCTCGGGGTCGCGATACTTGATGTTGGCGCGACGGGCCTGGAAATCGCCGCAGTTAGAGCAGGAGCTGATCTCTTTGTAGGCGTTGTAGCTCGGCAGCCAGACCTCGATGTCGTAGGTCTGACGGGCAGAGAAGCCCAGGTCGCCGGTGCACAGGCTAATCACGCGATACGGAAGGCCCAGCTGCTGAAGCAGGAACTCGGCCTCGGCGGTCATGCTCTCGAGCTCCTCGTCGGACTCCTCCGGCTTGGCAAACTTGACCATCTCGACCTTGTCGAACTCGTGCTGGCGGATGATACCGCGGGTGTCGCGACCAGCGGAGCCGGCCTCCTCGCGGAAGCAGGGGGTGAAGGCGGTGTAGCGGCGCGGCAGGGTATCAGCATCGAGAACCTCGCCGGCGTGCAGGTTGGTAAGCACGACCTCGGCGGTGGGGATCAGGAAGTTGTCGCCCGAGACGTGATAGGCGTCGTCCTCGAACTTGGGCAGCTGACCCGTGCCAAACATGGTCTGACGCTTGACGACGATGGGCGGCCACCACTCCTTAAAGCCACGGCTGGTGTGCGTGTCAAGGAAGAAGTTGATGAGGGCGCGCTCAAGACGGGCGCCGGCGCCACCGAGAACGGTAAAGCGGCTACCGGAGAGCTTGTTGCCGCGCTCGAAATCGAGGATGTCGAGGTCGGTGCCCAGGTCCCAGTGCGGCTTAAAGTCGAAGTCGAACTCGCGCGGGGTGCCCCAACGACGGCGCTCGATGTTCTCGTCCTCGTCCTTGCCGTACGGCGTGGCCTCGCAAGGGATGTTGGGAAGGTGAGCCATAAAGTCGTACTGCTCCTGCTCGAGAGCGGTGCGGCGCTCGGCCAGACCGTCAATCTTCTCGTTGACGGCGCGCACGGCCTCCTTGGCGGCCTCGGCCTCGTCCTTCTTGCCCTCCTTCATCAGGGCGCCGATCTTCTTGGACTCGGCATTACGCGTGGCCTGGAGCTCCTCGACCTCGGTGATGACGGCACGGCGCTCGTCGTCGAGCTTGAAGAACTTCTCTCGATCCCAAGACGTCTGGCGGTTGGCCATGGCGGTATCGATGGCATCGGGGTTCTCGCGAACAAACTTGATATCAAGCATTAGATCCTCCGGCGATATACATTCCATTTAGGTTGCAACCTTGTACATGTATGGGCAAGTATATACTTATGAGCGTTTACGACCCAACCCAACTACGCAAGAAGGCACCCAATGGACGCAGTTTTTTCCTTTTTGTTTGGCACCCGCACCGGTTTTGCCATCCTTTTCGCCGGCGGCATCCTACTGTTTGCGATTCTTGCCTTTGTAATGGAGAAGCGCACCCATAAGATGTATGTCGACCGCGGCCCCAAGGACGAGGACGATCAAGACGGCTTCTGGGACTAGCCTGCCAAAAAGAGACAGGCTTATTTTGGTCGGTTTTATCTGGACAAACGCAAGCGCCCCGCCACTGGAATTGATCCAGTTGCGGGGCGCTTTTTGCTCAAGATACAAAACCGCAGGAAAAACCTGCCAAAATAAACCTGTCCCTAAATGGCAGGTTTTACTGGAGGGTGGCGTCGATGGCCTTGACCAGGGCGCTGCGCATGCCAGCATCCTCGAGCGCGACGACGCCCTTGATGGTGGCGCCGCCGGGTGAGCATACGGCATCCTTCATCGCCGCAGGATGCTGACCAGTCGCAAGCTGCAGCTTTGCCGTGCCCAGCACCATCTGGCTCACAATGCGATAGGCATCGGCGCGCGGGATACCGTGCTTGACGGCCGCGTCGCCCAAGGCCTCAATCGCCATGGCGACAAATGCCGGGGCGCAACCACCCACGGTGCCACCCACAAACAGCAGGCTCGTGTCGAGCTCGACGACAGTGCCAAGCTTACCGAGCAGGTCGAGCACCACGGCACGCTGCTCGCCGTTGAGCGTAGAGGACTTCTCGCAGGCGATGACGCCCTCGCCCACCGAAACCGGCGTGTTGGGCACCGTCGAGATATGCGCGACACCCGGCAGGACCTGCTCCCACTTGACGCTATCCCAAGTCCAGGCGACCGAAAGGACAACCTTGTCGGCTAGAGCGTCCTTGAGCGGAGCGAAGACCTTCTCGATCATGTATGGCTTGACCGCAGCAACCACGATATCGGATGCAGCGACAACCTCCGCCGCATCACGACAGGCAACCATCCCACGCGTCTCACAACGCTCAACCAAGGCGTCGTAGTGGCCCGCGCAGGCGCACATATCGCTCGCAGCCACACCGGCGGCGATCCAGCCATCGGCCATAGCGCTCGCCATATTGCCAAAACCGACAAATCCGATCTTCATATCTCATAGTCCTCTCAGACACGCTCTTCAAAACGAAGGCTATTGTCCCACGGCATTGTTTCGTATTGCCGACCTATTTGTGATACGGCTCGCCACGGCTGATCTTGCAGGCGCGGTAAACCTGCTCCAGCAGCACCACGCGCGCCAGGTTATGCGGCAAGGTAATGCGTCCAAAGCTGAGCATCTCGTCGGCGCGGGCGCGCACGGCATCGTTCACACCGTCCGATCCGCCGATTACAAAGGCGATGTCGCTGTTGCCTCGCAGCATGAGGTCATCGAGACGGGCCGAAAGCTCCTCGCTCGAGCGCTCTTTGCCCTCAATGGCAAGCAGGATCACATGCGCTCGAGGCGGCAGGGCTGCAAGAATCGCCGCCCCCTCCTTGTCGCGCGCGGCATCCACGCCGCCCGCCTTAGCCGGGTCGATATCGGCCACCTCGCGGATATCCACCTTGGCATAGGCACCTAGGCGCTTGGTGTACTCAGCGCACGCGTCCTTCCAAAAGCGCTCCTTGAGCTTACCGACGCAAACGACGGTGTATTTCACGCGCGTCTACTCCTTCGAATCGTTTTGAACTTCGCCAGCGGTCAGCATCTGCTCGAACATCGAGGCCGACTGCGAGAAATCGCTCGGCAGCACGACCGTCGAGGTTTTACCCGTGCGAGCGAACTCTGTCATCATCTCGGACCACTGCGTAAACATGAACAGCTGGTTGGCCTCGTCGTTGCCGACGCCCGTCTCCTGGATAATCTCGAGCGAATCCTTGATGCCCAACGCGATGGCCTTGCGCTGGTTGGCGATGCCCTCGCCCGCCTTTTCCATCGCCTCGGCCTCAGCGGTCGCCTCGGTGACGCGCTTGATGCGGTCGGCCTCGGCGAGCTCCTGCGCAGCAGCGCGCTTGCGCTGGGCGGCGTTGATGTCGTTCATGGAGTTCTCAACCTCGGTCGGCAGCGCGATCTTGGTGATGAGTGTCGACACGAGGGTGAAGCCGTAGGCAGCCATCTGCCCGGACACGGTGGCATTGACGTCCTTGGCGATGTCATCCTTCTTGGCAAAGACCTCATCGAGCGTGTAGACAGGGATGGAAGAGCGCAGGGCATCGGTGATGAAATCGCGCATCTGGTCGACGGGCTCCTGCAGCATGTAGTAGCTCTTGTAGATGCCCGAATCTGCCGGGCCAGCGCCCATGTCATAGCTCACGTGGTACTGAGCAGAGACTTCAAGGCCGATGGTCACGTTGTCCTGGGTCTTAACGTCGATGCCAAAACCGTTTTTCATGGTGCGCAGACTCACCGTGGCGGCCTTACGGTCGATCACGGGCACCTTCATGTGGAAGCCCGCGTTGACGATGCGGTTAAACTTGCCCAGACGCTCGATGATCACGGCATGCTGTTGTTCAACGACATAGCAGGCGTTGGGGAGCAGCAGCAACAAAATGATGATGGGAAGCAGAAGACTCGTAAGGGCGGCAATGATTCCGGACAACAGCATGGTCTCTCCTCTGATAGGCTCACGTTGGCACTAGGATACCCGCACGAAGCAGCCACGTGACATCAACAGGAGGCCCATAACAAAAAAGCTCCCATTGCTGGGAGCTCTTTCATTTAATGGTTCGGGCGAAAGGACGTCCGCGTATCCGCTTCGCGGATCCGCGCCGGCTTCGGCCGCCTGCCGGCGTCCTCGCCAGCTCGCTAAAAACGCTCCGCGTTTTCTTGGCGCTCGCTCCTTCGCAGGTTCAAGTCCCCGCGATGGGCCCATAACAAAAAAGCCCCCATTACTGGGAGCTCTTTCATTTAATGGTGCGGGCGAAAGGACTTGAACCTTCATGGGGTTGCCCCCATACGGACCTGAACCGTACGCGTCTGCCAATTCCGCCACGCCCGCGTGCAGGAATTAGAATAACGGAGCGCTACCGCGAACGCAAGAACTATTTTTGAAAAAGTTTGCAGGCATTTTCCCAAGCTGCTCGCGCGATTGCCTCAGCATCCTCGCCGGTACGATCGACACGGTCGTTGACCAGCGTGTTTGCCGTGATAGAAATCATTGCCGGCTCGCACTCAAGACCGCGAATGGGCTCCGGTGCCATATACGGGCAATCCGTCTCGAACAAAATGCGATCGAGCGGGGTCGCCGCAAATGCCTCGCGCACCTCGTCGTTGCGCTTAAAGGTGGCCGCGCCGCCATAGGCGATATAGCAGCCCAAACCCACAAAGCGCTCCATCGTAGTTCGATCCTCGCCAAAGCAGTGCAGCACGCAACCGGCCTGAGGCACGCCTACCTCGCGCAGCACGTTGTACGCATCAACGTGCGAAGTGCGCTCCCCATCCGAGTCCTCGTGCCGCAGGTGCAGCTCCACCGGCACATTGCGGCGCACAGCAACTTCGAGCTGACGTACCATGCAATCAATCTGCACGCTGTGGGGCGCCGGCGCGATGTCGTCGTCGTAATCCATGTGATAGTCCAGACCGATCTCGCCGATGCCGACGCACAAAGGGTCATCAAGCGCAGCAACAACCTGTGCGTGAATGTCGTCGGTATAATCCGGCGCGCCATAGGGGTGAACGCCAGCGAGATACTTGATCTGCGGAATATCCCGCATCGGCAGAATCTCGCGCACGAGCCAGTCGCTATAGTCCGTCACGCTGCGCTTGTCGGCGATGGGGTCGAGCATCGTCACCAACAGATCGACGCCCGCGGCTTTGGCGCGCACGAGCGTTTCGGGCACTTCTTTGCCCCAAAACGAAAGCAGATGCGCATGCGTGTCGGCAAGCGGTGCCAAGGGCACGGGGCAGGCAACCGTCTTCTTTTTCTTGGTAAACGTCACGCGTTCGGCATTAATCGTCATGGATTAGCTCCTGGGCCAGGCGGACAAAGTCAGCAACATCGAGCGTCTCGGCGCGCGTGGTGGGTGAGATACCGCAAGCCTCAAAGGCGGCATCGAGCACGTCCTTGGCAAAGCCGTTGGCGCTCATGGAATTGCGGATGGTCTTGCGACGCTGAGCAAATGCGGCGTCAATCACGCGGGCCACAAACTCGCGATCGAGTCCTTCGGGCACCACGCCGTCAACACGGTCGATACGCACGACGGCCGAGTCCACGTGCGGTGCCGGCATAAAGCAACGCGGCGGCACCTCAAAGCGACCCGTCACCTGCGCATACAGGCCGAGCTTTGCCGTATAGCCGCCATAGGTCTTATTGCCCGGCACTGCGGCAATGCGATCGGCAACCTCCTTTTGAACCATGACGACGGCGCGCTTGAGCGCGGGCATCGTCTGGAAGAACTGCAGGATGATCGTCGCCGCCACGTTATAGGGCAGGTTCGCGACAAATACCGTCGGCTCACCGCCCGCAACCTGCTCAATCTGCTCCGGCGTCACCCTGAGCGCGTCGCCCATGATAAAGCGGAAGTTGGCGTAGTCAGCGGCATGGGCATCGAGCACCGGCTCGAGCTCGGGGTCGGCCTCGATCGACGTGACGCACGCCGCCTCCTGCAGCAGCGCAAGCGTGAGCGTACCAACGCCCGGACCGACCTCGAGCACGCGCTCATCGCCCGCAAGCTCGGAAAGCTCGCAAATGCGCTCAATTACATGGTTGTCGATCAGGAAGTTCTGGCCCAGGCGATGCTTGGTCGCAAGGCCAAACTCCTCCAGCAGCTCCCTTGTTGCCGTGGGGTTTGCCAAAGGCGAAGTTGTCATAGTTGCCTCCTTAGCATGGTGGCGGCGTCTTGAAACAAAAGGGCATGGACCGTTGCGGCCATGCCCTTACATCTAAACAGCAAATTGCCGATATGGCGCGCGGCGGCTTAGCCCAGACGCGGGAACAGCGGCTCGCCCTTCTCGACGGGCTGACCACCGGCAAGCAAGCCCCAAGCGCAAATGCCCTTGAGGTCGTCGCTCGCGGCCTCGTCCTCGCACGACAGGCGGCGCAGGGCCTCGGCAGAAGTCTGGGGCATGAGCGGCATCAGCAGGTGAGCGGCAATGCGGATAGCCTCGAGCAGGTTGTAGATCACAAATGCCAGCTCGTCAGCCTTGGTCTCGTCCTTGGCAAGCGCCCAGGGCTCGGAGTCCTCGATGTAGTGGTTGGCGGCATGGATGAGCTCCATGACCTCGTCCTTAGCTCCACCGTAATCGAGCACGTCCATCTTGGCCATGTAGCGCTCGACCAGGCCATCGGCGATCTTTGCCAGCGGGTTTTCGAACGCATCGAACGACGCGGGCTTGGCGGGCGCGCAACCGTCAAAGTACTTGCCGCTCATGTTGAGCGAACGCGAGATAAGGTTGCCCCAGCTGTTGGCCAGGTCGGCGTTGTAGACCTGCTCCATGCGATCGAAGCTGATGGCACCGTCGGTGCCGGGGACGACGTCGGTCATGAAGTAATAGCGATAGCCCTCGACGCCCAGCATGTCGATAACGTCCTGCGGAGCGATGGCGTTGCCGCGGCTCTTGGACATCTTTTCGGCCTTGCCGGTCTCGGCATTGCGCACGGTCAGGAAGCCGTGGGCAAAGACGTGCTCGGGCAGGGCCTCACCGATGGCCATGAGCATGGCGGGCCAAATGACGCAGTGGAAGCGGATGATGTCCTTACCCACAATGTGGAACTGCGCGGGCCAACGATAGGCCAGCTCGGCACGCGCCTCGTCGGTGTCGACACCGTAGCCGACGGCCGTCATATAGTTGAGCAGCGCGTCGAACCACACGTAGGTCACGTGGCCCTCGTCGAACGGGACCTTGATGCCCCAGTCAAAGCTCGTACGGCTCACGGAAAGGTCGTTGAGGCCGCCTTCGACAAAGCTGCGCACCTCGTTCATGCGGAACGCAGGCTCGACAAAGTCAGGGTGCTCGTCATAGAGCTTGAGCAGCTTGTCCTGGAAGGCGGAAAGCTTAAAGAAGTAGGACTCCTCCTGCACGCGCTCAAGCGGACGGTGGCAATCGGGGCACAGGTGCTGGCCGACGCTACCGTACTCTTCGTCACCCTTCTGGACCTGCGTATCGGTAAAGTAGGTCTCGTCGGGCACGCAGTACCAGCCGTCATAGCTGCCCTTATACAGGTAGCCGGACTCCTTCATGCGCTCCCACAGATACTGCACGGCGTGATGCTGGCGCGGCTCGGTGGTACGAATGAAGTCATCGTTGGAGATCTCGAGCTTGCTCCAAAGCTCCTTGAAGTGCGGAGCCTGGCTGTCGGTCCACTCCTGCGGCGTCATGTTGTGCTTGGCTGCAGCCTCGGCGACCTTCTCGCCGTGCTCGTCCATGCCAGTCAGGAACTTGACGCTATAGCCGGCTGAGCGACGATAGCGAGCCTGGACGTCGGCGATGATAGTGGAATAAGCCGTGCCCAGATGCGGATCGGCGTTGACGTAGTAGATGGGCGTCGTGATAAAGAACGAAGGCTTGCTTTGATCCATGGGGTTTGTCCTCCAGAAAAACGTTGCATACAGGGGATGATTCTAGCGCAAGGGCTGGATATCCTCCATCTATTGCATATCGAGCACCATGGCATAGACATCGCGCTTGCGGCGCGAGTACTTCTGTGACAGGCGCTTTGCCACCGCGGAGGCGGGCTCCCCCTCCTCGAGCGCGGTGCGAATGTCCTCGCGCAGGGCCTCGTCGGGGTCTACCGCTGCGGCTCCAACCGGCACGGTACCGGCATCCTCGTCCTCACTCGGCGGCGCGATGACCAGCGCGATCTCGCCCTTTACCTCGCCACGGGCACGCAGCTCCTCGGTTAGCTGGGCGGCGGGTCCGCGCAAGACTTCCTCGTGCAGTTTGGTGAGCTCGCGGCAAACGGCAACATCGCGCTGGGGAAAGACCTCGGCCACGGCCTCGAGCGTCGCGACGATGCGATGTGGAGACTCGTAGAAGATGAGCGCGCCGGGGACGACGGCAAGGCGCTGCAGTCGGCGCACGCGGTCGCCGTGCTTGCGGCCCAAAAAGCCTTCGAAGAAGAAATGCTCGCAGGGAATACCGGACGATACGAGCGCCGTGACGCAAGCAGAGGGGCCGGGAATAACCTCGACAGGCACGTCCGCCTCGCGCGCCGCCTCAACCAAAGCCTGGCCGGGATCAGACACACTCGGCATACCGGCGTCCGAGGCAAAGGCGAGGGTCTCCCCCGCCAGCAGGCGGTCGACCAGGCCAGCTGCGCGACTTGCGATCACATTCTCGTCGCAACGAACGAGCGGCTTGGAGATGCCTAGGTGCATCAGCAACTTTGAGGTCACACGCGTGTCTTCGCAGCAGATGGCATCGGCGGCGGCAAAGGCCTCGCCAACGCGCGGGGACAGGTCGCCCAGATTGCCGATGGGCGTACCGACCACATAAAGTTTGCCCGTACGGGCGCTGTTTTGCGTCATATCAACCTATTCAATCATGCCGCGCTCGAGCGTGCCAAGTGCCGCGCGAGCGTCCCATGCTGCAATACGCTTCTCGGTCTTCCACGTTTGGAAGAACCAGCCAGCCGCAGGCGCAAACGATGCCAGCTGGTTGGCGATGAACACGCGCTCGTACGCATTGCGGCCCTCGGGCGTAACCGACGAGTTGGCAAAAATCGCCGCACCCGACCATTCACCCACCAAAACGGGGAACCCAGTTGCGACCGCCTCTTTGAGCTCGCGCTTGTTGCGCGAAATCGCCGTCGTCAGACCGCGGGGGCTCGTGATGTCGAGCGCATACTCGTCGCGGTAATGGTACAGGTGAAGGTCCATGTAGACGTTCTTGTACTTGGCACCGCGCATAAAGTGCTTCCACTCGCCGGGGTGTCCCGAAGAGGAAAAGACGACGATCTTGTCCTCGGGCATATACGAACGAACGAGCTCATACGCGTCACGATAGAAGTTGCGCAGGTAGTGCGCCGGAATACCGTCCGTCATGGTAAAGAGGCTCTTGCGTACGCTCATCTGCGGCGTGTCCAACAGCTCGATGCCCAGCAGGCTCTCGGCCTCACCATAGCGATCGGCCAGGCGCTCGAGCACATCGAGCGCAACGTGACGGCCGTTGGTGGACGAATGCCACTCGGCAACAGCCTCCGGAGTGGTGGGCGAATCGTTGGAATCGCCCTGACCGCCGGGTACAGTCGCCAGATCGAGCAGTACGCGGATGTTGTACTTGGCGGCCCACTCAATAGCGCGATCGATATAATCGACGACCGAGATGTAGGAAGCGTCGGACTCCTGCGAGCCAAAGGCATACCACGGCACCGGCAGGCGCACGGCGTTGAGACCGATCTGCGCCATACGGCGAAAATCGTCCTCGCTCACAAACGTCTCGTAATGGCGACGCATGCGCTCGTTATAGGCAGCGGTGCCCATGGCCTCCTGCAGCTCGGCTGCATTGGATGCTCCAGTCGCTGCATAGAGCGACGGGGTCACCCAGGGCTCGGGAATAAACCAGCCAGAGAGATTAACGCCGAGAATCCTCTCCATCACGGCCCCCTTCGAATCGCGCAGGTCGGACCTGCATCGTATTGCATAGGAAAAGTATCGTTTTGAGTATACCCGCGCGTGCGGACAGGCGACCGAACGGTCTACAAAGTGGCGCAAAAGTGGGAGGAATGTCCTGGCAGACGGAACCCGAGATGCACACGCCAAGATGCACACGTGCGCCGGAAGTAGGCGGCCGGAAAGCGTGCCCCGTTTTTTCGCAAGAGACTGGAATGTATTTTCCGCTGGCAGGCCCAACCGGAAAGCGCATCCCGCAATTCCGCGAAATTCCGGTCCACACTTTCCCAAACAGGCTCAAAGCGGAAACTGCATCCCGCTCTGAAGCCAAATTCCGGGATGCAGTTTCCGCAGGAGCCCTCGGTAAAAGAAAAGGACCCCTTAGCAGAGGTCCTAGTCAATTCAAGGTGGCGGGGAAGGGAATCGAACCCCTGACACGAGGATTTTCAGTCCTCTGCTCTACCAACTGAGCTACCCAGCCATTTGAGGTGTGCCTTGTTTCAAGGCTTGATTAGTATAACCAAGGACGCGCTCCGGTCAACCGAGAATTTTAAAAAAGTTTTTGAGCATAGCCTCGGTTCTATAAATCGGCACGTCAGAAGCATCAACCGGCAGAAAGAAGTTTTCGCTCCACCTTCTTATGCCGGCACGCGTTGGAGAACAGGGGGCGAAACAATAATTGAAGGGCGCTCGAGTACCGCCCAGGCGCCGGGGCAGGAACACATACGCCAGGGACGTACGTTTTCGTAGCACGCGAGGATGTTGCCGTTGCGGTCGATAAAGGCGATGTCGATGGGATAGGCCATAAAGCAGGTGTGAACCGAGGAACAGCGCGGAAACGCCATGACAAGCGGCAGTCCGCTGGCGGCAATCGGCCGCCGTCCCAGCATGCCGCGCAGACGCACGGTAAACGACTCCGCCACCACAAACTCGGCCGGCGTCCAGCCCAACCTGTTGAGCGCCCGAGCGTAGGCGATATAGGACGAGACCGCGGTCACATGACCACCCCCGGACGCCATGGATCGACCGTCACCGCGCGTTCATGCGAGAGCACGGCCGGCGCCCCCAGGGAAACGCCGGCGATGCTCAGCGAACTCGGCCACGGCTCGTAGTGCATGGTGCAGGTATAGGTCCTAAACGTGCCAGAAAGAGAGAGCAGGCCACCATCCGATGACGCCGTGCCCTGCTCGCTCGAGACCTCGACCTGTAGGTCATATCCCTCCATGGCATCCTGAATCTGAGCTTGAACGGTCGCGGAAGCGTCAATGGAGCTCTCGTCACCCTCCCCGCCCGGCGCCACAGCGTGCGCCAGCACGATGTCGGGCACCACGCGGTCGAAGCGCGCGACCGCGCCGGCAAAGATCATGACGTTGTACGCGATGAGAGCCAGCACGAGCAGAACAGGCGTGACCACGGCCATCTCGACCGTCGCCTGGGCACGCTCCTCGCGCAAGCCCGTGCGAATGCCCATTACGATCCACCGCCAAAAGCTCCCACCAGCGTGGCAACATCGACAGTGAGCGGGATGGAGCCGCCGCCGGGCAGCGGGATCTCCGCAAGCGTGAACACCGCGCCGTTGATGGTGCGCTCGACGTGATATTCCAAGGCCTCGCAAAGTGCCTTGGGGTCAGTCACGCCCAAGGGGATTTTTCGCAGGGCATCTTGAGCTTTGGAGATGCCCGCGATATCGGACCCCGGACTTTTGATGACATTGGCGGTATCGGTCAGCACCGGTTTTCGCAGACGCAAATCGCACGGTTCGAGCCCCAGCGCCGCCACGGAGGACGAAACGGTGTCACCGAGCCAGGACGCGATGGAGCCTAACGCGCCGCTACCCCCTCCCAAGCCACCGATCAGCTCTCCCATAAGCTCGTCGGCCGCACCCTGGATGTCTCCGTACCCCACAAGCAGGCGGCCCCAAACATCCATAACGCCGTCGAGCACGCCGGCAACGCCGCCCGAACGCTCCTCCAGCGTCGAGAAAAACCGCGAGAGGACGTTATTTTGTGCCGTCGCATCATCGGGCGCGAGCACTGCAGCAGAAATTGCACCACGATCGCCAAGCTCAACTGCCGTGTTAAACGAAGAGTTGAGCTCGTCGGGACTGGAGATGGCGCCAGAGACCGCAAAGGCGACCACGCCGTTGCGACCGGGCGGGGCGATGCGCGGGCGCTCGCCCGAAAGCTCTTTGATGGCGGTATCGAACGCATTGCCCGCACGGTCGGCTTCGTCCTCAGTTTGACGCTCGAGCTCAAGCTCCTTGTTGCGACAGTCGACGTAGTCCTCCAGGGCGTCTTTAAACTTGTCAAAGTGATACTCGAAGCCGTTTTCGATAGAGGTTGAAGGCGCCGCAACAGCACCAAGCGACGAAACGCCAAAATGGCATTTACTGCATTTATCCTGTCCATCGTAATCGGCAACCGAAGCAAATCCGCTCGGCGTTCCTTTCTTATAGTTAGGGCAGGTCGTCCCGTAATGCAGATACGCCTTGTCATTGTTCACGCTAGTCGGCCACACCGCATCGGTATAGAGTTCCGTCGCCCGGACCTCGTCAGAATTGCGCGGCAACAGTGGAATATAGGAGGAAACCCTGTCTCCGTTCTCGGTTATATATGCCCGATCGACCTCCGCGCTCGCATAGGTATAAAACGCCTTACGCGCCGCAGACTCCGCCTTCATCTCGACACTCGAGCCTTGGGGTTTTTCATTTGTCCGACGCCGATGGTAGTAGGCCTTCGCACGATCGAGCGCCACTTTGGGCTCCCACGTAACGCTCGAAACGTAATGCGGATTTTGAACACCGGAGAGATCCGTTAGGCTTTTCGCACGCTCCCACATACACGAACAGCTGCCGACCGAACCTTTATCCGACCCACCGCAATCCGCAAGCCAGGCGCGCTCTTTGGCCTTCGCCGTCTCCTCCGATGCTTTTTGTAGCTCCTCGGCCGCGCGCTCCAGATCTTCCGACGCATCTTTAATGGCATCGGTCGAGATTTCGGATCCTTCGAGCGCAACAAAATCCGACTCGGATGTCCTGGGCACGGCAAGCGCCGTACCGGTATAGGTCACGCCGTCGGTATCCTGCGACGATACTGCCTGCATGGCGCGCGCGGCAACCAGGTACGGCAAGGCGGTCTCGATCTTTTGCAGGCCCTTTGCCGCGCTTTTGGCAAACTTGTTACGCGTTTTAATGATCTGGGTTCCCGTATCGATGATATCGCTGCCGACAACCTCGGCGCCCGGAATGAGAATGGCAACCAAGCCGGTGCCGATCGTGGCAAACCCCGCCAGGCCCAAACTCAAAATGCTCGCATCCACCACCGTGGCGGCCGTGTGATAGGACGACACCACGTTGGCGCCCGCCAGTGCACCGCTATCGGCCGCCACCTGGGTATCTCCGGCGCGCGACATGCTCCATATCGCCGCGGTCGACGAAAACAGCAGCGTAAGCACCGCCAGAATGACAACCGCAGAGGAGAGCGTGGTATAGGCCCCGTCTTCGATAAACAAGTCGATACCGGCACGGCCCATAAAGCCGCCCCGCTTGCGGCGAGCGCCTGGTCGACGGCGAGCCGCAAACCCTTGCGTCGCCCGCAACAGGCAGCGCCTAATCCCATGCAGCAATCCATGAATCATAATCTCCCTCCAGCCATTCGGGACGCGATCGATACGAGACGTCGACCTTGAGCTCGACATAGCCGCCCTCACCCGCACTGCCCATGGCCTGCACAAATGCACCGATCACGGGCAGCGGCTTAACCTCGCCGGCAACAGACACGGACGAAACGCCACCGGCACCGGCCCGCCCCAACTCGATATCCCACGACAGCGGCCCGCCGGCATGAAAAATCGAGACGTTGGGCACCGCGGCAAGTCTGCGGCGAGTGAACTCCTTAAGGTCATCGTCGTCCTCCACCGTCGTCGTGGTCATAAGCCGCGCGGTCTCGGCGGCGGCAGACTCCATGACCGCACGCGTATAGAGCAGGCACACCGGCTGCAACGCGAGCAAGATAAGTGTCAAAAACGTCGGCAGCAAAAAGGCGGCCTCGACCGTAGATTGCGCCCGATCCTCGCACGCGATATCAATACAGAGCGATGTCCTTGGCACCCGTCGCGGCATCGATAACCGACGATGGGGCGACGCCATGAGACGCCGCCCGCTCGACCAGTGCCGCCAAGCGCCCATCGGCGCCAGCGCGCCAAAGCCCCGCAATCGCCAGCACAATCGATAACAGCGCCACGGTGACGATGGCGTATTCGACGGTCGACTGAGCAGATTCCTCACGCAGGACATCATGCATTTCACGACCCCTCCTTTGACTCCGTTGTTTGCGGAACCAGACGCACGGCACGCAGGCGGCACGAGGCATCGCCGGCATCCGCAGCAACCGTCACCATATCGACCCAGCCTCGCCCATCGCGCACGATGGCGCCCCATACGTTGCCCTTAATATCGAGATAGCCGCTCAGGGCGAGCTGGGCCGTGGGCACCTCGCGGTAGGCGCGCAACAGGTCTGCCGCCGCCTCGGTCATCGGCCGGTCCTCGGACCATGCGAGCCGAACCGCGATCGCGTTGCCTGCAGACGGCTCCGTCGCGCTGGCAGCCCGCTCGTCGAGTGCCTGTAAAAAGGTCTGAGCCGTGACGGCGGCATTCCGACCGCCCATATCTCGCGCGCCTTCCGCTTGTGACACCGCCGCCGAACCCGATCCCAAATCGGCAGTAGCGCCTGGACGCTGCTGTCGCGCAACACCCAGCCCCCAAAACGCCACCGCTATTGCCACGAGCAAACAGACGAGCACCAGCGGCGAACCAACAGGCCTCCTGCCTCCTACAGGCTGTTGATGCCGTCTTTGATCGCGTTCCATAGTTCTTCGACTTTGCTCTTAAACGCGACGATGGCGATAATCGCGATCACCACGAGCACGCCGACCAAGATGGCGTATTCGGTAGTGCCCTGCGCGCTCTCCTCCCGCAACAGCGCCTCGGCACGCTGGCGAGCGCGGATTGCCCGGCAAAAAGCCCAGCTCCAAGCCTTGCCCGCAATGTCGGTCATCGTGTTCATGTATTCCTCCCTACATCATCCCGCCTGCTCCCAGCAGCGGGCCCAATATGGACAGAAGCAACGCCGGCAAGATGAGCGTGCCGGTGGGAATCAGCAACTTGACCGGCGCGCGCTCGATCTCGCGCTCGACTGCGGCGCGATGGGCCGCACGGATCTCGCGACTTTGAGCAGCCAGCGTCTCGGCCAGCGGAGCGCCCAGGGCAAGCGCCTGCCCCACCGTGATGGCAAAGGTCTCAAGCGCCCTCACGTCCAAATCACGCGCGGCAGCCAACAACTCGGCCTCGCGCGTCCCCACGCCCACCTGCCATGCCATGCAGGCTCGCTCAAGACGGACGGCCAGCGCCGACCGACGATTGGCACAGAAAATCTCGAGCGCCGCATCAAACGAAAGGCCGGCAGAAAGCCCCAGGCGCACCACATCGATCATCTCGGACACCTCACCGAGCGACACCTGTGCCGGGCCGCCCGTCCCAATCGCGCCCTTCATTCGCGCGGTCAGGACATCAATCACCGAGCAGCCCGCAGCAATGACCAGTACCGCCTCACGCTTGCACGTCTCTGCAATCTTGCGGGCATCCGCACGCTCCAAACCTGTCGCGGCAAATACACTCAGGGCAAACAGACAAGCCGCGACCCCGACCAGGGCGCTCATAACTCCACCCGCATAATGCGCCGGATAACTACCAGAGCAACGACGTTGAGGGCAAGTCCCAGCACCACGGCGCCCGCACCAGCCGGCGTCGCAAGACCGCGGCGAAAGTCTGCCGAAAGCAAAGCCAGCACCGCGCACATGCCCGCCGGCATCGCCGCGACCATGTGTGCCGACATACGCGCCTGTGACGTCTTAACGTCCAGACGGCGTTTGAGCTCAATGCGCTCACCCACCATGCTCGACGCCTCGGACAGCAAGCCGGCAAGCGGAGCCCCGGTACGCTGCGATACTTTGAGCGCCAAGGTGACAAGCGAAAGGCCGGGGGCATCGATGCGAACGAGTAGGTCATCGAGTGCGTCGGTCGCCGAGATACCGCAATCGATTGCCGCCGCCACCCGCAAAAACTCGGTATGCACCGGCTCTTGCGCATGGGCGCCCACAAAGCGCATGCCCTGTGCCAGCGAATGCCCCGAGGCAAGCGACATGGATAACGCTGTAAATGCCTCGGGCATGGCCTCTTCTACATCATGCTGTTCGCGTCGGCGATCGAAGGTGTCACGCGCGGCACCCACGCCAAACGGCGCCACCAGCCCCAAGACAAAGCCGATGGGCGACAACGACGCAACGGCCAGCAAAACGCTGCAGATACCGCTCGACAGCAGCAGAAATGCCAGACGAGCCGCGTTATCCTCAATAGCAAGCCCAAGGCGATCTGCAGGGACCAGCGACGCCCACGAGCGGGCAATCTTTGTCAGCAGGTCGTTTTCCGCCAACTCACGCGGCAGCTTCTCCGCCATCGATTCGAGCGTCTGGCGCGCCAGCTCCGCCGGCGGCATCCGCGGCACACGTAGCTCTACCCCACACGTCGTCGCGACAGAAAGCCCCGCCAAACCCCCTACGACGAGGGGCATAGCGATCTCCATTCGTCCACCTCCTCTTGCGTGAGCGTTCCCGACCGCAAGCCCTCCGTAATAAACGGCGGCTCGCGGTCGAGCGTCCAGGTGCGTTCGGCGGCATCGAAAGTCACGTAGCGTTCGAGCTCAACACCGCCCGACGCGCCGCGGTGAACCCCCGAATATGAGGCCACAAAGCGCCTGCCATCTGCATGGCGCTCGGACATCACGATGCCGTCGAGCGCCATGGCAATCTGCTCTTCGATAAGCTCACTCGGCAAATCGATGCCGTAACGCGCAAGCAGCGTCAGGCGAACCACGGTCTCCTGCTCGGTACCCGCATGGAGCGTGGTAAGCGAGCCGTCGTGGCCCGTGTTCATGGCCTGCAGCATGTCGCAGCACTCGGCACCGCGCACCTCGCCCACGACGATGCGGTCGGGGCGCATACGCAGGGCATTGGTCACCAGGTCGCGGATCGTCACCGCACCCTCGCCCTCGATTGACGCCTCACGCGCCTCCAGACGAACAACGTGTGGGTGATGTGCAAACTTGAGCTCGGCGGAATCCTCGATCGTCACAATGCGCTCGCCGGTGGAAATCTCGCACGACAGCGCGTTGAGCAGCGTGGTCTTGCCCGACCCCGTGCCTCCCGCAACCGCCAAGTCCTGCCGCAACGACACCGCGCACGACAGCAGCTGCGCATACCAAAGCGGCAGTGACCCCAACCCCACAAGCTCGTCCAGCGAACAGATACGGTCCGAGAACTTACGAATGGTGAGGATTGGCCCGTCGATCGCCACGGGTGGAATCACCGCGTTGACGCGATAACCCGTCTTGAGGCGGGCGTTGACGATGGGGCTACGCTCGTCGATACGACGGCCGAGCGGCGAGATGATGCGGTCGATGAGCACACGGATCTGCTCGTCGTCCTCAAACGCGTGCTCGATGGGATACAAAACGCCACTGCGCTCAAAAAAGGCAGAGCGACAGCCGTTGATCATGATTTCGGTAACGGTGTCGTCCTCGATGAGCGGCTGCAGCGGTCCCAGGCCCACCACGTCATCTAGGATCTCGTCGATGATGGTCTCACGCTCAGGCGTCGCCAAGTCGGTCGGCTCTTCCACGTTGAGCGCCGCTTCCACTGCCGGACGTAGCTCAGAGCGAGCAAAGGCCGGGTCGACGTAGGCACTGATGCGCGCCACCTCGTCGTAGCCCATGCGGTCCATCACCGCACGCTTGGTGCGGCGTTTAACGGCACGGCGGCGTCCCGCATCAACGGGGGCAGCCGCAGCGGCCGCGCCAGCGGCTTTAATCCTCGTCTGCAAACTCATCGCGGATCACCCTCACGCGACCAGGGAAGACGGATGCGCGGGCGCTCGGTGCGGGTCGCGCGGTCGGCGACCATATCGCTCCAGGGACCGACGGCGCAGCCCAGCTCCACGAGCATCTCGCGCGTGGCCTCGCGCACGCTGGTCGCAAAAGCGCTCGTCTGACCCACTGCCTCGTCGGCGCGACCGAATGCCATGAGCGCGGCCAAGTCCTGACCGCCATCGGCAATGCGGATCTTGGAGCTCAGTGCGCAGGCAATCTCAAAGCGCATGGCGACGTCCTCGTCGGCGCCGCGCGCACCAAACCGGTTGAACACGGCGCTCATGCGCGTGCGTGGCACGCCCACGCGGCTCGCCAGCTCAATGACGCGCGAAGCGGATGTCGCGGACGATACTGCCGCATCGCCTACGACCAGGCAACGGTCGCTCGCCGCCACCGCGGCGGCCACGGCATCACCCCAAAAGACCGAGGTGTCGACAAAGACCACGTCGGATTCGCGGCGCAAAACATCGAGCAATAGCTCCACCGGACGTGCCATGAGCTCGGCCTTCTCGGGGGCCGCGACAGGTCCCCAGAGCGTGACGCCCGGGGCGACGCGCATCGATGCGGCAACGATATCCGGCTCGGCAAGTGCGCCCGCCGCCGACGGCTCGATAAGCGTCGCCATATCGTGTGGGGCATCGACACCCAGCAGATCGTATAGGTTTCCAAACATGAGGTCCAAGTCGAGCACAGCGGCACGCAAACCCAACAGCGACGCCGCATGCGCCATGGTGGCAACGATCGTCGACTTGCCGCAACCGCCCGAACCCGAGACGACGCAGACGACCGGCGCCCGACGCGGCGGAATCGAAGCGTCCGCCGACGGCGCGGGGGCCGACGGTGCAGGAACCGGCGACACGGACGCGGGCGATAACATCCCCGTCTCCCCCGCCGCGGTCACGCGCTGAGCCCAAGCCGGCATGGCAGGCTGCCCGGGCTGCGGTTCCGAAGCCAAGGACGCAGCGGCACACGGCTCGCCAACCCCGGCAAAACCCTCGACCTCGTCGAGCTCATCGGCCAGATTTACGCCGTGCACGTATCCCATATCTTCAGCCGGAACGTCATCGCCATACGGTACCGGCCCTCCAGCGTCATCGTATGCAAGAGGGTCCCGGGGGCGCCGACCATGCTCGGCTTCCGCTTTTCCATATTCATCAACACGCGGGCCTCTTGTAGCGCGAGGCGCCCCGGGTTCCCTATCAACAAAAGCATCGGGCTCAATCGTCATGCGCCGATCGGAATCAACCGTTCCCTCGCCCGTGCGCCCGTTGCCGCACAAACTGTGCGCAGCGATGACCTCGGTCGCCCCCGCGCGAAACAGCCCTTCGATATCCGACGGGTCGAGCGTCTCGATCAACACGACGACGCGACTCACACGGCCCTCGGCCGTCAGGCGTGCAACGGTCTTCCGCACGTCTTCGGTATCGAACAGAGATGCCGCGATGATGGCGGCACCGCGGCGCGAGGGAAACGCCCGCGCCATGGATACCAGCCCGTCCAGATCCCCCACGCGAAGCACCTGTGCGCCCACATCGCGACCCTCGACTTCCTGCTGTAGCAGCCCGTAATCGCCGCACGCGCAGCACGCAAGCCAGATCGCCTTCATCACTCGTCGCCTCCGCTCTTTTTGCCGCGCGCCGTGGCGGGAATCGTCAAGCTGACCGTTCCCTTTCCCGAGGCTCCCAGCAATTCCTTGACATCTTCGGGGTCTGCCGCCAGCGTCACCCACTCGATCTTGCCCTCACGCGTGGTGCCGGCATCTTCGCTGGTATCGATCACGTACGCGCCGCACAGCCGATCGGTCACGCCATCTTTTTGCACGTACACGTCCACATAGCTGCCCACGCCCGTGGCGCCGCCGACCGAGTGCTCGGCATCGACCGCCACCGAAACGGCGACCTTGCCTTTAGGCACCTCGAGCTTGTGGCTCTCGGCCTTGGTGTAGACATTGCAAATCACGGCGTTTTTAGGAATGCGCGAGGTCGTCACGTCGCCGCGCACCTGACGCAGCTCGGTCGCCGCATCACGCGGCAACAGACTGGCCAGCCATTCCTGAGTTATGACATTAGTCTCGTCGAGAGCCTCGCCCGCATCGATATCGCGCGCCGCGACGCACACCTCAACGCGGTCGCCGCCGTATTTTGCCAAAGTCTCGGCCTGGACCTGCTCGGCTTGCGAGCGGATCGACGAGCCGTAGACCATGCAGAGCGCCGCGGCAAGCACGCCCGCGACCAGACTGATGGCGATGCGCTTGCTCTTGTTCACGGCCGCTCCTCTCAAGGTAGCACCGGGCAAATGCCCGTACCACCATTGTCTGGGCGACCAGGGCGCAAAGCGGCGCAATCGCAATCTTGGTTTTACGTGTCAAACCAATTGCTGACCAAAAGCTGACCAGCCCGTCAAGCTCGTGGCAAGGTTTTGGTCAGAACGTCGGCAAAACGCATTTTTCGAGGCGCTTTGGCAGCAAAAAAGCCGCCTCCCAAGCAGTTAGGAGACGGCTGTCATAGGAAAGTTCAATTACAGATGGACATCGGGATCGAGCATTTGGGCACTCACGCGCATGGATGACGCCAGGTTTTGGAACGTCTCCAGACGCAGGCTGTCGATCTGTCCGGCATCTTCGGCCTCGCGAACGGCGCAACCCGGCTCGTGAGTGTGCGTGCAATCGCCAAACCGGCAAGCGCGCGACGCCTCGACGATCTCGGGGAAGGCACGCGCCAGACCCCGCTCATGCCCCACAAGCGGCAGGCTGCGCAGGCCCGGGGCATCGGCGATCACGCCGGCGTCACCCGGCAGCGCCAC
>UQTD01000009.1 GCA_900543845.1 uncultured Collinsella sp.
AGGCCCTCTCGGGGGCAGGGACGTTCGGCCGTGCGCGGGCGCCCGGTCGGCGGCCCGTTCTGGGCGCGCCTCAATCGTAGCCCGAGACGGTCCCAGGCTGACAATTTCGACTGTAATGGACGTTTTTGTTTGACTAGTCGTTTAAGAACGTCCCCGATGACTATTTGAATTGCTAATTTGTGCGGGTTGTGGTTTTGTGACCTGCTGAAATTTAGGATACTGTACATCTGTACGTTAAATCATCTTCGTAGTATATTGCTACCCGCAAAACTCAGCACCATTGTGCCGCGAGGCACTAAAGCGTCTACGTACAATGGTTGTCGATAGTACGATTCGATTCAACGACAGGATGGATGGTCCAAGCGTGAGTCTCGGCAGCAAACTATCCAACGCAAAGGTCTCCTTTGCGATATTTAAGCGCGACATTAAGCGACTGCTTATGAACCCCGTCGCCCTGGTGGTTACCTTGGGTGTGTGCGTCATTCCATCGCTGTATGCCTGGTACAACATCGTTGCCAACTGGGATCCGTACGGAAATACCCAGGGCATTAAAATCGCCATCGCCAACAACGATCAGGGCACCCAGAACGACCTAGTGGGCGAGCTTAACGCAGGCGATAAGGTGGTCGACCAGCTCAAGGAGAACGACCAGCTTGGCTGGACCTTCGTCGACTCGGCGGCAGATGCCAAAGAGGGCGTCGAAAGTGGCGAATACTATGCTGCCATCGTGATTCCCAAGAACTTCTCCGACAATCTCGTCTCGATGCTCGACGGCAATTACCATCAGCCGAAGCTCACCTATTACGTCAACGAAAAAAAGAGCGCCATTGCGCCCAAGGTCACCGATACCGGTGCCAACACCATCGAGGAGCAGATCAACTCGGAGTTTGTCTCCACGGTGGGCGAGACCGTCGCGGGCATTGCCAAAGATGCTGGCATCGACCTTAAAGACAAGGCAACCCAGACTCAGGATTCGCTGGCGGGCTCGGTGTCCGAGGCGTCTAATACCCTGGGCGAAGTACGTGATTCCATCGGCGACATGAACACCGCCATCGACAAGACAAGTAACTCGATTGCTTCGGCCGATGCTGCGCTGGCGGGCCTGCAGGGGCAGGCGCCGTCGCTAACGCAGGCAATCGCTCAGGGCAATGACCTGCTGGGCGAAGCTCGCACCACGGCTGGCAAGTCCATCACCTCGCTCTCCAAGGCGCTTTCGGAGGGCAGCATCGTGCTGAGTAAGACATCGGCTTCTGCGAACGCCGCGATTGGCAAACTCACCGGTACGGTTACGTCCACGACCACTCGAATCGACAACTCGCTCGAATCCCTTCAGGCGACGATTGACCACAACAGCGCTGTCATCGAGCGCCTGCAGATTCTCGCTAACGATACGTCGACGGGATCGGAGAACGCCGACGCGCTCATCGCATCGACCATCAATTCGCTTCGCGAGCAAAACCAGAAGCTGCAGAGTATCAAGGATGGCCTTTCTGCACAGTCGAGCGCCATGGCAAACGACGCTACGGCAATCTCGAACGCGAGCAACGCACTCAACGCGGCAATTCAGACCGGTACGGCTAACCTCGGTCAGGCTCAGACCGATCTGGGGCAGAACGCACTGCCGAAGGCTTCGAGCGCGCTTGACTCCTTTGCCGCCGTTTCGGGCGATTTGACCGGCATTGTATCGGGTGTGACCCCCACGATAGCGAGCGCGCGCGGCACGCTGGCGCAGCTCGACGCCACGCTCAAGCAGGCAAAGACCACGCTGTCCCAAACCGACGCCTCCCTTGCCAAAGTTCAGGACAAGCTCGCGACCGCCGCCAATGACATTGCGGCGCTGCAGACCTCTGAGTCTATGGGCGAGTTAGCCGACCTCATGGACGTCGACGTCGATGACGTGGCAGATTTCATGGCATCTCCGGTTGAGCTGACGTCCAAGTCCATCTATCCGGTCAAGAGCTTTGGCTCGGGCATCGCGCCCTTCTACACCAATCTGGCGCTGTGGGTGGGCGGCTATGTGCTCATCGCCATCTACAAGCTCGAGGTCGACCGCGAGGGCATCGGTAGCTTTACGGCGCGTCAGGGCTACTTTGGCCGCTGGCTGCTGCTGGTGATCCTGGGCGCGTTCCAGGCCATTATCGTTACGGTGGGCGACCTGGTCATTGGCGTTCAGTGCGTCAATCCGCTGCTCTTTGTGCTGGGCGGCATCGCTATCTCGTTCACCTACGTCAACATCATCTATGCGCTGTCCACCACCTTTAAGCATATCGGTAAAGCCATTGGCGTCATCCTCGTCATTGTGCAGATCCCCGGCTCGTCGGGCATGTATCCCATCGAGATGATGCCCGGCTTCTTCCAGTGGCTGCACCCGCTGCTGCCCTTCACCTATGGCATCAACCTGCTGCGCGAGACCGTCGGTGGCATGTATTCGTTCAACTACCTGTTCAACCTGTGCATCCTGGGCGTGTTCCTTATTATCGCGCTCTTTATCGGTCTGCAGCTGCGCCCGTTGCTGCTCAACCTCAACCTGCTCTTTGATAAGCAGCTTTCCACGACGGGCCTCATGATCTGCGAGTCCAACGACCTGCCGCGCCAGCGCTATTCGCTGCGCACGGCCATGCGCGTCATGCTCGATTCGGATTCGTACCGTCGCGAGCTGCTCGATCATGCCGTGGCGTTTGAGCATCGCTACCCGTACTACATCAAGGGCGGTTTTGCCGCCGTGGTAGGCGTGCAGGTTCTGCTCTTTGTGCTTTCGACGGTGCTCGATATCGACAATAACGGCAAGATCATCCTGCTCGTTATCTGGATCATTTCGGTTATCGCCATCTGTGGCTGGCTCATCAACATCGAGTACATCCGTGCGAGCCTCAATACCCAGATGCGTATCTCGGCGCTTTCGGACGAGGACCTTCGCCGCGAGATGCGCGAGCACACGGCTGCCATCCCTGCTGCCCGTCGCATGTTTGGTCTCAACGCCAGCGAGCGGGGCACCAAGGACAGCGAACAGCCCACGAGCCGTCTGCCGCATATCGGTGCGCATCGTAAGGCTCAAGATGTCGACGACGTTGACAACGTAAGCGGAAACGACGGGGACACCACCCCGCTTGGCAAGCACTCTAAAGGAGGTGAGGCATAAATGAAAAACATCCTGCACCTGTTTAAGCGCGATGTCCAAAACGTGTCTCGCTCCGTGATCGGCTTGGTTGTTGTGATGGGCCTGATCATCGTGCCGTGCCTGTACGCGTGGTTTAACATCGCCGGAAGCTGGGATCCCTACGGCAATACCGGCAACCTTAAAATTGCAGTGGTCAACACCGACGAGGGCTACGAGAGCGATCTGATTCCCGTCGAGGTCAATGTGGGCGAAAACGTAACCGCCACCCTGCGCGGCAACGAGAACTTCGACTGGGTCGTCCTCAACGACCGCGATAAGGCGATTGAGGGCGTTAAGTCGGGCGCGTACTACGCTGCCGTCGTTATCCCTAAAACGTTTAGCGCCGATATGATGACGCTTTTCTCGACTGAGGTGAAGCACGCCGATATCGAGTTCTACGAGAACCAGAAGGCCAACGCCATCGCGCAGATCGTGACCGAGAAAGGCTCGAGCGCCGTCCAGAGCCAGGTCAACGAGACCTTTACCAAGACCATCACGACTATCGGTCTTAAAACCGTGTCCAGCCTGCTCGACTATATGAGCACCGACCAGGTGAGCAACTTTATCGCCAATCTGTCCTCTACGCTGGGCGATTCGGTCGAGGACCTGCAGGACGTTCAGGCGAGCGCGAAGTCGCTCGCGGGCATTTTGAGCTCTACGTCCGATTCGCTGACATCGGCGGGCGGCATGCTCAAGCAGACGGGCACCGTCGATGAGTCGACGAAGCAGCTGATGGAGCACGCCAAGAGCGGCATCAATGATTCCAAGGAAGCACTCAAGGCCGCCAGCGATGCCGTTGACGCGGCGATTGACGGAAGCGCGGGCTCGTTCGACAACGTGTCCGCCGAGCTTGCGAAGGCATTCGATGCCGCGAATCAGCATGTTGACCTTACGGTGTCTCAGCTCAACGAAGCCGCAGCGGCGCTCAATACGCGTGCTGACGATATCGATGCGATGGCCGATCGGCTCCGCAACCTTGCCGACCAGGTGAGTGATGACAAGCTCAAAGACGGCCTTAAGTCCGCTGCGACGTCGCTGGGCAGAATTGCCGTGGAGTACCGCAACAATGCGAAGGACCTGACGGCGACCGCAAAGTCCCTTTCGGACAGCATGGCGGAGGTCAACAACTCGCGCGCCGAGGTCGACCAGGCCATCGCCGATGCCAAAGCGGGTATCTCGGGTGCCAAGTCCGATTACGATTCTACGTTCTCGGTTAAGGCCAAGGAGCTCAAGAAGACCATTTCGGGCGTTCTGGATTCCCTGAACGGTATCTCGGGTGACTTGGATAGCGCCGTGAGCGGTCTGACCGACGCCTCTGGTTCGCTCGCGAAGGGTCTCTCCAAGGCTGCAAGGCTCGTCAACAAGGCTTCCGATCAGCTGGGCGAGGCGTCGGACAAGATCAGCGCCTTTAAGGACGAGCTTGATAGCGCTCTGATCTCGGGTGACCTGGCCATGATTAAGACAATGATTGGCAGCGACCCCGAGGGCCTCGCCGTGTCGCTTTCCGGCCCTGTCGCACTCGACCGCAAGCCGGTCTATCCGATCCGCAACTACGGTTCGGCCATGGCGCCGTTCTACACGATTCTGTCGCTCTGGGTCGGCTCGATTGTTCTGGCGGCCATGATGAAGGTCTCGGTTGACGATGAGCTTATCAACGAGCTCATTCCCGTGCGCCTGCACGAGATCTACTTGGGCCGTTATCTGTTCTTTGGCGGCCTGGCCTTGCTGCAGGCGACGCTCGTGTGCGCGGGCGACATTCTGTTCTTTGGTATTCAGTGCGACGACCCGCTGCAGTTTGTGCTGGCGGGCTGGGTCGCGAGTCTCGTGTTCTCCAATATCGTCTACACGCTTACGGTATCGTTTGGAGATATCGGCAAGGCCCTCGCCGTCGTGCTGCTGGTCATGCAGGTCGGCGGTTCGGGCGGTACGTTCCCCATCGAGATGACCGGCCCCGTGTTCCAGGCGATCTACCCGTTCCTGCCGTTTACTCACGGCATCAACGCCATGCACGCCGCCATGGCCGGTGCCTACCATATGGAGTACTGGATTGAGCTGGGTATCTTGGCGAGCTACCTGATTCCGTCGCTGGCCCTGGGCGTCGTCTTCCGCCGCCCGGTCATCAAAGCCAACGACTGGATCATCGAAAAGCTGGAGGCAACTAAGTTGATCTAGTTCAGCCACGTAAACGCCGTCGGAACATCGAGGTCTTCCAACCCGATGCTTTAGCGTAGTGAATTGCGTGTGCTGCTTGGTTGTTGATACAGTAGCGGGGCGTGCCGGGGGTCCGGCGCGCCCTGTTTTTATTTGACCATGAGGCGGCACGCAGCCATACGCGTGCGGACACCACGCCCAGATTGAGTGCGAGGATGTTCCATGGCCCAATACGCTGCCAACGAAATCGAGAACTTGCCCGATAGCCCTGTAGCCCGTGAGGATTTGGGCGCGGGCGGTATTCCCCGGGGCGCCGGCGCACGCTCTCCGCTGTTCTGGAAGGTTCTGCTCCTTTCGGTGGCGGTCATCTGGGGCTACTCCTTTACCACTATGAAGGACGCACTCGGCACCATTCCGGTGTTCGCGCTGCTCTATGTACGCTTTCTGCCCGCAGCGTTGGTCATGTTTGCCGTCTTCCACAAGCGCATCATTGCACATTTCAACGCTCGCAACCTGATCGTTGGCCTGAGTATGGGCGTGCTCATGTGGGCGGCCTATGCGTTGCAGACGGTCGGTCTGGCACATACTACGGCGGGCAAGAATGCTTTTTTGACGGGCACGTACTGCATCCTTGTGCCGTTCGCGAGCTATTTTCTGAGCGGCGAAAAACTCACCCGCTATAACCTGGGCGCGGCACTGCTGTGCTTGGCGGGCATTGGTTTGGTGGCGCTCGATAGCGTTGAATTCAACATCGGTGACGTCATTACGCTGGCGGGTGCGGTCTTTTTCGCCATCCAGATGGCGGTGACCGCCAAGTACGGTCGCAAAATGGACATCAACGTCATCACGTTTTGGATGTTTGTGGGCAACGGCGTGCTGAGCCTGGCAACGTCGCTGCTATTTGAGACCCAAGCGCCTCTGTCCGTGTGGACGCCGAGCTTTATCACTGCGATGGCGTTTCTCTCGGTGGGCTGCACATGCGTGGCTCTGCTCATCCAAAACGTCGGCCTGGCGCATGTCCCGGCTTCGACGGGCTCGCTGCTCCTTTCGATGGAGTCCCCTTCGGGCGTGCTGTTCTCGGTGCTGCTGATGGGGGAGGCGCTCACCTCGCGCCTGCTCGCCGGCTTCGCGCTCATCTTCCTGTCGATTATCTTGAGCGAGACTCACTTCGATTTTTTGCGTCGAAAGCCGCGCCCGCAATTGTAAACAACTTGTTGCGCCGCCCTCCCGGGGCGGCATATTTTATGCCTCGCCCTTAAAGTAGTACCTTGCACTTTATGCTATCAAAGTGCTTGCTGTAAAAACGATACTGGAGGGCATCTATGGCACCAGCTTTGTCCGATCTTCAACCGCAATCAGCGCCCAAGGCCACCGCAGCGGCGCAGACCGCTATCGGTGACGGTCTTGTTGCAGAAGCTCAGGCTTTTGCAGACGAGCTCGCTGCGTGGCGACACGATCTACACCAGATGCCCGAGCTGGGTAATAGCCTCCCACAGACCTCTGCGTATATCCAAGCACGCCTGACCGAGATGGACATCCCATTTGCCACGCTCGTCGATGGTTCCTGTGTTGTGGGCCTTGTCGGCGCCGGTGCCGCTGCGGCCCAGGGCAATGGCGTCTGCACGGACGAACAGGCCGGTACGGTCGTTATGCTGCGCGGCGACATGGATGCCCTGCCCGTTGCCGAAGAGTCAGGCGAGCCTTTCGCCTCTACGAACGGCTGCATGCATGCATGCGGACACGATATGCACGCGACGGCGCTGCTTGGTGCGGCGCGCCTGCTCAAGGCCCGCGAGGCCGAGCTTGTCGACGCCAATGCCACCGTCAAACTGCTGTTCCAGCCGGGCGAGGAAACCTTTGAGGGTGCCCGCGCCGCCATCGCCGACGGTCTGTTGCAGAACCCGCGTCCCCAGGCTGCCTTTGCCATGCATGTCAATAGCCAGTCGCCGCTTGGCCTGGTGCTCTACGGCAGCCCGGCGCTCTCGGGCGTGTACGGTTTTCGCATTACGCTGCAGGGCAAGGGCGGCCATGGCTCGAGCCCCGAGATCTGCATCGACCCCATCACGGCCGGCGTCCATGTGCACCTGGCGCTTCAGGAGCTCATCGCTCGCGAAGTGCCGGCGGCCAAGGAGGTCGCACTGACCGTTGGCAAGTTCGCCGGCGGTCAGGCCGCAAATGTCATCCCCGACACTTGTGTGCTCGAGGGAACGCTGCGTGGCTTCGACGTCGAGCTCATGGAGCACCTCAAGACCCGCATCGCGGAGGTCGTTAACGGCGTTGCCACGACCTATCGTACGCCGGCGACTATCGAGACGCTCTCGGATGTTCCCCCGCTCGTACTCGATGACGATATGACGCAGGCGTCGCTTGGCTACGTGGGCGCGGTGCTGCCCAAGTCCGCCTTCCTGCCACTGTTCCACGCCATGGCGAGCGAGGACTTCGCGTTGATCTCGAGCGAGATCCCGAGTGCGTACTTTACCGTGGGCGCTGCCGCGACTGATACGGACGAGCATTTTGCTCAGCACCATCCCAAGGCACGCTTTAGCGATGCCGAGCTGCCGCTCGGCGCCGCGGCTTATGCGGCAGTCGCTTTGGGCTATATCGCCGACCACCGGTAGCGCCCAACCTTGTCTTTCAAGCCTGCGGGCATGGCCATAAGGCCTATGCCCTTGTCTTTCAAGGCAATCTTGGACACTACCGGCGCCATCGTCTCGGGCGTGCTGTTCGATGCCACGGGCTCCTTTGCGAGCACCTGGATTGTGTGCCTGGCGTGCTCCGTGGTCATGCTCGTGTTCCTGCTGGCATCCGAGCCCATCGCCGCCAAGCTGCGCGCGAGCGTGGCGGGGGAGTAGACGCCCGTCGCTCTTTTCCGTTCGCCCCGTTCTGCCCGTGGCCGCCTTGGAAGCCGAATGGATGCTCGTACCATCATTCGGTTTCCAAGGCGGCCACGGGCCTACGAAATGATCTGTTTTCCTCCGTCCCCAACAGATCACGTAATCCGAAGGGGACGGAGGAAAACGGATCACAAAACGCGGCGGTGCGTCTGGCCGAACGAGTCCCCATACCCTCGTTCGGTCAGACGCGCCGCCGCGTTTTGTTTTTGTGCCGTATAATGACCACTACCTATGACGCGATACAAAAGAAAGGTGTTTGCCCATGCAGGCACAGAAGGCGGAGGGAACCCGCGACCTTATCGGCGCCGAGATGCGCGCCTGGCAAAAGATGCAGCAGATTGCGGCCGGCGTGTTCGAGCCGTTTGGTTTTAAGCCCATCGAGACGCCCGCGATCGAGCAGGTGGACGTGTTTGTCCACGGTATCGGCCAGTCGACCGACGTCGTGCGCAAGGAGATGTTCCGCGTGTTTAGCGGCGCCAACCTGGAGCGCGTCTTTACCGAGGGCACCGATACCAAGCTCAAGCCCAAGCAGCGCCTGGCTCTTCGTCCCGAGGGCACAGCCGGTGTGGTGCGCGCCGTCGTGGAGAACAACCTGGTGCCCCAGGGCTCCACGCCGTTTAAGGCCTACTACGCCGAGGCCATGTTCCGCGGCGAGCGTCCCCAGAAGGGCCGCCTGCGCCAGTTCCATCAGGTGGGCATCGAGTGGCTCGGCGCTCCCGATCCGGCGGCAGACGCCGAGTGCATCATCATGCTCATGGAGTTCTACAAGCGCCTGGGCTTCGATCTGTCCAAGCTCCGTCTGCTTATTAACTCAATGGGCGATGCGCAGTGCCGTCCGGCTTACCGCGAGCAGGTCAAGCAGTTTATCCTCGATCACGCCGACGAGATGTGCGATGAGTGCCGCGAGCGCGCCGAGCTCAACCCGCTGCGCGCCTTCGACTGCAAGAACGACCACTGCCGCGAGATCATGGCCGACGCCCCGCTGATGGGCGACAACCTGTGCGACGAGTGCCGTGAGCACTACGAGCAGGTCAAGCGCTATTTGGATGCGGCGGGTATCGAGTATGTCGAGGATCCCACCTTGGTGCGCGGCCTGGACTACTACACCCGTACTGTCTTTGAGGTCGAGGCTCCCGGCGCCGGTGTCGGCTCCATCGGTGGCGGCGGTCGTTATGACGGCCTGGTCGAGCTCGAGGGTGGCAAGCCCACGGCAGGCGTCGGCTTCGCTGTCGGTTTTGAACGCGCCCTGCTGGCCTTGCAGGCCTTTGGCAGCGACCTGGGTGCCGAGGAGGTCCCGTGCGTCTACGTCGCCAATGCCGGCAAGGAGCTGCGCCAGAACGTCTTTGCCATTACGCAGGAGCTTCGCGCCGCAGGTATCGTGACCGAGGCCGACTATCAGGGCCGTTCCCTTAAGGCCCAGTTTAAGCAGGCCGACAAGGTGGGCGCTAAGCTCATCCTAGTCCTGGGTGGCGACGAGCTTGCCGCCGGCAAGGTCAAGGTGCGCGACATGCAGAGCCACGACGAGGTACTGGTCGATCTGGACAACGTCGTCGAGGCGGTTCGCGAGCGCCTGTAGCGCATCTTTTTGAGCTTCGGGCCTGCTAACGTGCCCTGCTCATGGAGAGCGATTGTTACGGGGGTGTTTCGCTTTTATGCGGAATGCCCCCGTTTACGTATGCCGCCCACCGAGAAATACGACCATTTAGGGCAAAAACCTTTGCAATGCAGAAAATACTTTTGTGTGGTAAAGCGCAATCAGTGTCGAAAGTATTTCTCAAGCGCCTATAATGAATACCGCATGTTACGTGCATAGAAGGAGGAATGGGAGGAAACGTGGCTGAGAACCTAAGCAACCAGTCTGTACCCGAAGCCGCGGCGCGCGTCGCTGCCGTGGTCAACCGCCTCGTTAACCGAATCGGCTCGAATGCCGAGTCCAGGGAGCGTCTCGCCGAGATCGAGATCCCCGAGGAGCTGCGCGACAATCTGGCGCTGTTCTTGCGCCTGGAGCGCCGTGTGCTTAGCGAGTATGATCCCGAGATCGCGGACCTGTTCGACAAGATTTTGACAGCCGAGATTGTGGTCAATGCCGGCAACCCCGGTACCTGCGCTGCCGACGAAGCCGTCGACGAGCAGGGCGTGCCCACCGCCGACGAGCCCACTGCCGTGGCATTTCGTGAGGTCGTCGATTTGATCGACAGCCTGCCGCTCGATAAGCAGCAGGTCATCGTTCGCGCCTTTACGAGCTTTTTCCATCTGGCAAACCTGTCGGAGGAGAACTACCGTGTGGCGCAGCTGCGCGAGCGCGAGGCCGGTGCGTCGACCGATACCGAGGTCGATCCTGCCAACGAGCTTACCGTTGCCTATCACCAGCTGGTGAATGAGCTGGGTGTCGAGGGTGCCAACGAGCTGCTCGACAAGCTCGAGTTCCACCCTGTCTTTACCGCACATCCCACCGAGGCCCGTCGTAAGGCCGTCGAGGGCAAGATCCGCCGTATCTCCAACCTGCTGGAGGAGCGTCCGCGTCTGGGCGGCTCCGACCTGGTGGAGAACGAGCGCCATATGCTGCAGGAGATCGACGCCCTGGTGCGTACGAGTCCCATCGCGCTCAAGAAGCCCACGCCGGTCGAGGAAGCCGATACCATCATCGACATCTTCGATAACACGCTGTTCGACGTTATCCCCGTTATCTATCGTCGTTTTGACGATTGGGTGCTGGGCGACAAGGCCGGTACTGTGCCGCCGCTGTGCCCGGCGTTCTTCCATCCCGGCAGCTGGATCGGTTCCGACCGCGACGGTAACCCCAACGTCACCGCCAAGGTGAGCCGTGAGGTCGCCGCCAAGTACTTTACGCACATGGTGCTCAAGCTCGAGGACAAGTGCCGCCACATCGGCCGCAACCTCACGCTCGAGGCTACCTACAGCAAGCCTTCTGCCGAGCTCATTAACCTGTGGAACCATCAGGTCGAGATGAGCCCTCGTTACACGGCCCGCGCCGAGCTGATCTCCGAGCACGAGCCGCATCGCGCCGTCATGCTCGTCATGGCCGACCGCCTGAACGCCACCGTCCGTCGTATCACCGACACCATGTACCACAGCGCCGACGAGTTCCTGGATGACCTGCGCGTCGTCCAGCGTTCGCTGGCCGCCTGCGGTGCCGTCCGTGCTGCCTACGGCCCGGTCCAAACCATCATCTGGCAGGTCGAGTCCTTCGGCTTCCACATGGTCGAGATGGAGTTCCGTCAGCACTCCGTGGTGCACGCCCGCGCCCTCAAGGATATCCACGAGAACGGTATCCATGGCGACCTGCAGCCCATGACGCGCGAGGTCATCGATACCTTCCGCGCTATCGGCTCCATCCAAAAGCGCTACGGCAAGAAGATGGCGCACCGCTACATCATCTCGTTCACCAAGAGCGCCCAGCATGTGGCCGACGTCTTTGAGCTTGCCCACCTGTCCTTTGCACACGAGGAGGATGTCCCCGAGCTCGACGTGATCCCGCTGTTCGAGCAGCTCGAGGACCTCGAGGGCTGCGTCGACGTGCTCGACCAGATGCTTACGCTGCCCGTGGTGCAAAAGCGCCTTGCCCAGACCAACCGCCGCATGGAGGTCATGCTGGGCTATTCCGACTCCTCTAAGGATGCCGGTCCTACCACGGCCATGCTCGCGCTGCATTCTGCGCAGGAGCGCATCGCCAAGTGGGCCGAGAAGAACGATATCGACCTGGTGCTTATGCACGGTCGCGGCGGTGCCGTGGGCCGTGGCGGCGGCCCGGCCAACAAGGCCGTGCTGGCGCAGCCCAAGGGTTCGGTCAACTGCTTCTTTAAGCTCACCGAGCAGGGCGAGGTCATCTTTGCCCGTTACGGCAACCGCACGCTGGCTCAGCGCCATGTTGAGTCCGTTGCCGCCGCAACGCTTTTGCAGTCGGCCCCGAGTGTCGAGAAGACCAACACCGAGACCACGCAGAAGTTCTGGGATATGGCCGAGAAGCTCAACGCCGCAAGCCACGAGCGCTATCTGGACCTGCTGAACACCGAGGACTTTACACCGTGGTTCTCGACCGTGACGCCGCTGACCGAGGTCGGCTTGCTGCCGATCGGCTCGCGTCCCGCCAAGCGCGGCTTGGGTGCCAAGTCGCTCGACGACCTGCGTACCATCCCGTGGATCTTCAGCTGGAGCCAGGCGCGCATTAACCTGGCCGCTTGGTACGGTCTGGGCACCGCCTGCGAGCAGCTTGGCGATCTTGACCAGCTCAAGGCTGCCTACCAGGAGTGGCCGTTCTTCCGCACCTTTATCGACAACATCGAGATGTCGATCGCCAAGACCGACCAGCGCATCGCCAAGATGTATCTGCATCTGGGCGACCGCCAGGATCTGTCCGAGAAGGTCTTCACCGAGATGCAGCTCACGCGTAAGTGGGTCCTTGCCATCGTCGGTGATGAGTGGCCGCTGCAGCGTCGTCGCGTGCTCGGCTGCGCCGTTCGCGTGCGTAACCCCTACGTCGACGCTCTGTCCATCGCCCAGGTCCGCGCCCTTCGCGAGGTGCGCATGAATCAGGACGAGATGGCCGAGGAGAAGAAGGCCGAGTACATGAGCCTGATTCTTTCGACTGTGACCGGCGTCTCGGCAGGTTTGCAGAACACGGGGTAATCGATAGCCCTGTGGCTCTCACCGGGACCCGATGGGTTTCCCTCTGAATGCGTCCTCGCACTTGAAGCCCCCTTATCCTGCTCCTTCGGAGCTGCGGATAAGGGGGCTTCGTGCTGCGGAGTGCATTCAGAGGGAAACCCATCGGATCCCTTCGTCCTCGGTCTTCTGGGGTTAAAGCTAAAGGGAATAAGGCGCGCTTCGCGCATAGCGTGGAGTGCGGCGAGGGCTTCTTGCGTCCTGCGGAGTGTGCCTAAAAGTAAACTGATGGCGGGCCCTGCGATGTCCGGTCTTCGGCGGATCAGCCGCTGGGTGAGGGTGCTGCTTGGGGCGACGTGCAAAAAACGGAGTTTTCAGCAGCCAAAGATTGATGCATAAGGCCATAGCCGGCTTTCGCTGCCTTTGTTGATGCTTTTGCACGACGATTGGGCTTTGGCGACGATCATATATGGCTGGTTTCTCGCCGCATGCTATCCAGATGGGTCGAGTCATGAGGACTATCTACCTTTTGAAAGATTTTTGGCACCAAAATCTTATCCCGCGATGCTGAATACTCGCAAAAATGCACGCTCCGGAGGGTACTACCCAGTTATGGCCAGAAATCCATGCGCCATCTTATGCAATTAATTAATGAATTTATGCAAAATGGCTTACGTGCGTACGTCTCGGACTAGATGTTTGCCTCGGCGCTGCGTAAATCATCCTGTCTATAGTGTCTTTGACAGGCGGCTGCGGTCCCGTTTGGGGTCGCGGCCGTTTTGTTGTGGGTCAAATATGAACGTTGTGTTAATGAGTCGGTGGACGGTGGTGTTTTTCGGTGAGCGGCGTATCCTTCCAACGGTTTATCTAGTGTGTCAGTTGAAAGGAAGAGGGCGCTCGTCATTGTTTGAATGTGAACTGCCGTTTGACCGCAAGACGTTGCATCTGGAGCTCGAGGATAAGAACTTCGCGGGTGTGATGGAAGGTCATCAAAACGAGTTTAAGACTACAAAATCGCAGGAAGAGCTGGTAGAGGAGTCGCTTGCCAATCCTTATGGCTCGCCTTCGCTCGAGGAGCTTTGTGCTGGCAAGAAGGATATCGTCATTATTAGCTCCGATCATACGCGTCCCGTTCCCTCGCGTGTGACGATGCCTATTCTGCTGCATCACATCCATTCTGCTGCGCCCGAGGCTCGCGTGCGTATTCTGGTTGCTACGGGTATGCATCGTCCGTCGACGCACGAGGAGCTCGTCAACAAGTACGGCGAGGAGATCGTTGCCAACGAGGAAATCGTTATGCACGTCGCGACCGATGACAGCATGATGAAAAAGATCGGCACCCTGCCTTCTGGCGGCGAGTGCATCATCAACAAGATTGCTGCCGATTGCGATCTGCTGCTTGCCGAGGGCTTTATTGAGCCGCACTTCTTTGCCGGTTTCTCTGGTAGCCGCAAGTCCGTTCTGCCTGGTATCGCCAGCTACAAGACCATCATGTACAACCACAACGGTCAGTTTGTGAACGATTCCCATTCGCGTGCCGGCAACCTGTGCCACAACCACGTGAGCGAGGACATGTTTGCCGCTGCCGAGATGGCTCACCTTGCCTTTGTGCTCAACGTGGTGCTCAACGGCAAGCACGAGGTCATCGGCTCCTTTGCCGGCGACATCCACAAGGCGCACGAGGCTGGCTGCGAGTTCGTGAAGAGCCTTGCCGGCGTTGAGCCCGTCGAGTGCGAGATTGCCATTACCACCAACGGCGGCTACCCGCTCGACCAGAACATCTATCAGGCCGTGAAGGGCATGTGCTCTGCAGAGGCCACACTTCCCGAGGGCGGCGTGATCATCGATGTCGCCGGTTGTGCCGACGGTCACGGTGGCGAGGGCTTCTATCACAACATCGCCGACAATGATCCGGCAGAGTTTGAGCGCGCCTGCATCGACCGTCCTAAGGACGAGACCCTGCCCGACCAGTGGACGAGCCAGATCTTTGCCCGCATCCTGGCGCATCACCCTGTGATCATGGTTACCGACCTGTGCGATCACCAGATGATCAAGGATATGCACATGACGCCGGTTAACACCCTCGATGAGGCGCTCAAGCTCGCCTTTGAGATGAAGGGTGCCGATGCCAAGGTGGCCGTCATTCCCGATGGCCTGGGCGTTGTCGTCGCTCAGCACTAGTACGCGGCCTAAACGAATCGTTTATAACCGACAAGAAAGATAAGGTTTTATGCTTACCAAACTCCTCTGCGAATTCGGCGCAACGGCCCTCATGATCATCTTTGGCGTGGGCGTGCACTGCGATACCGTGCTCAAGGGCACCAAGTATCAGGGCTCTGGTCATATGTTTGCCATCACCACTTGGTCTTTTGGCATCTCGGTTGCTCTGTTTATCTTTGGCGGCGCCGTGTGCATGAACCCCGCCATGGTGCTTGCCCAGTGCATCGTCGGCCTGGTGCCGTGGAGCAGCTGCATCCCCTTCATGATTGCCGATATGCTCGGCGGCTTTGCGGGTGCCGTGATCGCGTGGCTTATGTATGCCGATGAGTTCAAGGCTTCCGATGGTGTCGTCGATCCCATTGCCCAGCGCAATATCTTCTCGACCAACCCCACCACCGAGGGTACGAACTATGCCCGCAACTTCTTCTGCGAGGCTATCTGCACTTTTGTGTTCATCAGCGCCATCCTTGCTGCTGCTAACCGTGCTGGCGAGAACGTCCTGATGCTCGCCATCTGCGTCGGTCTGATCGTTTGGGCTGTTGGCATGGGCATGGGCGGTATCACCGGCTTCGCCATGAACCAGGCTCGTGACCTTGGTCCTCGCATGGCCTATCAGGTGCTGCCGATCAAGAACAAGGCTGACAATAACTGGAAGTACGGCCTGCTCGTTCCTGGCATCGCTCCGTTTGTCGGTGCCGCTCTGGCTGCACTGTTTGTGCATGGTTTCTTGGGCATGTTCTAGTCCAAGGCTACATAGTTGTCCGCTGTCCGCATGGGGTAACTTCCCAGCGCGTCCTCGGACATGAAAGAACCCCCGCTGCGCACTTCGTGCGGCGGGGGTTCTTTCGTCCTGCGGAATGCGCTGGGAAGTTACCCCCATGCGGACAGCTGCGGGATCTTGGCCGCGTTGGAACAAGCAACCCAACATATAAATCTGAATTTGGATTTGGATGGGAGGGGCTTGTTGCTGTTGGGGGGTTGAAGCGCGGGTGACACTTTGGGATGCGTGGCGCCCTGGGTTGGGGCGATGCTTTGGGATGAGCTTCTTACTTAGCTGAAGAGGGGCTTTATGGCCGAGAGGTAGTCTTTGGCTACGTCGGCTTTGTTTGCTTCGAAGTTGTGCCAGGCCCACCATTGGACCATTCCTACGAAGCTTGAGGCTATGTGGTGTAGTAGGAAGCTGCGGTCCATGGTGCCGGCGGGGCCGTTTGGGTCGGTAGGGACGGTTTCGGCTGCTCGTGACATGATGGTCTTGCGTAAGCAGTCGGCGAAGACGCGGGATCCGGCGCCGGCTACGAGGGCTCGAACGCCCTGACGGCGTTCCCAGAGGTTGTTGAGGATATGCTCGACTTGCACGGGTGGGTCGTCGAGCGGCGTACCATCGTCGTCGAGGGCGTGGGTGCAGATGTCGTTCACGAGCTCGGACAGTAGGTCGTCTTTGCTCTTGAAGAGGCCGTAGAATGTCGCGCGGCCTACGTGAGCGCGCGCGATGATGTCGCCGACGGTAATCTTGCCGTAATCCTCTTCGCGTAGCAGCTCGGAGAACGCCGCAACGATGGCAGCGCGGCTTTTTTCTTTGCGGGCATCCATGGCTATGCGTCCGCGTGAACGAGCAAGCAACGGAGCGTACCGGAGCAGCCCTCGTAGGGGCGCTTGCCGGCGCCGTAGCCGACGGCTTCGATGCGGTAGCGTGAGGGCAGTTGGTCGGACGTGCGCAGCGCGGTGACGATGGCGGCGCCCGTGGGCGTCACGAGCTCGCCGGCGACCGGTGCAGGCGTGAGGGCGATATTGCCCGCCTGGCACAGGTTGACGACAGCGGGGACGGGAATGGGCATGAGGCCGTGGGCGCAGCGAATGGTGCCGTGGCCCTCGGAAAGCGACTCGACCACGATGTCCTCAATACCCAGGTCGTCGAGGCAGATGGCGACAGAGCAGACGTCGACGATGGAGTCGACGGCGCCCACCTCGTGGAACATGACGGTTTCGGGCGTTTTGCCGTGGGCCTTGGCCTCGGCGGCGGCAAGTGCGGTAAAGATGGCGAGCGCACGACGCTTGGCGCCATCGCTTAGCTGTGAGCCGTCGATGATGGCGGTGACATCCGCCAAAGAACGGTGGTGATGGTGGTGGGCGTGATGGTGACCCTCGTGGCCATGACCGTGGGCCTCATGGTCATGATCGTGGCAGTGCTCATGCTCGTCATGGTCATGATGGTGGTGCTCGTGCGTGTGCTCGTGCGTGTGCTCGGCAGCTGCTTCGTTGCCGTAGAGCCATGCCATGTCGTGGTCGTGGTTCTCGAGCTCTTCTGCCAGCTGAACGTCGAAATCGCAGGCGTCGATGCCATGCTTGTTTACGCGCGTGACGGCGATCGTAAAGCCGTCGACCGGCAGTGTGGCGAGCTGTTCGCGCAGGTGCTCCTCGCTGGCGCCCAGGTCGAGCAGGGCCGCGACGGTCATATCGCCGCTGATGCCCGAGGTGCCGTCGATGATAAGCGTGTGCTGATGATTGGACATGGAATGCTCCTTAGCGGGCGCGGGGTGTGCCGGCGCTCAGATGATTGATAAGACTTGCCTGGTAAGCGGCGCCAAAGCCGTTGTCGATATTGACGACCGATACGCCGCTGGCACAGGAGTTGAGCATGGCGAGCAGTGCGGCTACGCCACCAAAACTTGCGCCGTAGCCCACGCTGGTGGGAACGGCGATGACCGGACAGCTCACCAGACCGCCGATAACGCTCGCCAGCGCGCCCTCCATGCCGGCGATGGCGATGACCACCTGTGCCTGAGCAAGTTCCTCGGCATGCGCGAGCAGACGGTGCAGGCCGGCGACACCCACGTCGTAGAGGCGGTCGACCTCGTTGCCATAGAACTCGGCCGTCAACGCGGCTTCTTCGGCGACGGGCAAGTCGCTCGTGCCGGCGCAGGCGACGACGATGCGTCCGTTGCCGGTGGGGGAGGGCTTGCCGCCCACGAGGGCGAGCTGCGCGTCCGGGACATATCCCAGGTCGATGTCGTTGTCGAGGAACTCCGAGGTGCGGGCTGCCTTTTTGGCATCCAGGCGCGTGACCAGGATGCGCTCCTGGCCGGCATCGTGCAGCGCTTCGATAATGGCGGCAATCTGCTCGGCGGTTTTACCGGCGCCGTAGACAACCTCGCCGACTCCCTGGCGCACCCCGCGTGAAAGATCGAGCTGCGCAAAACCCAGATCGGCGGTTGGCGCCGTCTGGATGCGCGTGAGGGCGACTGCCGGGGTGACTGTTCCGTCGGCAACATCGCTCAGCAATTGCTCAAGATCTCGCTTATCCATATATGTTCCCTTCGACGGTGCAAAGTCTAGCACGAGAAGGGTAGTTTCCGAACATTAGAACAAAATCGTTCGGAAACTAGACATAGAGGAATTGATTCTGCTGTTAGACGGATTGACTAGTCGCGCAGGATGATGTCCATGGCGAGCATCAGATTGCGCTCGTCGATGGCAAACGGGGCGGCCTCGCGCGTCTTGGGCTTGGCGCAAAACGCGATGCCCGTGCCCGCAGCCTGAATCATGGGGATGTCGTTGGCGCCGTCGCCGATTGCCACGGTATGGGCCATGTCGACACCGCACTCAACTGCCCAGTCCAGCAGCTGGATGAGCTTGGACTCCTTGGTCACAATGTCTGCCGCCAGCTTGCCCGTGAGCTTGCCGTCCACGACTTCCAGGCGGTTGGCCAGGCAAAAATCGATGCCCGCGGCGGCCACGATCTTATCGGCGACCTCGTGAAAGCCGCCGCTTACCACGCCGACCTTCCAGCCCTTGCTGTGCGCCGAGCGCACAAGCTCCAGCGCGCCAGGGGCAAACGTCACGCGCTCAAAGGTGCGCTCGAACACACTCTCGTCCAAGCCGGCAAGCAGCCCCACGCGTTCCTCGAGCGCCTGCTTAAAGTCGAGCTCGCCGCACATGGCGCGCTCGGTGATCTGCGCTACCTGCTTGCCCACGCCGGCCTCCTCGCCCAACAGGTCGATGACCTCCTGGTTGATGAGCGTAGAGTCGATATCCATAACGATGAGGCGTGCAGTCATGGCGGGCCTTTCCTAGTGCAGTTGTATTGGGGCACATTGTCGCACGCGGCGCGCCTGGGCGACGGCCAGGCCGCGTCAATTGTTTCGTCTCCGTCAAGTCTTTGGGCAAGAGTTACTTTTTCGCGGTACATCGACGTGGGTGCGATAAGATAGAACGCCATGTCCGGCTGCGCGGTTTACGCAGGCTGGGCAAATCTGTACGACGCCGCCCGGAACGACACGGGGCGGCACAGATCCATAAAGGAGGATCACTGGTATGAGCCAGACCCGTCCCATCGATGAGCATTCCATGCACACCCGTACCTGCGGCGAGCTTCGCTTCGAGAACGTGGGCGAAGAGGTCACCCTCACCGGTTGGGTGAGCCGTCGCCGCGACCACGGCGGCCTTATCTTCTGCGACCTTCGCGACCGCGAGGGCATCACGCAGCTCACCTTCGACCCCGAGCACTCCGATGGCGATGCCTTTAAGATCGCCGAGACCATGCGTCCCGAGTGGCCCATCAAGATCCACGGCGTCGTGCGCGCCCGTGGCGAGGAGACCACCAACACCAAGCTCGCGACCGGCGAGATCGAGGTCCTGACCGACCACGCCGAGGTGCTCAACACGTCCGTCACCCCGCCGTTCCAGATCGAGGACGGCATCGAGACCAGCGAGGACACCCGCCTGCGCTACCGCTATCTGGACCTCCGCCGTCCCGAGATGATGGCCAACCTCAAGCTGCGCTCCGACTTCACCTTTGCCATTCGCGAGGCGCTGCACAACCGTGAGTTCATGGAGGTCGAGACGCCCTCCCTGTTTAAGTCCACGCCCGAGGGCGCCCGCGACTTCATCGTTCCCAGCCGCATCCAGCCGGGCAACTTCTACGCCCTGCCGCAGTCCCCGCAGCTCCTGAAGCAGCTGCTCATGGTCGGTGGCGTCGAGCGCTACTACCAGGTTGCCAAGTGCTTCCGCGACGAGGACCTGCGTGCCGACCGTCAGCCCGAGTTCACTCAGGTCGATATCGAGATGTCCTTCGTGGACCAGAATGACGTTATGAGCGCGCTCGAAGAGGTTCTTGCCGATGCCTTCGGCCGCATGGGTGTCGAGATGCCCACGCCGCTGCGTCGTATGAACTACTGGGATGCCATGGACACCTATGGCTCCGACAAGCCCGATACCCGCTATGGCATGCACCTGGTCGACCTGACCGACATCTTTGCCAACTCCAAGTTCAAGGTCTTTGCGACTGCCGCAAACGAGGAGGGCTCCGTCGTCAAGGCCATCAACGCCAAGGGCGCCGGTGCCTGGGCACGTGCCAAGATCGATAAGCTCGCCGGCGTGGCCTCCACGTTTGGCGCCAAGGGCCTGGCATGGATCGCCTTCCGCGAGGACGGCTCCATCAACAGCCCCATCGTCAAGTTCTTCTCGGACGAGGAGATGGCCGCTCTGCGCGAGCGCATGGACGTCGAGCCCGGCGACCTTGTGATGTTCGCCGCCGGCCCGCGCCTGCTCTCCGACGAGATCCTGGGCGGCATGCGTTCGCACATGGCCAACGCACTCGAGATCAAGCGCGAGGGCCACGACTTCCTGTGGGTCGTCAATTTCCCGCTGTTCCATTGGGACGAGGACCGCAAGGCCTATGCTGCCGAGCATCAGCCCTTTACCCTGCCGACCGAGACCGACATCGCCAAGATCGAGGCCGATCCGCTGGCGGCCGGTTCGTGCACCTACGACTTTGTCATGGACGGCTTTGAGGCCGGCGGTGGCGGTATGCGTATCCACAACGCCGAGATGCAGATGTCCATGCTCAAGCTCCTGGGCTTTACCGAGGAGCGCGCCGAGTCTCAGTTTGGCTTCCTCATGGAGGCCCTCAAGTTTGGTGCGCCCCCGATGGGCGGTTTCGCTCTGGGCCTGGACCGCGTGTGCATGCTGCTCGCCGGTTCCGACTCCATCCGCGACGTCATGGCGTTTCCCAAGACGGCCAGCGGCTCCGACCTTATGTCGGGCGCCCCGAGTGCCGTTAGCGGCGCCCAGCTCAAGGACGTCAGCCTGCGCCTGATGTAGGCGAGCGGCTACATCTTGCTTGCAACGAGGGAAGGACGTGTGTCTTCCCTCGTTTTTTATACGCCGAGGTTGCGAGGGTATAGGTTGACTGGGCGTCGCGGAAACTACGACCCGGAATTTGCGTCCAGAACGGGTCGCGCTTTCCCAAGGGGGGGGGTCCTCTGGGAAAGTGCGACCAAGAATTCGGCAAAATAATGGGGCACAGTTTCCGGTTGAGCTGTCTAACGGAAACTGTGCCCCAGAATGAGCGCTCAAAACGGGGCAGGCTTTCCGCAACAACTGTCTGGCAGAAAGCCTGCCCCAGTTTCTTATAGCGAGTCTCTCTGGATCAGCTGCATGTGCATCACGGAGGTGGTAGGCTCGGCACCCTTGATCATGTCGAGCGCAATGTTGGCGGCCATGTGGCCTTCTTCGCGCAGGGGCTGGCGGACGGTCGTGAGCGCGGGGACGCAGCGCGTCGCAATCTCGTGATCGTCGAAGCCGACGACAGAAACGTCCGCAGGAACGGATAGGCCTGCCTCGTTGAGTGCGGTGATGACGCCAGCCGCGATACGGTCCGATCCGCAGAGCACGCCATCGAAAGCAATCTTGCGCGCGAGAATCAGGTGCATGGCCTGATAGCCGTCTCCGCTGTTCCAGCCGGTATAGATAACGTTTGCGTCTGGGAGGTCTTCGCCCAAGACGGCGCGGTAGCCGCGCAGGCGGTCGACAACAGCGGGGTTGTCTTGCGGTCCCAACACGGCGACGATATCTTTGCGGCCGCGCCCCTTCATGGCGAGTGCCGCAAAGCGTCCGCCCTCTTCGTCGTCAGAGTAGACCGTCGAGAACACATCGCGATAGGGGTGGCCCTCGAGCTGGCCGCACAACACGGTGGGTACGCCCAGCTCGCGCAGCACCTCGAGCAGCTCGCTGCCTTTGTAGGGAGAGACGTCGATCACGGCGTCGAACGAGCGGCGCTCAAAGTGCTCGCGTGCGCGGTTGCGCTCATGCGTAGAAGACGCCTGCAAGATAACGGGCAGATAGGACGACTCCGACAGTTCCTCGGTAATGCCGCTCAAAAACTCGCTATAGGTGGGGTCGCTGAAGAGTTCACTCAGAGGCTCGGTCACGAGCACGGCGATGATTTCCGTGCGCCCGACAGCGAGCGCTCGGCCACGAGCGTTGGGGACAAAATTGACTTCCTTGGCCGCCGCGCGGACGCGCTTTTTGGTTTCCTCGCTAATGCGGGGCGAATCGTTGAGGGCGCGCGATGCCGTGGAGCGCGACACGCCGGCAGCTGCGGCAACCTCGGCAAGCGTAGGTGCGGTGCGAACTGGTTGTGTCATGGCGTCTCCTGGAAAATGCGGTCGATGTTGTCACTGATACGGGCTAGTGCGGATACAGCTTACTATAGTGCGCCTGAACAGCGTTCATGATATCCGGTGACCGGTGTCGTTTTGCAACCAAGCCGAAATCGAATACGTCTCGTGTGGGTGAGATATCAGCGGGCGTGGAGGTTGCCTACGAGCTTAAGAACGATGTCTTGTGCTGAGTTTCGATACTCAGGGTGACATAAGTGTTGCGATTGTACAACCGGTTGCACCGTTAACCCGGCCAAATCGACCGTTCAGCGGACAACCGGTTGCACAGTATTTTGCATCGCCCGTAAGATAAGGACAACCGGTTGCACAAGAATCACTACGATGACGAAGGAGCATCACCATGGACGCCATTAACGATTGGGAAAACCAAGCGCTCACCCACAGGAGCCGCCTGGCACCCCATGCGTACTTCATGGGTTACGAGACCGCCGATCTCGCCGCTACGTACAGCCGCGAGCTGTCGCGCGGGTTTGTCCAGCTGTCCGGCTCGTGGCAGTTCCGCCTCTTTGAGGGGCCTGCTGCCGTCTCTAACGAGGAGCTTTCCACGTACGAGCCCGAGTGGGATCACGTGGAGGTTCCGCACCTGTGGCAGGTAGACGGCTATGGCAACCTTGCCTACACCGACGAGGGTTTCCCGTTCCCGGTGGATCAGCCGTTCGTTCCCTCTGACGATCCCACGGGCGTGTACCAGCGCATCGTCAATCTTCCCGCCGTGCCTGCCGGCGCTCGCGAGATCATTCGCTTTGACGGCATCGAGAGCTATGGCGAGCTGTACGTCAACGGCAAGTTTATCGGCATGACCAAGGGCTCGCGCCTGTCTGCCGAGTTCGACGTGACCGACGCGCTCGTCGAGGGCGATAACCTGTTTGCGGTCAAGGTCCTGCAGTACAGCGATGGCAGCTATATCGAGGATCAGGATATGTGGTGGGCCTCGGGCATCTTCCGCGATGTGTACCTTATGCAGCGTCCCGCCGCGCACCTGGTCGACTTTAGGTTCCGCACGCACCGCGAGGGCGATACCGCTCTGATTACGCTCGATACGGTTGCCGAGGGCGCTTCCCGCGTTGTGTTTACGCTCAGCGATGGCGAGAACGTGGTGGCTACGGGCGAGTGCGTCGACGGCCATGCCGAGTGCAGCGTTGCCGATGCCCACTTCTGGAATCCCGAGGACCCCTTCCTCTATGACCTTACGTTTGAGGTCTACGACGGTGACCAGGTCGGCGAGTACGTCCCGCATCGCCAGGGCCTTGCCGAGGTGACGGTCGAGGGCAATCATATCTACCTCAACGGCACCTACTTTAAGATGCATGGCGTCAATCGCCACGATCACGACGATCACAAGGGCCGCGCCGTGGGCCTCGATCGTATGCGCCGCGACCTGGAGCTCATGAAGCAGCACAACATCAACGCGGTGCGCACGTCCCACTACGCCAACGACCCGCGCTTTTACGAGCTGTGCGACGAATACGGTATCATGCTGGTCGCCGAGACCGATATGGAGAGCCATGGCTTCGAGAATATCGGCAATATCGCCCTGGTCACCGACGACCCGGCATGGGAGCCGGCCTACGTCGACCGCATCGAGCGCCTGGTGATGCAGGAGCGCAACCACGCCTGCATCATTATGTGGTCGATGGGCAACGAGAGCGGCTATGGCTGCAACATCCGCGCGATGTACGCCAAGGCTCACGAGCTCGATGGTCGCCCGGTCCATTACGAGGAGGACCGCAACGCCGATACCGTCGACGTCATTTCCACCATGTACTCCCGTGTGTCGCAGATGAACGACTTTGGCGAGCATCCGTTCCCCAAGCCGCGCATCAACTGCGAGTACGGTCACTCCATGGGCAATGGCCCCGGAGGCCTGTCCGAGTACCAGGAGGTCTTCGATCGCTGGGATTGCATCCAAGGCCAGTTTATCTGGGAATGGTGCGACCACGGTTTGGCTGCTGTGACCGAGGACGGCGTTGCCTACGATATGTATGGTGGCGACAACGGCGATTACCCCAACAACAGCAACTTCTGCATCGATGGCATGGTGTTCCCCTGGCAGCAGCCGAGTCCGGGCCTCACTGAGTATGGCCAGGTCATCTGCCCGGTTCGCATGGCTTATGACGCCGAGGCAGGCGAGCTGACCGTCACCAACAAGCGTTGGTTTACCACCCTCGAGGATGTCTGCCTGTCGGCCGAGACCCTGGTGGACGGCGACGTTGTGTGCCGCAAGACGCTCATGCCCGGTGCGGTTGCCCCCGGCGAGTCCGTCCAGCTTCCGCTGGTGATTCGCGAGGCCGCAGTGGGGGAGACCCTGCTGACCGTGCACGCCTACACCATGGCCGCTCACGTCTGGTGCGAGCCGATGTTCCAACTGGGTGCAAGCCAGTTTGCCATCGCCAACCATCCGGCGCCAGCCATCGCGGCTCCCACTCGTCCTGAGCTTACGGTCGAGGAGACCGAGCAGGAAATCCGCATTCACTCCCTCAACGGTGAGCTGACCTTCAGCAAGGTCAACGGTACCGTGAGCGAGTGGAAGGCATCCGGCCGCGACGTCATGGCCTCTGGTCCTCAGGTTGGTTTTTGGCATCCGCTCGTCGATAACCATGCGCAGGAGTATGACTCACTGTGGAAGGACAACTTCATCGATGTGATGCAGACGTCTACCCGCAAGGTTTCTTGGAAGCAGGATGGCAATGCGGTCGTCGTGACCGTGAGCCAGCGTATCGCTCCTCCCGTCCGCGCGTTCGGCATGCGCGTCGAGCTCGTCTACACCGTGCTTCCGAGCGGTCGTGTCGACCTCAAGGTTTCCGGCGAGCCCTATGGCGATTACTCGGATATCATCCCGCGCATCGGCATCTCCTTCGAAGTCCCCGGTTGCGATCGTGCCGTCGAGTGGTATGGCCACGGTCCGGGCGAGAACTATCCGGACTCGCTGCGCGCCAACCCGGTCGGTCATTACCGCACCACGGTCGACGACATGTTCACGCCCTACGTTATGCCTCAGGACTGCGCCAACCGCGAGGGTACCCGCTGGGTTGCTCTGCGCTCTAGCCACGGTGACGGTGTGCTGGTGACCCGTCCGGCTGACGCCGCCTCCAACCCGTTCTCATTCTCGGCATGGCCCTATAGCTGCGAGGCCATCGATAACGCCAAGCACGTCTACGACCTTGTCAAGGGCGATACGGTCACGGTCAACATCAACGACCAGTTGCTCGGCCTTGGCTCGAACTCTTGGGGTTCCGAGGTGCTCGATTCCTATCGCACCCGTTTTGAGAGCTTCAGCTTTGAGGTGTCCCTGCGACCGCTGACGTCTGCCGATCTGGCTCAGGCGCTGGCACCCATTAAGGAGGCATAAGCCATGCATGTCTTTAACTCGCGCGCCGATTTCGACGCTCAGATGAAGTCCGTCAAGAAGTGGATGCGCACCGGCCAGGCGCTCGATGGCGTTGCCGACCTACAGCACGACGTGGCTTACTCCATCGGCGACTCGTTGGTGTATTGGTGGGTGAACGCCCACGAGGCCGCTACCGCCGATCTGGTCGGTCACCGTCGCTATCATGCCGTGCTCGCCCCGCTCGACGGCGACCTGACTGTCGAGGTTGCCCCCAAGGCAGGCCTCACCTGCACCCGCGCCTACAGCGATATCGATGATCGCGAGCGCTTTGAGGGTACGGGGGAGACTGTGACGATTCCCGCCGGCGGCGTTGCTGTCGTCGAGATCGACGAGGCCTACCGTGTCGTGGCTGATGCCGCGGATCCCCGCGTCGTGGTACTGCACGTGACGGTTGAAGGATATTCCTTCCCCAACAAGTAGTATTCGTCCGCCTGGACGTTTGCTTCGCGCCGTTAAGGGGGATGGCTTTGTTGACTCCCTTTTCCCCATTCCCCTTAGCAGGTGCACCGTCCGTGTTTGCACTTGCAGCTCGGACGGGTTTAGATGACATTTAATAGATGATTGGGAGGGCTTATGAGCTCTGAAAAACGAGGAACGATTGGTTCGTTCGCTCTGCTGGGCATGACGGTCGCCGCCGTGTTCGGTATCAAGAACATCATCAACAACAACGCGGCTATCGGCTTGGCAGCCGCGCCGTCGTTCTTCTTCGCCACGCTTTTGTACTTTGTCCCCTATACCCTGGTTACCGCCGAGTTTGTCGGCCTCAACAAGGACTCCGAGTCGGGCGTGTACGCCTGGGTCAAGACCTCGATGGGCGGCCGCTGGGCATTCCTGACGGCGTTTAGCTACTGGTTCGTCAACCTGTTCTTCTTTGCGTCCGTCCTGCCCAATGTCATCATCTACGCGAGCTACGTGTTCTTTGGTGCCAATGCCGAGCTTTCGCAGCTGTGGATCACCATTATCGAGATCGTCGTCTTTGCTATCGCCACGTGGGTTTCGACCAAGGGCGCTAAGTGGATCGGCTCTATTTCCTCCTTCGGTTCGACCGCGGCTCTCGGCCTGACTGCCGTGTTCATCCTGCTGTCCCTGGCTGCTGCCTTTGGCGGCGTTGAGTTCGCTACGGCTCCCACGCCCGCCAACATGGCTCCCGACATGAGCAACTTCGCCACTATGTGGGGCTTCTTCGGTACGCTTGCCTGGATTATCCAGGGCGTTGGCGGCGCTGAGTCTGTCGGCGTGTTCCTTAACGACCTTAAGGGTGGCGTCAAGGCCTTCGTGCGCACCGTCGTTATCGCCGGCCTGACCATCGGCCTTCTGTATGCAGGCGCTTCGCTGCTGGTCAACCTGTTCATTCCCGAGGGCGGCGTTGCCATCTCCACCGGCATCTTCGACGTGTTCGGCGCTGTCTTTGCCCACTTTGGCATTCCTATGGAAGTGTCCACGCGCGTCATCGGCTTGATCCTTCTCGCCGCTACGCTGGGTTCCCTCATGATGTGGACCTCCGCTCCCATCAAGGTCTTCTTCACCGAGATCCCCAAGGGCGTCTTTGGTAGCAAGATCGTCGAGCTCAACGAGCACGGCATTCCTGCCCGCGCTGCCTGGCTGCAGTTCGCCATCGTCGTCCCCATCCTGATCATCCCGGCCCTGGGCTCTGGTAACCTCGACGACCTGCTCATGATCGTCACCAACATGACGGCTGCCACCGCTCTGCTCCCGCCGCTGCTGATTCTGCTTGCCTACTTTATGCTGCGCAAGAACTTCGATGCTGCTCCCCGTGGCTTCCGCATGGGCTCGCGCAGCTTTGGCCTGGTCGTTGCCGCATTCCTGCTTGTGGTCTTCTGCTTCGTGCTTATCTGCGGCACCATTCCGCTCGATCAGCCGCTGTGGCTGACGCTGGTCTACAACGTTGGCGGTGTGGTTGTCTTCCTGGGCCTTGCCGTGATGTGGTACAACCGCTACATCAACCGCCTGCGCGAGACCGATCCCGAGGCTGCCGAGAGCGAGCTGCGTCCGTCTGTCCTTGACATGATGGAGTAGAAGCTGGGATTAATCTACGGCTGTGGAATAAATCGATTCCCCTTCCTAAGGAGGGGCCTTACGAGGCCCCTCCTTTTGTGTTTTGGAGCATGGATTTTGGGCCCTGTGGACAAAAATGCCAAATATGAGTACTGTTGCAAAATAAGTGCCATATCTATCGGCCGGTTTTGAGCAAAAATGGACTCAAAATCAATTTATCTAACCCCCTTTAAAGGGCGTTTGACGGCTTTCAACCTCTTCGAATCGCTCAAAGTAGGCAATTTGCTCTCGATTTTGCTGCTACTAAATTGGTGACAGTACTCATATTTGCCACTTTTTGACCACGGGGTATCCAGAGGGGCTCTCGACAAGCATCTAACGCTACAATAACTACCACGTGGCTGGGTTTGCCGGCCGAATGTGCGATGCCGCGGGAGGGGACATGGTCGAGTTTACAAAGACGATTAAAGATCCGTTGGGATTACATGCCCGCCCGGTTGCGCTGCTCTATGACATCATTGCCAAGCACCGTAGTGACGTGTCAGTCAGTATCGGCGACCGCCACACGGATGGCCGCGATGTCATGGGGCTCATGGCCCTCTATGGTGAGTGCGGCGAAAACGTCGTCTTTCGTGTTTCGGGCGTGGATGAGGCCTCCTGCGTCACATCGATCAGAAATCTCTCGCTCTAGGCATGATAGGGCGTGGTAAAGGATGGTCCTTTGCCGCGCCCTTTTGTTTCGTATAGGAAACTTTTTCGAAAAACTGAACAGGACCCTTTCCAAAAAGTTAACCACGTGCTAGTTTACTATAGCGAACATAGACGTGGCTAACTTTTAACGCGTCGATGTTGAGGACGAACTGACGTTAGGAGCCACTCATGTCTTGCGGACCGCAGATGCCGGCCATGCCGCTTTCGATGGTAAAAGCGGGCGAAACCGTGCGCGTGTCGCGTGTAAAGGGCAATGAGGACATGAAACACCACCTCAAAGACCTCGGCTTTGTCGAGGGCAACGAAATCCACGTGGTGAGCTCGAGTGGCGCCAATATCATCGTCACGGTGCTGGGCGCACGCTTTGGCATCGATTCCAAGGTTGCCATGCACATCATGACCGTCGGTTAGTCCGCAGCATTTCATAAAAACCGAAAGGGGGACAAGAGGATGAAGACGTTGGGTGACGTTAAGGTGGGCGAGAGCTCTACCATCGTCAAGCTTCACGGTGAGGGTGCGCTTCGCCGCCACCTTATGGACCTGGGGCTCATCAAGGGCACTTCGTTCAAGGTCGTGAAGGTTGCACCGCTCGGTGATCCGGTCGAGATTAACGTGCGCGGCTACGAGCTTTCCATCCGCAAGGAGGAGGCGGCTGTCGTCGAGGTCCAGTAAGGGCTCGCGGCGTATATTTCTGCAGATAAAGTTAGGTATTTCTAACTTAATGCAGCAACTTTGAAGCACATTATCCAGCCTGTGCGGAGAAAGCAGCGCAGGCACACAAGGAAGAAGGATTGAATGGCGGATTCTCAGATCCATGTCGCGCTGGCGGGTAACCCCAACTGCGGCAAGACCACGCTTTTCAACCTGATCACCGGCGCCAACGGCTACGTTGGCAACTGGCCCGGCGTCACGGTTGAGAAAAAGGAGGCCAAGCTCCTAAGCGACAAGAACGTTACCATCACGGACCTCCCCGGCATCTACTCGCTTTCCCCCTACAGCCCCGAGGAGCAATGCTCGCGCGATTATCTCATGAGCGGCGAGCCCGATGTCGTCGTTCAGGTGGTCGATGCCACCAACCTGGAGCGCAATCTATACCTGGCGCTTCAGGTCATCGAGACCGGCCTGCCTGTGGTCGTCGCCCTCAACATGGCCGATCTGGTCGAGAAGAATGGCGACAAGATCGACACCGACAAGCTCTCCAAGAAGCTTGGTTGTCCGGTCATGATGATCTCGGCTCTTAAGAACAAGGGCATCAAGGAGCTCTTCGAGCAGGTCAAAAAGTCCGCTGCTTCTAAGGGTCAGGTGCCGGAGCACAAGTTCGATTCCTCCATCGAGGACATTCTGACGCACATCGAGAACAACCTTCCGGCGAGCGTTCCCGCCAACAAGCGTCGCTACTACGCCGTCAAGCTGTTCGAGCGTGATGCAGACGCCTGTAAACTCATCAACCTCACTAAGGAGAAGGCTGCTCGCGTGGAGGAGCTGGTCGCCCGGTGCGAGCAGGACTGCGACGACGATGCCGAGTCCATCATCACCGGTGAGCGCTATGGCGTCATCGCGCACATTATCGACGAGTGCATGACCAAGGCTCCTGCCAAGATGAGCACCTCCGAGAAGATCGATCGCGTGGTTACCAACCGTATTCTGGGCCTGCCGATCTTTGTGGTCATCATGTTCTGCGTGTACTACATCGCCGTTTCCACCCTGGGCGGCACGGTGACGGACTTCACCAACGACCAGCTCTTCGGTACCGACGGTTGGTACGTGCTCGGCCAGGGTCGCGACGCCTACGATGCAGCCGTCGAGGCCGCAGGCGACAACGCCGACTCGGTTGACCCGGCGCAGTACGGCCCCTATGTCCCGGGTATCACCACCGTGGTGCACGACGCCCTTGTGGCGGGTGGCACCGAGGACGGCGGCCTGGTCGATTCGCTGGTCTGCGACGGTATCGTTGGTGGTCTGGGCGCCATCTTCGGCTTCGTCCCGCAGATGTTCCTGCTGTTCGTGATGCTGTCTTTCCTGGAGGACTGCGGCTATATGGCCCGCGTCGCCTTCATCATGGACCGCGTGTTCCGCCGGTTTGGCCTGTCCGGTAAGTCCTTCATCCCCATGCTCGTGTCCTCGGGCTGCGGCGTCCCCGGCGTCATGGCCACCAAGACCATCGAGAACGAGAAGGACCGCCGCATGACGGTCATGACCACCACGTTCATTCCCTGTGGCGCTAAGCTGCCGATCATCGCCCTGCTCATGGGCTCCATCATCGGCGATTCTTCCACCACCGCCGCGTGGATCAGCCCGCTCTTCTACTTCCTGGGCGTTTTCGCCGTCATCGGTTCGGGTCTGATGCTCAAGAAGACCAAGCTCTTCGCCGGTCGCCCGACGCCGTTCGTTATGGAGCTTCCTGCCTACCACTTCCCGGCGATCCGCTCTTGGGCGCTGCACGTGTGGGAGCGCTGCTGGGCCTTTATCAAGAAGGCCGGCACGGTCATCTTCGCGTCTACTGTCGTGGTTTGGTTCCTCTCCAACTTTGGTAGCTACAACGGTTCCTTTGGCTTCCTGCCTGCGATGGACGGCATCCCCGAGGAGTTCATGGACTACTCCGTGCTCGCCATGCTTGGCAACCTGGTCGCCTGGATCTTCGCCCCGCTCGGCTTTAGCACCTGGCAGGCCACCGCGCTGACCGTCTCGGGTCTCGTCGCTAAGGAGAACGTCGTCGCCACCGCCGGCTCGCTGCTGTCCGTTGCCGACGCCGCCGAGACCGACCCGAGCCTGTGGACCGCGTTTGCCGGCATGTTCCCCACCATGGGCGCTTGCGTTGCCTTTGGCGCTTTCAACCTGCTGTGCGCTCCGTGCTTTGCCGCCATTGGCACCATCCGCAACCAGATGGATTCCGGCAAGTGGACTGCGATCGCCATCGGTTACGAGTGCGCCTTTGCTTGGGTGATCGGCCTGTTCATCAACCAGTTCTACAACTTGCTTGTTCTTGGACAGTTTGGTATCTGGACGATTGTGGCCATCGTGCTGCTGGTTGCGATGCTCTTCCAGATCTTCCGTCCCATGCCCAAGCATGCATGGACCGACGAGGACGAGACCAACACTGCTTCCGCCGCAGTTTCCGCTTAAGTCCGAATAAGGATTAACCCCTTTCCACGAGCCCGGGTGTCCCAGCGACACTCGGGCTTTTTGGTGCAATGGGGTCAGATTGCTTTGCTCCAGAAGTTAAGATGTGGCGTTTCCGCAGATAAAACCGACCAAAATAAACCTGTCCCTTTTGTTAGGTGGAGAATGGGGTAAAGTAAGTAGTGGCTAACTAGAGGAGGCTTGCTATGGCACCTATCGATATTGTTGTACTGGCTGTTATCGGTATTGCGTTTGTCGCGGTATGCGTGCGCATCTACCGCAAGGGCACCTGCGCCGACTGCGCTCAGGGTGGCGTTTGCACGGGGCATTGCTCCAACAAAAAGACGTGCGCCGCACTTAAGGGCGTGGACAAAATCGCCGAAGACTTGGACCGCGGTATTCATTAGCCGACCGGCGTTTGGGTATGTTTGACTGCGGATGCGGCAGTTGCTGATACGATAAGTACGTTAGCAACTGCCGCCGAGCGGCTCAAACGAAAGGAAGCCTGTATGGAGTCCTCTGCCTACCCGATGCTCTTTAGCCCGATCAAGGTCGGTACAACCGAGGTCAAGAACCGCGTCTTTATGCCGCCGGTGTCCACCAACCTGGCCGATCATGGCTATGTGACCGACGACTTGGTCGATCATTACCGTGCCCGCGCCAAGGGCGGCGTGGGCCTCATCATTACCGAGGTCGTGACGGTCGAGCCTACCTATACCTATCTGCCGGGTGACATGTGCTGCTACGACGACACGTTTATCCCCGGCTGGGAAAAGCTCGCCGCGGCCGTCCACGAGTATGGCTGCAAGATCATGCCGCAGCTCTTCCATCCCGCCTACATGGCCTTTAACATTCCGGGCACGCCGCGCCTGGTCGCTCCGTCCTTTGTGGGCCCGTCTTACGCCCGCGAGGCACCGCGCCCCATCACGGTCGACGAGATTCACGAGCTCACGCATCAGTTTGGCGACGCTGCCGTGCGTATGCAGAAGGCTGGCGTCGATGGCGTTGAAGTCCATGCGGCACACGCCCACGGCATGCTCGGCGGCTTTTTGACTCCGCTCTACAACAAGCGTACCGACGAGTACGGCGGCTCGCTCGACGCCCGCATGCGCTTCTTACTCGAGGTCATCGCCGAGATTCGCGAGCGCTGCGGCAAGGACTTTATCATCGACGTCCGCATCTCGGGCGATGAGTACACCGATGGCGGCCTGACCCTCAACGACATGATCTACGTCTCGCGTCGCCTGGAGAAGGCCGGCGTCGACATGATTCATGTGTCGGGCGGTACCACCATCAAGCGCGGCTCCGCGATTCCCGCCGCCGGCACGCAGCAGGCCTCGCACGCCGCTTGCTCGCGCGAGATCAAAAAGCACGTCAACATTCCCGTCGCCACGGTCGGCCGCATTAACGAGGCATGGATTGCCGAGGAACTGATCGAGGACGGTGCCGCCGACATCTGCATGATGGGCCGCGCCAATCTGTGCGATGCCGAGTTCTGCAACAAGGCCGCTGCCGGCAACGCCGACGACATCCGCCCCTGCATTGGCTGCCTGCGCTGCCTGAACGGCATTATGTTTGGCAAGCGCATCTCCTGCACCGTCAACCCCGATGTTGAGCGCGACGAGGCCGGTTACGAGCCTGCCGCCGAGGCCAAGAACGTACTGGTTGTGGGTGCTGGTCCTGCGGGCATGGAGGCAGCCTACATTGCCGCCAAGCGCGGCCACAACGTGGTGCTCGTGGATAAGCAGGATGAGCCGGGCGGCGAGATGCGTATCGCGGCCGTTCCGCCGGCAAAGCAGGAACTCACCCGCGTGATCAAGTATCAGTACCGTCGCCTGGCCGAGGCCGGCGTGAAGTGCGTATTTGGCACCGAGCTTACTGCCGAGGACATTCAGCGTGACTACGCGGGTTACGAGGTTGTCCTGGCTTATGGCGCCGAGCCCATCGCCCCGGCCTTCATGCAGGGCTTTAAGCAGGTTATGACGGCCGACGACCTGCTGGGCGGCAAGGCTTTCCCGGGTAAGAAGATCGTTATTGTGGGCGGCGGCACCGTCGGCTGCGAGACGGCCGATTACCTGGCCCCGCTGGTCAACGACCTCTCGCCGGCCAATCGCGATGTCACCGTCATCGAGATGACCAAGACGCTCGCCGCCAACGAGGGCGGCGCCGGTCGCGCGGTGCTCATCACGCGCATGCTCTCAAAGGGCGTCCACGTGCTGACCGAGGCCAAGGTGACCGAGATTACCGAGGATGCCATCAGCTACGAGAAGGACGGCGAGGTCCACACCATCGCCGATGCCGATACGCTGGTGCTTGCCATGGGCTATCGTCCCAATACCAAGCTGGCCGACGACCTGGTTGCAGCTGGCATTGCTGTCCACGTGCTGGGCGATGCCCAGAAGTGTGGCAACATTCGCGATGCCATCGGCGATGGCTATAAGGTTGCCTGCGAGCTCTAGTCAACCCCTTTGCACCAATCGATTGCAAAAAGCGGCGGCTGCCCTGTGTGTTGGGCAGCCGCCGCCTGCGTTTTGCCAAAGAAAGATTATTGTCGGGCCCTAAATGCCTTTTGCTTCTGCTCCCTCCGCAATCATGTTGCGGTTATACACCAGGTGCAGATACATCGCGTCGTGCGCGGCGGTGGGATTGCGCGAGGCGATGGCGTCGGCCACATCGCGGTGCATGCGGATAGTTTCCTCGACGAGCTTTTTGCCGGTCACGTCGATAAAGAGGGGGACGGATGCCTTGAACACGCCCATCAGGCGGGGAACGACGAGGTTTCCGGAGCTCTCGGCAATGGCATTGTGGAACGCGGTGTCGGCGGCGGAGTAATCCTCACCGGCCTCGGCCAGGCGCTCGGATTCGTCGCAGAGCTCTTTGATACAGACGACCTGGTCGTTGGTTGCGTGTTCGGCCGCCATGCGTGCTATCTGCGGCGGTGCCACGGCCCTCTCGCACGTCAACGATGCCGGTTTTTGGATGTGCTCCTCGTTCCTGGAGATTGACGAGAAGACCACCCTCAAGTCCTGGACCGTTATGGAGACGCTCATCGGCCTTTCGGGTCTTGCCTGCGCCCTGGTGATTTCGTTCTTCGCCTAGTTCGCGTGGCTAAGCATCTTTTGCCGAGCGCATCGCTCGGTACCCATTTACACCTGATTCATTAACCAACGATTGGTACAACCGTTCAAATCAAAAGAGGAGAGCATCATGGACGAGAAGACCAAGGCACAGATTCAGCAGGAGGCAGCCGACCTGGTTGCCAAGCTGCAGCCGCGTTCCGGCAAGTTCCGCACCATCAGCCCCGAGATGGACCCGCTGCGTCTGGGCTCTGGCTGGTCCATCGAGGATCTGGACAAGCCGCAGGTCATTATCGAGTCGACGTTCGGCGACTCGCATCCGGGTTCTGCCGGCCTGTTTGAGTTGGTCGAGGAGGTCCGTGCCGGCGTTGCCGAGGCTGGCGGTCATGGTGCCCGTTACTTCTGCACCGATATCTGCGACGGCGAGGCCCAGGGCCACGACGGCATCAACTACTCGCTGCCCAGTCGCGACATGATCGCCAACATGATCGAGATTCATGCCAAGGCCACCCCGTTCGACGCCGGCGTCTTTGTTGCCAGCTGCGATAAGGGCCTGCCTGCGAACCTTATGGCCATGGGCCGCATCAACATCCCCTCCATCGTCGTTACCGGCGGTGTCATGGATGCCGGTCCCGATCTGTTGACCCTGGAGCAGCTCGGCGCCATCTCGGCCCGCTATGAGCGCGGCGAGATTTCCCGCGAGGAGCTCGAGTTTGCCAAGCACAACGCATGCCCCAGCTGCGGCGCCTGCTCCTTTATGGGTACCGCCTCGACCATGCAGGTTACCGCCGAGGCCCTGGGCCTTATGCTCCCCGGCACGGCTCTGCTGCCCGCAACCAGCTCCGATCTGCGTGAGTTTGCGCGCGAGGCTGGCCGTCAGTCCGTGTGGCTCTCCGAGCACAACCTGTGCCCCCGCGACATCGTGACCAAGGAGTCCTTCGAGAATCTCATCATGGTCCACGGCGCCATCTCCGGTTCCACCAACTCGCTGCTGCACATTCCCGCGATCGCCCGCGAGTTTGGCATCGAGATGTCCGCCGACGATTTCGATCGCCTGCACCGTGGCGCCCACTACCTGCTCAACGTTCGCCCCGCAGGCGAGTGGCCGGCGCAGTTCTTCTACTATGCGGGCGGCGTGCCGCGCATCATGGAGGAGATCAAGTCGATGCTCCACCTCGACGTTATGACCGCCACCGGCAAGACTCTCGGCGAGAACCTCGAGGACCTCAAGAACAACGGTTACTACGAGAAGTGCGGTCGTTACCTTGAGAAGTGGAATCTCAAGCGCGAGGACATCATCCGTCCGTTTGACCAGGCCTTCGGCACCGACGGTTCCATCGCCATCCTCCACGGCAATCTTGCTCTCGAGGGCGCGGTCGTCAAGCACACCGTCGTTCCGCGCGAGATGTTCCAGGCTACGCTCAAGGCCCGTCCGTTCGACTGCGAGGAGGACGCCATTCACGCCGTCCTGACGCACGAGGTCAAGCCCGGCGATGCCGTTATCATTCGCTATGAGGGACCCAAGGGTTCCGGTATGCCCGAGATGTTCTACACCACCGAAGCTATCGCCAGCGACCCCGAGCTGGGCGCGAGCATTGCCCTGATCACTGACGGCCGCTTCTCCGGCGCCTCCAAGGGCCCGGCTATCGGTCACGTTTCGCCCGAGGCCGCTGTGGGCGGTCCGATTGCCCTGATTGAGGAGGGCGACCTTATCCGAATCAACATCCCCGAGCGCTCGCTGTCCATCGTGGGCATCGCCGGCAAGGAGATGGAGCCGGCCGAGGTCGACGCCGTCCTGGCCGAGCGCCGAGCCGCTTGGAAGCCCAAGGCTAATCGTTACACCTCCGGCACGCTCAAGTTCTTTACCGAGCATGCAGTTTCCGCCATTCAGGGTGGCTACATGGAGTAGCGCACGTACGCATCGAATTTCTCCTCTCATAGATGTGCGGCACAAAGAGCCCCGAGTTCAGCCACGTCACCGGGGCGCGTTGTTCAGCGCCGCCGGGGCGCTCCACTCAAACGACAAGAGACGTCTTACGCAAGCGCCCGCGTCCGTGGATAAAACCACGGGCGTGGGCGCTTCACTTTATTCCCAGCCCTTCCACACGTCAGGCTCGTAGCCAACGGTTGCCTGGCGGCCGTTGCGAACGATGGGCTCACGAAGAATCTGCTGGTTATCGAGCACCTTTTCGAACTTCTGGTCGGCAGCAAGATACTGTACGAGCGCAACCGTGTCGGCATCTTTCGCCTTTGGATCGATCACAGCGTCGATCCCGCCGACGGCGCGCGCCACGCTTTCGAGCTCGCCTTTGCTCATCCCCTTTTCCTTCAAGTCGATGAACTGGAACTTCACACGACGTTCCTTGAAATAGCGCTGCGCCTTCTTAGTATCGAAGCTTTTCTTCGTGCCGAATATCTGGATGTTCATACGTACCGCCTTCGCTCAATTCTCGTCCGTCCATGATACGACAAGGGAGCCGAGCAAAAACAGAGCAGGCGGAGATGGAGGAGGACGGCGACCGACCGTCGGCAAGAGTCGGCCGGATCGGACTGGCGCCCAGCGCGCGCCGGCGACACGCTCGCAGCTGCACACATAGCCGATGTACAAGCTCGCCGCGGCGTTCCCTCGCCCCGCGGTGTGGCGATAGAGAAGCACGCCACCCGTCAACGATGGCACCTCGGTGAAGAAAATCAACGTCTGGGTTACATCCCTTGAAAGGGGCGAAGACGGCTGCTAGAATACCTCCCCGCTATGAAGGATTTGACCAAAGCATACATCGCAATTCGGCGGCCCCTGGTATACGGGGCCTCTCCTGTTGTTCCCCAAGTGCGCTCTGAGCAGCCGCTTTCTTCCTGTCGTATCTGATGCACGCATAGCACGTGCATGTTATTTCGCCCGTGGGCCGGCGCGCCTTCGGCGAAGAATCGAATAGATACGAAGGAAGCTTATGTCTGATAATTGTACGGTCGCGCCCGCCAATGGGCGCATTACCGGTACCCAGATCCGCATCGTCGCGGTCGTCGTCCTGGGTGCCTTCTTGGCGCTACTGAACCAAACGGTGATGTCGCCTGCGCTGCCGGTCATCATGTCCGATTTCGCCATCGATGCCTCGACTGCCCAGTGGATCATGTCCATATACCCGCTGGTGAGCGGCATCATGGTCCCCGTTTCGGCGTTCCTTATCGACAAGTTCAGCACCCGCGCGCTATTCTTCGGGGCGACGCTGGTGTTCGCGCTGGGCACGCTGCTGTGCGCCGCAGCCCCTGATTTCCTGTTCCTCATCATCGGTCGCGTGTTGCAAGCGGCGGGCTCAGGCGTGCTCATGCCGCTTGTCTCGGTGGTTCCCATGCTGGTGTTCCCCGTCGAGAAACGAGGAACGGCTATGGGCATGGCGGGCATCGTCATGTCGGCGGGTCCCGCGGTCGGCCCCGTCGTAGGCGGTGCGGTGATCGACACGTACGGCTGGCGCACCATGATCGGCGCCATCGTCCCCCTCGCAATTCTCGTGCTGGTGCTGGGCGTGTTCATGCTGAAAAACGTGGGCGAGCTGAAGAACCCCAAGCTCGACCTGCCCTCGGTCGTCCTCTCCACCATCGCCTTCGGCGGACTTCTCTACGGGTTCTCGAGCGCCTCGTCGATGGGTTGGGGCAACCCCGTGGTGCTCGGCTCGATCGTCGCGGGTGTCGTGTGCTTGGTGCTGTTCGTCGTACGCCAGGGCAAAATCGAGGACCCGCTGCTTCAACTGGGCACGCTCAAGACGCGCGAGTTCCGCGTGGCCGCCATCATCGTCACGCTCATCAACGCCGCATGCCTGGTCACCAACACGCTGTTGCCGTTGCTGCTGCAAACCTCGCTTGGCGCTTCGGCCTTCGAAACCGGCATGGCCATGCTTCCCGCCGCGGCGGTGGGCATCATCATCAGCCCTATCTCCGGCGTGGTGTTCGACAAGTTCGGTCCGCGTGCCATCTCGATCGTCGGCCTGGCCCTCATGACCGGCGCCCTGTTCCTGCTCTCGCTTTCGACGGTAAACACGCCCATCTTGGTGGTTGCGCTGTTCTGCATGCTGCAGTCCGCCGGCCAGTCGCTCGCGAACATGCCGGTGAACACATGGGGTGTCAATGCCTTGAAAAATGACATGATCGCCCACGGCAACGCCATCGCGAACACCGGCCGCCAGGTCGCCGGCGGTTTGTGCACGGCGCTCATCATCACGGTCATGACAAGCGTCACCGCGTCGGCCGGCGTCGATGCGAGCATCCAAGTAGCCACCGCCGTGGGCGCGGGCGTCGCTTACAAGGTGTGCGCGGCAATCGGCCTCGTTTCTCTTATCTGCGCCATATTCAGCGTGCGCACCAAGAAAACCGCACCGAAAACGAAGGAGGCATAAGCGATGTCCGAGATTCTGTCCGAGCGCATCCCGCTCGAGCTCGAGGGGACGCCCGTTTCGAGCATCATGATTGAAGAGCCGTTCACCTGCACGCAGGATTGCACGATTTCCGACGTGGTGCGCATGCTCGCCGAAAACGAGGTGAGCAGCATGCCCGTAATCGATGAGCGCAACCAGGTGGTCGGGTTCATCTCCGACGGCGATATCATGGGTGCCATCGCGCAGCATCGCGCCCACACCATTTTCACGGGCGGCGACGCATCTATGCTGTACTTCGACGATCAGAGCCTTGAGCAGCGCATCAAGGACCTGAAGGATCGCTGCGTCATGGATTTCGCGACGCGCAAGGTAGTGTGCGCTCGACCCGACCAAAGCATCGCCCGCGTCGCCGCGCTACTGGCAAAGAAGAAGTTCAAGAAGCTTCCTGTGGTTGATGACGAGGGCAAACTCGTGGGGG
>UQTD01000010.1 GCA_900543845.1 uncultured Collinsella sp.
ATCTCACCCGCGCGCACCACTACGGCGCCGATCGGCACCTCGCCCACCGCCGCGGCGGTACGCGCCTCCGCCAGCGCCTCGCGCATGAACTTCTCATCGATTCCGGTGCTCGTCATCGTTCGCCTTCCCTGTTGCAAACCCAAAACGATGCTATCATTACGACTCACGGAGAGATGGCAGAGCGGTTGAATGCGGCGGTCTTGAAAACCGTTGAGCGCGAGAGCGTTCCGGGGGTTCGAATCCCCCTCTCTCCGCCACTCTTAGTGACTCACCGGCGTCATGGTCCGCTCGAACAGCGCATCGACCACGTCGGCGATTTCGGATCGGCGCTCTAGTACGTGGCCCGATTCCCACCACATGGTAAAGAGTCGAATAATACCGCCGGCGACAAACTCAGACGTTGTCTCGAGCGATACGGGCGCGAGCGCGTCCTCGTCAAGCGCGATCATCACGCGCCCGCGTATGGAGCGCGCGATGCGGTCGCAAATCATGCTGGTCAGCATACCCGACATGCTGCTCGCCAAAATGTTATCCATGAGCTGCTCATGCGCCAGAATCAGATCCATGGCATCGGCGAACACTTCGTGGCGAAGCGTGCGTACGTCCTCGGCGCCCTCCGCGCCATCCGCATCGGCCCGCTTTTGCGGCAGGCCCGACATGAGCTCATCGATATAGAAGGCAAAGTAATCGTTTTTGTCGCGGAAGTGCTTGTAGAACGTCGTCCGACGAATCATAGCGCGGTCGCACAGCATGGCAACCGTCACGTCCTCAAACCGATGCTCTTCGAGCAGCTCAGTAAAGGCCTCGAACAGGGCCCGATAGGTTTTCTTGATGCGAAGGTCCATATATATCGCCCTCCTCAAGGAGAAGACAACGCTCACTAATCTGTCGCATATCTTACACCTGTATCGCCCGCCCCCTGGCGAATGGCCTTACCTTGGCGGAAACATAACGCTTACCGGAAAGTTCGGTATCGCCAAAGGTTGCGGGTATACTAGTAGCGTTACACCAACGGCAGCCGGCGGAAGACGCCGCGGCCATTCGAAACGGAGACACCATGATTCCCGTCATCATCGGTATCGTTGTTGTCGTTGTGATTGTCTGCGCCATCGCCGGCATCTACAACAACATGGTCACCAAGCGCAATCGCATTGATAACGCCTGGCAGAACATCGACACGCAGCTGCAGCGCCGCAACGACCTGATCCCTAACCTGGTCGAAACCGTCAAGGGCTACGCCAAACACGAGCAGGACACGCTTGCCGCCGTGGTCAACGCGCGCAACGCCGCCGTGAGCGCCACCACGCCCGAAGCCAAGATGGAAGCCGACAACGTGCTGACCGGCGCCCTGCGCCAGCTCTTCGCCGTGGCCGAGGCTTACCCCGATCTTAAGGCGAACACCAACTTTACGCAGCTCCAAGCCACGCTCGAAGACACCGAGAACAAGGTGAGCTACGCACGCCAGAGCTACAACGACTGCGTGCTTAGCTACAACAACGCCATCCAGACCTTCCCGGCCGTCATCTTTGCCGGCATCTTCCAGTTTAAGGAGCGCCAGGGCTTCGAGGCCGCCGAAGCTGCCCGCCAGGCACCGACCGTCAAGTTCTAACAGATCCGCAGCGTATCCTTAATCGGGTATATGCATAAACCGCCCCGTCGAATGCATACTTCGACGGGGCGGTTTCCTTTGTCGCGAAGGTCCCCCTCAAGGTGCCGTGCATTTTTGGGAGTATTCAACATGCCCGACAGCTTCGGGCGCCACGTAAATGCCAAAGACCGCGAATATCCCCGCAAATCAAACGCTGTCAGCCCATAACCACGCCCATCATTCGTAGAAAACATCGAGAAATCCCGATTTTTCGCCCGAAGTCGGTATGCAGGGGCCTTCGATTGCAGAATACTCGCAAAAATGCACGTCGCCACCACCCCCACATGCGCGAACCAAAACAAAAGCGCGGTCAATAGGCCGCGCACCATCTTTATTCAGATAAATTATTGCCCGTTGTGGCAACGCCGAGCCTGCAGGGCGGAGAGCAAGTTCCCTCCCGGCGCATTCCGCAGGACGCAAGAAGCCCTCGCCACACGAAGTGCGCAGCGAGGGCTTCTTGCATGTCCGAGGACGCGCCGGGAGGGAACTTGCTCTCCGCCCGGGCAGGTAAGACGAATTACGCGACGGTGTAAACCCAGTTGTGCTTATCCTCAACAGCACCAGACTGGATGCCCGTCAGGGTCTCGCGGAGCTTCTTCATCACAGGACCGATCTCGGTGTAGCCAGCCGAGAAGGTCACAGTCTCGTCGGCACCGTAGACCTTGTTGTCGATCTCGCCGACCGGGGAGATAACGGCAGCGGTGCCGCACAAACCGCACTCAACAAAGGTGCCGGCCTTGACCTCGGCCCACTCGACGGGACGCTGGTCGACGGTCATGCCCAGGTCCTCAGCGACCTGAACGAGCGAACGGCGGGTGATGGAGGGCAGGATGGAGTCGGTGTGCGACTGCGGGACGACAAGCGTGCCGTCCTCCTTCACGAACAGGACGTTGGCGCCACCGGTCTCCTCGACATAGGTGCGGGACTCGGAGTCGAGATACAGGTTCTCGGCATAGCCCTCGCGGTGAGCCTCCATCGTGGGCTTCAGGGACATGGCGTAGTTCAGGCCGGCCTTGATGTTGCCGGTGCCGTGCGGTGCGGCGCGGTCGTACTCAGAAACACGCAGCTTGACAGGCTTGAGGCCACCCTTAAAGTACGGACCGACCGGGGTCACGAGAATGCGGAACGTGTACTCAGGAGCGGGAGCCACGCCGATTACGTCACCGGAGCCGATCATAAACGGACGCACATACAGGGTTGCACCGGAGCCGAAAGGCGGAACCCATGCGGCGTTGGCAGAGACGACCTGTTTGACGGCCTCGACAAACTTGTCCTTGGGGAACGGGGGCATCTCCAGACGCTGGGCGGAATTGTACATACGCTCGGCGTTCATGTCGGGACGGAAGCAGACGATGCTGCCGTCCTCGGCGGTGTAGGCCTTCAGGCCCTCAAAGACCTCCTGGCAGTAATGGAAGATGCCGCCGCACTCGGAGACATGCAGGGTGTGGTCGGTGGTCAGGCCGCCCTCGTCCCACTCGCCATCCTTCCAATGGGCCTCGTAGCTGTAATCGGTCTTCATGTAGCCAAAGCCGAGGCTACCCCAATCGATATCCTTCTTCTCGACAGTCATATGTCGCTCCTTACATACACGGTTGCATACTCGCGAACCCGCACGCAAGGACCGAAGCCGGCCGCGTCGCAACGTCGCATACCCGGAGCGTAGAGCCGGGCAGGACACGCGGGCAGCATCGAAGCCGATGGCGCGTCGATTCGCATGCAGGTGATTGTACTCCCCGCACGCCTTGGATAAAACGCTTTTCTTTAACTAAGTAAAGTATTTTCACTTGCCTTCAACACAAAAGGCCCGCCATCGAATCCGATGGCGGGCCTTGGAATTAACGTCCGAAAACAAACTCGAACTAGGCGTTCTTTTTGCCCAGCTTTACCTTAACCAGACCGACCACGGTCGGAATGATCGACACGGCGACAATGCCGACGATCAGCAGCTCAAAGTGCTCCTGCACAAACGGAATGCCACCAAAGAAGTAACCCAGCAGCGTAAAGACCGTCGACCAGGTAATGCCACCCAGCACGTTAAAGATGACAAAGTTGCGCCAGTGCATGCCGCCCATGCCAGCGATAAAAGGCACAAAGGTGCGGATGAACGGGAAGAAGCGACCGAGGAAGATGGCCAGATGGCCCCACTTATCCAGGAAATCCTCGGACTTTTTAATGCGCTCGGGCGTCATAGCCTTTACCTTGCCCGAGGCGATGATTTTGCGGCCAAAGAAGTGACCGATCATAAAGTTGCACTGATCGCCTAGGATGGCTGCGGCCCATGCGGTGGCCAGAAGCGCCACGATGTTAAAGCCGCCGTTATGGGCAAAGAAGCCCGAGGCAAACAGCAGCGAGTCGCCGGGAAGGAACGGGAAGAACACCACGCCCGTCTCGATAAAGATGATCAGGAACACGCAGCCGTAGGCCATAAGCGGGCCGGCGGCGATCCAGCTGGCGATCGCGGTGCGCGGGTCCTTAAGCAGCTCAGCGATAAAATTGATGAAACCCATGAAGTAAAACCTCTCAGTTGTGGGCGCGGACACGTCCAAGTTGACCAGTATACGGTTGCAACGCGGCCATGCATACGACCGCACAAAAGTGTGACTCCATTACCAGCAAGTTTGCATAACTGACACCTGTCGCGCAATGCCGCCAGGATCGCCCTTCCTAATCCCTAGCGAATCGCTATACTTTATTGAATCGCATTGTCACGGTGCTAAGGGAGGGCGGCCGGTGAGCTTTATCAATACCATTCGTGAGGACATCAAGACCGTCCAGGCGCAAGACCCCGCCGCGCAAAACGGTCTGGTCATCTTCCTTTCCTACCCCGGCTTGCACGCCAAGTGGAACCACGTGCCCGAGCACTGGCTGTGGGAACACGGTCATCGATCTCTCGCCCGTGTGCTCTCGCAAATCACCCGCCACATCACCGGCGTCGAAATTCATCCCGCCGCGCAAATCGGCAAGCACTTCTTTATCGACCACGCCATGGGCGTCGTTATTGGCGAGACTGCCATCGTGGGCGACAACTGTGTGCTCTACCAGGGCGTCACGCTCGGCGGCACCGGCAACGAGACCGGCAAGCGCCACCCCACCCTGGGCAACAATGTCACGGTGGGCACGGGCGCCAAGGTGCTTGGCAACATCCACATCGGCAACAACGTCAAAATCGGCGGCAACTCGGTCGTCGTCAAGGACGTGCCCGACAACTGCACCGTCGTGGGCGTGCCCGGGCGCATCATCAAGCGCAACGGCTGCCGCGTGTTCGAGGAGAGCTTCGACGCCAAGCAGCATCGCGAGTACATGCCCGACGATGCCGCCGAGCAGAGTGCCCTCAACCGTCAGGGCATCACCGAAAACGCCCGTCGCGTCAAAGAACTCGAGCAAGAGGTGGCCGAGCTCAAAGCCCTCGTCGCCAAGCTCGTGGACGAGCGCTAGAAGCGGACGGCCACCGACAACATTGACGCCAACACAAAAGGCGCGCCAGGGAATCCGCCCCCGGCGCGCCTTCTTTTCGATGTGACATGCGGGGCTGCCCCTTTGTCACCTTATGCGAACTGGCTTAGGTAGAGGTCGGCATAAGCGCCCTCGGCAGCCAGCAACTCCTTGTGCGTACCCTGCTCGATGATATTGCCGTGATCCATGACCAGGATAAGGTCGGCATCGACGATCGTCGACAGACGATGCGCGATCACAAAGCTCGTGCGCCCGCGCATGAGCGCATCCATAGCACGGCCGATGGCGAGCTCGGTGCGCGTGTCCACGCTCGACGTCGCCTCGTCCAGAATGAGGATCGCTGGGTTGTTGAGCAGCACGCGCGCAATGGTCAGCAGCTGACGTTGGCCCTGGCTGATGCTCTCGGCATCGTTAGCCACACGCGTGTCGTAGCCCTGCGGCATAGTACGCACAAAGAAGTCGACCTGAGCGGCACGTGCGGCCGCGACAATCTCCTCGCGCGTCGCCTCGGGACAGCCATAGGCGATGTTCTCGGCAATGGTGCCATCGAACAGCCAGGCGTCCTGCAACACCATGCCAAACTGCTGGCGCAGCTCGCCGCGGTCCATGCGGCTCGTGTCCACACCGTCGAGGGTAATGCGGCCACCGTCGATCTCGTAGAAGCGCATGAGCAGATTGATGAGCGTGGTCTTACCCGCACCCGTGGTTCCCACCACTGCGATCTTCTGACCCGGCTCGGCGGTAAACGACACGTCGCGCATAAGCGGCTTGTCGGGCGAATATCCAAAGCGCACGTGCTCAAAAGCGACACGGCCCTCCACCTTGCCCGGCAGCTTGGCGGCGGCCGCCGGCAACGGATCGGCTTCCATCTCGGACTCGTCGAGCAGGTCGAACACGCGCTCGGCGCTCGCCAGCGCGCTCTGCAGCGAGTTAAAGGTAAACGACAGCTGCGTCATGGGCTCGGACGCCTCGTAGATAAACTGGAAGAACGCCTGGAACACGCCGACGGTCATGTGACCGGCAACCAGCATGCTGCAGCCCACCAGCGCAATCACGATCTGCGCCAAACGGCCGATAAAGCGTACCGCGGGACCAACGGCGTTAATCATAAAGTCGGCCTTGGTGCTCACGCGCGCCAGCTCCCTCGAAGCCTCGTGCACCTCGGCAGAGCTCTGGCGCTCGCGGTTAAACGCACGGATCACCAGACGGCCCGAGTAGCCTTCCTCGACCGCGCTCGTAATCTTGGACACCCACTCCTGGCGCTCGCCCGTCACATCGTGCGTGCGGCGCGAAACGACCTTCGTCACCAGCAACGAAAGTGCCGTAAAGAACAAAAAGACGAGCGTGAGCGGCACGCTAAACACGAACATCACGCTCACGGCGCCCACCACGGTACCGATCGACACCAGAAGCTGCAGCAAGCCGCGCTGCATGCTCTCGGACATCTTGTCCAAGTCGTTGGTCGCACGGCTGACGACCTCGCCGGGACGATGCGCGTCAAAGTAGGCAAGCGGCAGACGGTTGAGCTTTTGCGCGATACGGTTGCGTAGGCGCAGGTTGAGGCGCTCGGCAACGCTCGACATCAAAAAGCTCTGGAGTGCGTAGAACGAGGCGGCGGCAGTCCAGATCATAAAGTAGATGAAGATGGTCCTACCACAGTTCTCCCAGGTAATGCTGAAGGTTGTGTTGTTGGCAAACGCCAGCTTCATGTGCCCCCACAGCTCATCGATGACGCGGGCGCTGTAAGCCGGCGCCGCGGTGTTAAAGATGACATAGAACACGATGCTCGCGAACACAATATAAAAGCGCCAATGGTCGCCGGCGGCCTCGCTCCACAGGCGGCGCACCGTCGCCCAGGTGTCGCGGGGCGTCTCGTCCTCGTCCTCGTCGTCAACGTCGCGCATGCGCTCCGCCTCGGCGCGGGCGCGCTCGTCCTCGGCGCGCTCATTTTCCTCGTAGAGTGCCTGGCGGCGAGCCTCGCGCTCCGTCGCTGCCTTGGCGGCTTCGTCCAGGTCGGGCGTGGCGCCCGTCTCCTCGACTACCTCTGTAACCGCGGCGCCATCGGCGACGCCCTGCTTCTTGAGCTCCTCGGACATGCTACTCACCTCCCTTCATCTGCGATTCCGCGATAGCGCGGTACACCTCGCAGGTTTCCATGAGCTCGTCGTGCGTGCCTAGGCCCACAATCTCGCCGTCTTTGAGCACCACGATCTGATCGGCATGCAAAATAGTCGAGATGCGCTGGGCGATGATGAGCACCGCGGCATCGCGCGTCTCGTCCTGCAGCGCATGGCGCAGGGCGGCATCGGTCTTAAAGTCCAGGGCCGAAAAACTGTCATCGAAGATATATAGATCGGCATGCTTCATGAGCGCACGGGCAATGGCCAGGCGCTGACGCTGACCGCCAGAGAAGTTCGTACCGCCCTGGGATACCGGTGTATCGAGCCCCTGCGGCTGATCGAGCACAAAGGTGCTCTGGGCAACCTCCAGCGCATGGAGCATGTCAGCCTCGGTCGCGCCTTCGTTGCCAAAGCGCAGGTTGCTTGCAACGGTGCCCGAGAACAGCCACGCCTTCTGCGGCACATAGGCGATACGCCCGCGGATGTCGTCTTGCGAAAGGTCGCGCAGGTCGACGCCGTTCAGGCGAATGGCGCCCTTCGTGGCATCGTGGAAGCGAAGCAAGAGCTTGGCCACCGTCGACTTGCCCGAACCCGTCGAGCCTACAATCGCCGTGGTCTGGCCACGGCGGCAGGCAAAACTCAGGTTGCACAGGGTGTCCTCGTCGGCATCGTCAAAACGGAACGACATATGGTCGAACACGGCAACCGCATCGGCACCGTCAACAGGCTCCGCCACGCACGTATCCAGCGTAGCCTTGCCGTCCACAATGCTCGGCTCGATTTCGAGCACCTGTTGCGCGCGGTTGAGGCACGCCGCAGCGCGCGGAAGCGTCAGAATCACCATCTGCGCCATCATCACAAAGAACAGGATCAAGATCGCGTATTCCAACACGGCCGAGATGCTGCCGATTTGCATGGCGTGGACGCCCACGCGGTTGCCACCCACCCACAGCACCGCCACCTCGGCGATATTCATCAAAAAGAAGCTGGAGCTGTCGAGACCCACAAACAGGTGATTGACCTTGATGGCGTTGGCCGCGTAATCGCTAAACACCTCGTCCAGGCGCTGCTCCTCGTGGCGCTCCTTGTTAAATGCGCGGATGACGCGCACGCCCACGATGTTCTCGCGCAGCACCACGTTCATGCGGTCGATAAAGCTCTGCAGGCGCATAAAGATCGGCGCGGCGTTGGCAACGGTAAAGACCGCCGCCACCAGCACGATCGCAACGACTACGCCCAGCAGCGTGCCCATGGCGGGATCGATGAACCAAGCAAAAATGATGCCTGCCACGGCCAAGAACGGCACCGGCAGCACCAGCTGAATCGTCTGAAGGACAGCTTGCTGAATCACGTTGATGTCGTTGAGCGAGCGCGTGATCATCGAACCCGTGCCAAAGCGTTCAAAGTCGCTAGCGGACAGCTCGAGCGACTTGTCGTACACGGCATTGCGGATATCGCAGGCCACGTTGGCGGCCAGGCGCGCCGAAAGATAGCAGCCCAGCACCGTGCCGCCGCTGGCCATGCCGGTCGCGATAAGCATGTACAGGCCGTTGCGTAAAATATAGTCGATATCGCCCGTGGTAATACCGGTGTTGACCATGTTCGCCAGCATCGTGGGAACCAACAGCGTGCCGACGTTATCTATCAGCACCGCAAACAGCGTCACCGCAATCAGACCGCGGTACGGCCTCATAAACCTCATTAAGAGTCGCATGTGTCCCCCTCGCCCTTATCGTCAGCCTCGTTCTCGGCGGCCACTTGCCGTTTAAATGCCTCGCACTCTTCGTTCAGAACATGGGAGAACTTACCGACCAAGCGCATGATCTCGCGCTGTTCCCACGGCTCGAGTGCCTCGAATGCCTGTTGCTCGGCTTTTTGCGCCGGCAACGCGTAGCGCTTGGCAAACCGCACGCCTTCTTCGGTCAGTCGCACAACCTTGTTCTTACGACTGCCCTCGGCAAACTCCAACGTCGCAAGCCCTCGCGCCCTAAGCGTCTTAATCGCCGAATTGATGGTCTGTTTGCTGTAGAACCATTCACTCGTCAGCCGACTCACGGCAACGCTGCCGCCCGCTGCACTCGTGTCGACGAGCATCCAGTAGGCGCAGTCCGAAAGACCGCAGGTGCGTGCGAACTCCGAATAGATACGGTCAAGCCCGTTGAGCATCCGGTCGAAATCGACCGGGCTAACTGCACTATTCATCTCTCCCACCATTCGATAGTCCGAGTTTTGACCAATTCATATCTCTACATTAGTCCGAGTTTTGACTATCGTCAACAAGTTCGTTGTTTATGGTCGGCTCTTCATAAGCATATCGGCAAAAAAGACCGCCGGCGCGGGGGGCGGCGCCGGCGGTTGCGAGAGAATATCGAGTGTTGGCTGTTAAGCAGCGACGGCCTCGTAGACCGTGGCGCCCGAGAAGCTGTCGTGCAGGCTCTTGCCGCAGATCCACGGCAGTTCGACGACCTCGCAGACCGTGTTGACCAGCTCGGAGCAGTCAGTAAAGTGGCCCTTATCGTTGAGGGCCTCGCAATCCTGAACACGCCAATAGCCATCGGTGTGCGTGATGTAGTACTCGTGATCGTTAATCGACACAAAAGCGCGCGTCTTGGAACGCAGCAGCTTCAGAAATCCTTCGAAGTCGGTCTCGACGACATCTCCAGCCTGGAACATGATTTACCTCCTGGCCCGGCGCCACCATGGCGCGTTGATAAACGTTGGTGCTCCTTTAGTAAAACCTTTATCAGAGCTTATGCGCACATCATTTAGGCAAGTGGTAAAAACCGCAGGGTAGACGGGATAAAACGTTTAACCATCCCACCGGTTTATCACATTCTGGCTGAAGTTTTATGCAAACCAACTTTTCCACTTGGTAGCTTGCATTGTTTGGGGCCGGCTGCGCGATTACGGTTTTGGTTCGGCGGGTAAGAACGAGGCAACGAAACCAACGTCAGGAGGACCCATGGAGACCATCGAAGCGCTCATCCACCGCCGCAGCTGCCGCAAATACAGCGATCGCCCTGTCGAGGCCGAGAAGCTCGCACGCATTATCGAAGCCGGCCAGTACGCGCCGAGCGGCATGGGACGCCAGCCGGTCACATTCGTCGCCGTCACCGACCCCGCAACCGTCGAGCGTCTCTCGCAACTCAACGCACAAGTTATGGGCAGCGAGGGAGATCCCTTCTACGGCGCCAAGACCGTTGTGGTGGTGCTCGTCGACCGCAGCGTGCCCACGCACCTGGAAGACGGCTCGCTCGCCATGGGCAACCTGCTCAACGCAGCCTATGCGCTGGGCGTCGATTCGTGTTGGATCCACCGCGCGCACGAGGTCTTTGACTCACCCGAGGGACTGGAACTGCTGACCAAGTGGGGTCTGCCCGCCGACGGAAGCCTGCGCGGTGTAGGCAATTGCATTCTGGGCTACGCCAAGGACACGCTACCCGAGCCCAAACCCCGCCGCGACAACGTAGTGTACGTCGGGTAGCCAAGGAGTGTCCCAAACTACCGGCAGAAAAGGACTGTCCCTTTCTGCCGGCACATATTTCTCCGCAACTTATATAGACGTCGAGGTTCCCGCGCCCTCGTTCGTTTGAGTCGTTTCGGCGCCGTCACCCTGTTCGTCCTCGCCCTTTTGGGCATCGGCGATCGTTGCGGCAGCGGCAACGATACCGCGCTGAGGCGCCACGCCCGTCTGGGTCTGAGCGCCCTCGACAAGCTCCGTGCCGGCATGCGCGAGCTCAGCAGGCTTGAACATCGCACTCAGGTCGACGCCGCCGCCAGCGTAGCCGAGTGCGGCAAGTGCGATGACAACCACCGCAACAACAACTGCAATCGGCACGTAACGATGCCAGCCTGCAGGATTGAGGCCACTGCGGCGAGCCGCACCGCGGCTGATATAGCCCAGCGTTCCGTCGTGTTTGAGCTTAGAGCCCACCACGCGCTTGCGTCCCCACAGCGTCGACTCGGCCTGCATAGCCAAGCGAGCGCTTGCCGAAGGATAGCCGTATTTGGTGCGTTTGAACGAACCGTCGAACCCCGACGCGTGCTTGCCCCACGTCCGGGATGTCGTGCGGCGGTTAACTGGAGCCGCGCTCCGTCTATTCCGGTTTGGTTTTGAAGTCTCCGCCATACGCCCCCGCACGCCGTAACACAATCGAAACATTACTGCTTTGGACTGTAGCACACGCGCCGCACGCGGTCACGGGCACCTCGCTCAGCGGTCGTCGTCCTTCAACAAGCGCCACAGGGTCGTGCGGCTTATTCCCAGCACTTCGGCAGCGCGGGTCCGGTTGCCCTGAAGGTAGCCTACGACCAGCCGCGCGATATCGCGTTCGGTATCGGCCAGTGGACGCAGGATATACAGGTCGCTGTCGAGCGTCGGAGCGCCAAAGGTCGCGGTTTTGATAACGTCCTCCTGGGCGAGCACCTCCTCCGCCACCGCGCGCTCCGCCACACCCGACCCTACTAATATATAGAGTCGTTCCGAGACCTCGCGAAGCTGCAGATAGTTGCGTGGCCAGCGATAGCCGTTGAGCGTCGAGGCAGCCTCCTCGGACATACCCGGAGCGGCAGTTCCAAAGACATCTGACAGATATGACAAATACTGCGCAACCTTTTTCGATGCGCCACCCTGCTCGGCAATCGCAGGCGCCACACTTACTGCGCACGCCAAGCGCTCGGTTACAAAAGCGGCCTGATCGCTTTCGCCACCGCCCGGCATATCGTTTGCCGTCAGAACCACATGGCAACGCGCGGCCAGCGCCGTGTCGGTCATCGTAGAGACAAGCTCGCGCAGACGCTGCGGCGAAAGTGCATGCCAGCCGCCAATACAAAGGGTCAGCCTTGCCTGGAACAGCGGCGATTCCGAGCTTTTGAGCAGATGGCGCCAGCCGCGATCCGTGAGCTCGTCAAGTGCCACGGACACAAAGGGTTCGTCAGCATAAGGCCCATCCAGATAGAGGCGTTTTGCAATCTCTGCCTGGCCAGCACCCAGCTCGCCCTCCAACATGAGGGGCACGCCGCGGGCATAGCTTTCGCAGACGGGGCCAGCGACCGCAGTGGCGCCCTCGACAATGCCGTACGCGCTTGCCTCGTAGCGCGCCTCGACCTCATCTGCGTTAAGCCACTCAATACCCGCGTGCGCCGCCGCACCGTGCACCTCGCGGACCACGACCACCCAAAGCGCGCCGTATTCCTTGGCGACCGGACGCACCGTGAGGCTCAAGCGCCCTCCCGCATGCCCCATCACCAGGCGCGTGCCGTTGCCCACACGCCCCAGGCGCTCGGCGACAAATGCCGCGACATCTTGCTCGAGCGCGACATCATCCATGGTCGAAATCGCCACGCGTCCATGCCCATCGATTGCCAACGCCGAGGCCCCGGCAGCAGCCAAGGCCTCGATCAAGATTTGTAGCTTGGCGTCACTGTTCATATTGCGTCCCGTCCTCGGCGCCACGCCGCCACCGACGGCCGCGCGGGCGAGTGTTTCAAAATTGAACGATATTGCTCACCAAACACTATAGGGCAGAAGCCGCCGTCCTGCGAGTATATGAGTTGCCCCGCATCGCCATCCTGGCGGGGCGATAAGAGCTCTTCGGGACCTATAAACCTGCGGACAAGCCATACCCGCAAGAGCTCCTATCGCTCCACCGCGGACATGCGCTCGCCAGCACGCAGCACGCAAATAAGCTACTTCTCTACCAGATTCCCAGCACGTGCTGCATTCCCAAACTCATGCACGCAATGCCAATCCAGCAGCAAAAGCCCAGGGCGATGGGCTTGCCGCCCTTTTTGACCAGCTCGACGATATCGGTATTAAAACCAATAGCCGCCATGGCCATCACGATAAAGAACTTCGACAGCTCCTTGATGGGCGCCGTAATGGATGCAGGAAGCTGAAGCACCGTGGTGATTACGCTCGCCAGCACAAAGAACAGCACGAACATGGGAAACGCGCGTTTAAGCGAGAACGTGCTTTTGGCGTCGCCGCCGGCCTTGCGCGCCAGATGCATCTGCCAGCATGCGAGAACCAACGTAATGGGAATAATGGCCAGCGTCCTGGTGAGCTTGACCACCGTGGCGCTTTCGAGCACATTGGCGCCGGGATGCATACTGTCCCAGGCGCTCGCCGCAGCCGTTACCGACGAGGTGTCGTTGATGGCGGTGCCGGCAAACAGGCCAAAGCCCTCGTTGGTCAGCCCGAGCATGCCGCCGAGCGTCGGAAACACGAGCGCCGCGATAACGTTAAACAGGAAGATGACCGAAATAGCCTGGGCAATCTCGCGATCGTCGGCGTCGATGACGGGTGCGGTCGCGGCGATGGCAGAACCGCCGCAGATCGACGAACCCACACCCACAAGCGTCGCGATCTTGCCCGGCACGTTCATAACGCGGCAGAGCACGAAGGCGATGACAAGCGAGGTCGAGATCGTCGCCACGATAATCGGCAGCGACTGAGCGCCTTTGGACAGAATCTGCGAGAGGTTCATGCCAAAGCCAAGCAAGATTACCGCGTACTGCAAGACTTTTTTAGACGTATAGGAGACACCGGCGGCGAGCTGTTCGCGACGATTCTTGGGAAAGACGAGTGCCAGGACCATGCCAAAGAGGATGGCAAACACCGGACCGCCGACCACCTCAATCTGTTTGCCGAGTAACGTCGCGGGGATGGCGATGACCAGGCAGAACAAGACGCCCTTCCAGCGTTCGCGTACGATATTCGCCAGTTGCATATGGGATTCCTTCTTTCTATTTCACGTTTGCGACGGCCTATGATACGGCAACATTGAGCACAGCCCTGCGCAAATACAGACTAAGATGCCGCAATAGTTCTTGGGCAACAGCCGAATTACCCACCACGGAGAGCTGATTCGCGGCATAATTAACAGCTGATATATGAGTGTGATAGAACGGTTGCGAGGCACTATGGAAGAATCGATGCACGTCGGCGAGCAGGAAACGAGCCTACAGGATCAGTCCTACCACACCATTCGACGCAAAATCGTCTACCTGGACTACAAGCCGGGCGAAAAGCTGGGCGTCAAGCAGCTTTGCGACGACCTGGATATGGGGCGCACCCCTGTGCGCGAGGCGCTGGTGCGTCTGGCGCAAGAGGGCCTGGTGCGCACCGTGCCCCAAAGCGGCACCTATGTCTCGCCCATCAACCTCACTCTTGCCGAGAGCGCCTGCTACATTCGCGAGCACCTGGAAAAGCAGGTGATCGTGGAGTGCTGCGCCCGTGCCACCTCGGCAGGCATCGAGCAGCTCGACCGAGCCATCGCGCTGCAGGAAAAGACCATGGCCGAAGAGGATCGCATCGGCTTCTTTTTAAGCGACAACCTCATGCACCGCATGATCTTTAGCATCGCGTGCCGCAGCACCGTGTGGTCGTGGCTCGAAGAGACCAATGCCGACCTGGAGCGCTTCCGCTGGCTGCGCGCCGCCACGCAGGTTCTCGATAATCAGGACATCGTGAACGAGCACAAGCAGATTCGCCGCGCCATCGCCGGCCGCGACCCCATCGAGGCGAGCTTTTTGGTCAGCAAGCACCTGCATATGATGTTCCGCAACCAAACCGAGGTCCTGGACCAGTTCCCCGAATACTTCGAGACCAGCAAGCTCCGCTAACCTGCCAAAAAGGGACAGGTTTATTTTGGCAGGTTTTATCTGGGCAAATGCAACAAGGCCCGGCTCCGCTGCAACGGAGCCGGGCCTTGGTCGATAGAACGGCGGAACCAACTACTCTACTGTGACACTCTTCGCCAGGTTACGGGGCTGGTCGACGTCGCAGCCGCGCAGGATGGCAACCTCGCGGGCGAGCAGCTGCAGCGGGACGCTCGCCGTAATGGGACTGAACACGTCGCGGACGGCCGGCACGCGGATGATACAGTCAGCGATCTTGTTAATTTCCTCGTCACCCTCGGTGGCAACGACGATGACCTTTGCGCCGCGCGCCTTGCACTCCATGAGGTTCGACACGGTCTTGTCGTAAGTGGCGCTCTTGGTGGCCACGGCGATGACGGGGAAGCCCGGATCGATCAGCGCGATAGGGCCGTGCTTCATCTCGCCGGCAGCATACGCCTCGGCGTGCAAGTAGCTGACCTCCTTGAGCTTGAGTGCGCCCTCGTAGGAGATGGCAGCGCCCATACCGCGGCCCACGAACAGCGCCGACTGCGCGTCCCTACACAGCAGGGCGGCCTCGTGCACGGCCTCGGTCTGCGTGTCCAAAATCCACTGGATCTGCTCGGCCGTATCGGAAAGCTCGCGGAACATCATGCGCGTCTGCTTGGTGGTCAGACGGTACTTGACCTGCGCCAGCAGCAGAGCAAGCAGCGTCAGGCTCACAACCTGCCCGATGAAGCTCTTGGTCGAGGCGACCGCAATCTCCTTGTTGGCCTTGGTATAGATGACGCCGTCGCTCTCGCGCGCCACGGGGCTGCCCACCACGTTGGTGATGCCAAAGACCTTGGCGCCCTTGATGCGCGCATCGCGAATGGCGGCGAGGGTATCGGCCGTCTCGCCCGACTGGGACACGGCAACGACGAGCGTCGTCGGCGTGATGATGGGGTTGCGATAGCGGAACTCGCTGGCAGCCTCAACCTCGGTGGGAATGCGAGCCCAGCCCTCAATAAGATTCTTTGCGATGAGGCCGGCATGATAGCTGGTGCCGCAGGCGATCACGTAGACACGGTCGATGTCGTTGAGCTCCTCGAGGGACAGGCCCAGCTCATCGATGTCGAGCTCGCCGGCAGGCGTCATACGGCCAACCAGCGTGTCGCGCACGACGCGCGGCTGCTCGTGGATCTCCTTGAGCATAAAGTCGGGATAGCCGCCCTTTTCGGCCATGTCTAGATCCCAGTCGATATGGGTGACCTTGGGCTCAATCACGTTGCCGGCCTCGTCGGTGTAGTCGACGCGCGCAGGCGTAAGCTTGGCAAACTGACCGTCCTCGAGCACCACGACATCGCGGGTGGCGTCGATGAGCGCGATGACGTCGGAGGCAACGTAGGAACCGGTCTCGCCCACGCCGACCACAATCGGGGAGTCCTTGCGGGCAACGGCGATTACGCCAGGCTCGTCGGCGCACACGGCGGCCAAGCCATAGGCGCCTACCACGTGGGTGCAGGCCTCGCGTACAGAAGCCATCAGGTCGTGCGTCTCGGCATAGGCTTCTTCGATCAGATGAGCGAAGACCTCCGTATCGGTCTCGCTCTTAAAGTGATGGCCGCGGCCCTCCAGCTCCTCGCGCAGTTCGGCGAAGTTCTCGATAATGCCGTTGTGGACGATGGCGATGCGACCGTCGCAGCTGGTGTGGGGATGAGCGTTAACGACGGAGGGCTTGCCGTGGGTGGCCCAACGGGTGTGACCGATACCGCAGGTTGCGTCGCTATCGATGTTGGAAAGCTCGCTCTCCAGACCCGCAACCTTACCCACGCGGCGGATAACGTCGAGGTGCGCCGCGGCGCCCTCGCCCACCTCGAGCGCGACGCCCGAGGAGTCATAGCCGCGATACTCCATGCGCTTAAGGCCTGTGACCAGGATGTTCTTTGCAATATCAGAGCCGGTGTAGCCGACAATTCCGCACATAGGATAAATCCCTTCGTTCGCGTGACTGCAAGACGTCCACGCACAGGGGGCGCTGAGACGTATAACGTTCGAGTATTGTACTCACGCAAGCGCAAGCTGATATACCAGAAGTGGTATCTCAACTTAGATACCACTCGATGCACACATGCCCAAACCACCACGATGGGTACAGGCGCCTTTGTGGTGGTTTGGACCGAGGCGGCGCTCTGTCCCGGCGAAAGATCTCGATCTGTAACATCTGGGGCTCCGGAAGCCGGCTTGGTGTTACAGATCGAGACATTACGGTTCGGCCCCAGCACTATGCCTCGATCTGTAACAGGTAGAGCCGGTTTTGCCGCCCAGATGTTACAGATCGAGACAATTGAAGGCCCGGGCAGCTCAAATCACCACAAAGGTGCCTGTCCCCTTCGTGATGGTCGCGCTGGTAACGGCGTTTTCCCAGATAAAACCTGCCAAAATTAACCTGCCCCTAATTGGCAGGTTTTGACACCCCGGGGGCGGGCGATGCTACAATCTGGCTTGTACTTGAAACGCATCAAAGGGGCCGCTATGGCAAAGATAAAAATCAGCGACGTCGCGCGCGAGGCCGGGGTTTCGTTGGGCACGGTTTCCAACGCGCTCAACCACCCCGAAAAGCTGCGCCCCGAAACCCTTAAGCTCATCAACGAGACCATCAATCACCTTGGCTACCTGCCCAACCAAAGCGCCCGTCAGCTCGCAGGCGGCACCACCAAGTCCTTTGGCCTGGTCCTTCCCCGTCTCGACCACGGCTTTTCGCTCCAAATTGCCAGCGGCGCCCACAACGAGGCCCGCAAGCACGGTTACGACCTGCTCATCGCCAACGCCGATAACGACGATATTCTCCAGGACCATTACCTGCGCTACTTTATGGGCACGCAAATGTCCGGCGTCATGGTTCAGCCCATGGCGTCCCCCGACTGGCACCCCGCAACGACCAAGATGCCCGTGCCGATCGTCCATCTGGACATCCACTGCTCCGAGCCCGGTTACTACGTGGCCGCCGACAACGAGGCACAGGGGCGCATTATCGCCGAGCTCGCCATCGCCCGCGGCGCACGTCATATCACCGTTGTGGGCAGAGCGGCATTCATGCAGCTCACCCTGCGCGTACTTGGCATTCACAAGGCCCTCGCCCTGCATCCCGATATCAAAATTGAAGTCATCGACGCCGGAGAGTGGAATACCGCAGCCGACGGCTACAGCATTGGCGCTCAGATTGCCGGGCGCCCTGCCGACGAACGCCCCGATTTTGTCGTCGGCCTGACCGACGTGTTAGCCTCGGGCGTTATCTCGGCATTGGTCGATAAAGGCATCTCCGTCCCCGAGCAGGTTCGCGTGGCCGGATGCGACGGCAACCCACTCGCCTGGAGCGGGTCGGTTCCCCTCACCACCGTGGCGCCGCCGGGTTACGAAATTGGCCGCAAGGGTGTCCAACTGCTGATGGAGCAGATTGAGAACAAAGCCCCGGCAAAGACCAAGCATATCCGCGTCGGCTCTGCAGCGCGCACCGTCACCGCAGTCACGGCCGCCGAGGATATCAACCGCCAAGAACTGGTACGTCCATTCCTACTGGAGCGCGCCAGCACCCAGGCAAGCACCCAGACCGACGCTACGGCCATCAACCTCGGCGCGTATCTATAGCACGTCGGCCAGTATGCCAAAACTCCGCCTAAGCAAAAGAGGCCCGACCATTGCCGGACCTCTTTTGCTTAAATGCAAAGACGGCCGATCGCGCGCTTCAACGCCGCAATTGTCTAGCGTACGGCCTTGACCGCCGCCGCCAGATCGAACAACGTGTCGAGCACGGCCTCGCAGCCATCCACCACATCCTGCGGCAGCGGCACGATATCGGGGACGGCAAAGACATGGCAGCCGGCCGTGATGCCCGAGACACAGCCGTTGCGCGAATCCTCGACCACGGCGCACTCCTCGGGGGCAAAGCCCGCGCGCTCGCAGGCAAGCAGATACATCTCGGGGTCGGGCTTGCCGTGCACGACGTCATCGCCACAGGTCACCGTTTCAAACTTGTCAAAGAGGCCGACCATCTTAAGGTTGCGCTCGGCCGTGACATGGCGCGACGACGTCGCAAGGCCCACGTGATAGCCCGCAGCCAGCAGCTCGTCTATGCACTCGGCGGCGCCGGCCTTAAGCTCCAGTTCGGTCTTGACCATCTCATCGCGAATCTCCTTGTGGCGGGCATAGACCGCCTCTGTGGTTTCGTGGCTGCCGTAATGCTTATCGAGGATGTCCATGACATCGGGCAGCGTGCGACCGATAAACTGATGGATCAGCGCTTCATCAATCGTGACCCCCAGCTCGGCAGCACCCGCCTTCCATGCCTTAATGCCCAAACGCTCGGTATCGACCAGCGTTCCGTCCATGTCAAAAATAACAGCCTTGATCATATCGGTCCCCCATCGGCTCTCGCTATCGCATTACCGCAACTCTACCGCATTTGACAACTTGTATATAACGTATATACCATATTGCACTTTCGTTACATAGGTAGAAGTATTATGACAAGCAGCCCGGTAGGATTATAGTTTTTGACCGAGTACATATTGGTAAGGATCGATTCATGTTTTCAGACACCACCGCACCTGCAAAGGAGCTTCAGGACAAACTCGCGGCGCTCGAACAGCTGCTTTTGGCATACGGACGCGTTGCCATCGGCTTTTCCGGCGGCGTCGACAGCAGCTTTTTGGCCGCGGTCTGCGCCCGCATCATGCCTGCCAGCACGCTTCTCGTCCACCTCACCACGCCGCTCATCGGCACGCCCGAACAGGCTTCGTTTGAGCGATCCGTTGACGGGCAAACCAATGAGGAGCCACATTTTAAGCTCCCTGTGCTCAATCTTTCGGTCGATCAGTTGCAGCTCCCCCAAGTAGCCTGCAACGACGCCAATCGCTGCTACCACTGTAAGCACGCCGGCTTTACCGCCATCGTCAACCACGCCAAGTCGCTCGGCTTTCCCACCGTCATCGACGGCAGCAATGCAAGCGATCGCGGTGACTACCGCCCCGGCATGCGCGCGGCAGAAGAGCTCGGCGTACGCTCACCCCTTATGGAGGTCGGCTTTACCAAGGACGAAGAGCGCGAGCTGCTGCGCGCATGGGGCTATGCCGTTTGGAACCTGCCAGCGGGAGCCTGTCTTGCCACGCGCGTCCCCACGGGCGAGGAACTTACGCGCCAGAAGGTCGATTTAATCCGCGCCTGCGAGGATTACCTGCACGATCTTGATCTGGCACAGGTACGCGCGCGCTTGGTCGGCGGCTGCATGCATATCGAGGCCACACCCGCAGATGTCGCCAAGATTGCCGCCCTCGGCGGTAGCACCGTCGACGACGAAGGCAAGGCCCCGTTGCCCGCCGCCATCGAGTCCGCGCTGCGCGAGCTGGGCTGCGGTCACATCTCCCCCGATGTCACCCCCTACATCCACGGCAACATGAATCTTTAGGTTACGCCGTTTTACAAACGGCGTACCTGCTCGGCGCTGCGCGGGCTCCGGGCACGGCAATCTGACGTTCAACTTCACGGGCGCGACCAAAAGGTCAGCGCCCGCTTGTTTCACGTCACCTTACCGCACCCGGAGCCCGCTCGCTCGCATATGCTCAACCTGCACTGCGTCAACTGACCTACCAAAAAGGGACAGGTTTGTTTTGGCAGGTATTATCTGGGGAAACGCCGAATAGCTTTATATGCACAGCCGCCGCAGCTCCATATGAGGCAAATGAATCAGTAGCGTCTATCCCAAATCTTAAGTATTTGTTCGATAGAACGGCCCCTGCCGGCACCTGCTAGACTGGTAGATTCCCAACCATCTAGCCAGGAGCCGCAATGTCGCGCAAGTCTGCCTACAAGCAAGTTCTTTCCATCGGCACCGCCGTGGTGCTGGGGTTTGCGTTGTTTACGGGATCGCTCGACGGAGCTCCCAAGCTGCTGTCGCCGCAAAGCGATGAACAGGCGGCAGCTCTGGCCGAGAAGCAAAACGAGAGTCCCAGCCGTACCGACGACGAGGCGGACTTGGTCGCCCGGCTCGAATCGGGAACAGCGAGCTCCTCGGACTCTCAAAATAGCCAAGACTCTGGCGATGGCTCCGAATCCACCGCGACCAACACCAGCGGCAACGTTGCCGAGGACAGCTCCACCGTCCCCATCGACGAGGTGGAAAACCCCGACCTCAACCGCGCCCGCGGTGTTTATCTCAGCAGCATTCCCGACTACGCCGGCAACCCCTACGTTGCCCTTCGCGCCGACAGCACGCACCCGCTCGGCACGCCGTCGTTCACGCTTGACGAGTATAAGCGTGCCACCGAAGAGGGCTGCTTTAAGAAATTCTCCAAGCTCGACAGCCTGGGCCGCACTCGCAAGGCGCTCGCCTGTGTAGGCCCAGAGTCGCTCGGACAGGGAAAGCGCGGCGATATCTCGCGTATCCATCCTGCCGGTTGGCACCAGCAGCGCTACGACTTTATTCCAGGCCAGAGCCTCTACAACCGCTGCCACCTCATCGCTTGGTCGCTCTGCGGCGAGAATGCCAACCGCAAAAATCTCCTCACCGGCACGCGCTATCTCAACGAGACGGGCATGCTGCCGTTTGAAGAGCAGATTCTCAACTACATCCGCGGCACGGGCAACCATGTTCTCTATCGCGTCACACCCATGTACAACGAAGAGGAACTCGTCTGTCGCGGCGTTCGCCTTGAGGCACAATCGGTCGAGGACCACGGCAAGACCCTCTGCTTCCACGCGTACTGCTACAACCTGCAGCCGCACGTGCAAATCGACTACGCCACCGGCCGCAACCAGGCATCCGGAGACTAGTGCCGACTGCGCTGCCCGTAACCAAAAAATGATCCGCAATCCTTCCGTCGCATACGGATCAAATAAGGCCGCCCCGGTTACCCAGGGCGGCCTTTTCGTCAGCACCTACATTGCAGGCAAAACCACACGTTACTTGGCGCGGCCCTCCTCATAGCGCTCGACCAGTTTGGCCTGAACGTCATAGGGAACCTGCTCGTAGCCAGCAGGCTTCATGGTAAAGTCACCCGTGCCGCGCGTGATAGAGCGCAGGCGCGTCGAATAATCCGTCAGCTCTGCCAGCGGCGCCTGGGCAATGACCACGGTGTCGCCGCGCTCATCGGTCTCCATGCCCGTCACGCGACCGCGCGATGCCGAGATGTCGCCCATCACGGCGCCGGCGTAGCTCTCGGGGATAGTCACCGTGATTTCCTCGATGGGCTCCAGCACCACCGGGTCGGCATCGGCGCATGCCTTGCGCAGGCCGATGCGAGCCGCCGCGCGGAACGCCATCTCGTTGGAGTCGACGCTGTGATACGAGCCGTCGTACACAGCCACGCGAATGCCCGTGAGCGGGTAGCCGGCAATGATGCCGTCCTTCATGGTCTCCTGGACGCCCTTGTCCACGGCGGGAATCAGCGAGCGCGGAATACGGCCGCCTACGACCTCGTCCACAAACTCATAGCCGTCGCTCGTACCGTCGGGCCCAATGAGCGGCTCCACGCGCAGCCAGCAGTCGCCGTACTGACCGGCGCCGCCTGTCTGCTTCTTGTGGCGGCCCTGAGCGCTTGCCGTGCGGCGGATGGTCTCGCGATACGGAATGCGGATCGGAACGCTCTTTGCCGCGACCTTGGTGCGGTCCTCCAAACGGTTGAGCAGAACCGAAACCTGCGCCTCGCCCACCGCCGAGATGATGGTCTGCCCGGTCTCCTCGTCGCGGTCGATGCTCATGGTCGGATCGGCCTTGCAGGCCTTCTCGATAAACGTGTAGAGCTTTTCCTCGTCGCCGCGGTTCTCGGCCTCAATGGCGATGCGGTACTGCGAGTTGGGGAACTTAAACGCCGCAGCCTCGACCTTGCCGGTAATCGAGAGCGTATCGCCCGTCTCGGCCGCCAGCTTGGGCGCCACGATGATATCGCCGGCATAGGCGTGACCGACCTCGGTCATGTCGCGGCCGCACATCACATACAGGTGAGCCAGACGCTCGCCCTTGCGCGTACGTGCATTGATCAGCTCAAGGCCCGGCTCAAGCGTGCCTGTCAGCACCTTGATAAAGCTGATGCGACCCTGCTGCGGATCGGCCAGCGTTTTAAACACAAATGCCACCGGACGGTCATCGTCACTCGAGATCTTGAGCGAGTCGCCGTCGATGAGCGGCATCTCACCGTAGTCCGTCGGCACCGGGAAGTACGTGGCGATGTCGTCCATCAGCGAGTTGACGCCCTGCTCCTTAATGCAATCGCCCGCAAAGACCGGCACAAAGATGCGCTCGGCGATCGCCTTGGACAACAAGCCCTCAAGCTCCTCCTGCGTCAGCGTCTCTTCGCCTTCCAGGTACTTCATCATCAGCTCATCGTCGGCCTCGGCCACCAGCTCGCACAGATGGTCGTGGGCTTCCTCGGCCTGGGCACGATACTCCTCGGGGATCTCCGACTCAACTGCCTCGGCGCCGTTGCAGTGGCGCGCCTTCATACGCACCAGGTCGATAATGCCATCAAAGTCCTCGCCCTCGCCCCAGGGGAGGGTCACGGCACCCAAACGCGTACCAAAACGTTCCTGCAGCAGGCCCATCGTGGTCGTAAAGCTGGCCTCGGGACGCGACAGGCGGTTTACGAATACCGCGCGCGCCAGGCGCAGGTCCTCGGCGGCGTACCAAAGCTTAACCGTCGTCGGCTGCGGGCCGGCCTCGGCGTCGACCACGAACAGCGCCGTCTCGCAGACGCTCATCGCGGCAAAGGCGTCGCCGATAAAATCGGGGTAGCACGGGGCATCGAGCACGTTGATGCGGGCGCCCTTCCAATCGATCGGCGCGATGGTCGTCGAGATGGAGAATGAACGCTTGACCTCTTCAGGGTCATAGTCGAGCGTGGGCTTGGTGCCGTCGTGGCCGCCCAGGCGGGCGGTCTTACCGGAAAGGTGGAGCATGGCCTCGGCGAGTGAAGTCTTGCCCACCCCGCCTTGGCCTACGAGCACCACGTTCCTTACGTTGCCGGTCTTGGGAGCACCCATGATGACCTCCTTGCAGGGTCGCGCGCGATGCGCGACGCCAACGGGGAGAGTTCGCGGTCGATGCCGTCCCGGGAGCAGCATGGTCGGCAGCCGAGCCGACTCACCCTCCAAATGTCCTATGCCACCACCCTACCCTTGCAGTCGCCTGTCCATGCAGACCTTTCGGCACGCGTATGGATACGGGCGGCGAGAGGAGGGGGCGAGCTTGCAAGGCGATTATTGACCCCGCGGATGCAAATAAAATGCCGCCCCAGGCCGTAAGACTTGCGGCGGCATCACCTCAATAAGCAGTTGAGTAAATAGCTGAGCCTATCCCTCGATACGGCTCAAGAACTCACGGGTGCGCTGCTCGCGCGGATGGTCGATGACCTGCTCGGCAGGACCCTCCTCGACAATACGGCCGCCGTCCATAAAGACCACGCGGTCGGCAACGTCGCGGGCAAACTGCATCGCGTGCGTCACGATCACCATCGTCATATTCTGCGCGGCCAGATCCTTGATGACGCGCAGCACCTCAGCCGTCAGCTCTGGATCGAGCGCCGAGGTCGGCTCATCAAAGAACAAGATTTCCGGGTCGAGCGCCAGGGCGCGGGCAATACTCACGCGCTGCTGCTGACCGCCCGAAAGCTCGCAGGGCACCTTGTTCTCGTTACCCGTAAGTCCCATCTGTGCAATAAGCTCGTGTGCGCGGGCCTCCGCCTGCTCGCGCGGGCGCTTAAGCACGCGGATCGGTGCATCGGTAATGTTTTTCATCACGGTATAGTGCGGGAACAGATTGTAGTTCTGAAACACCAGGCCAAATCGCGAGCGCGCCTGCTTGGGCACGTCGCCTTTCGCATATACCGCACCCGACCCCGCATCCGTCGCGACGGCAAGGTCGCCAAACGAGAGCGAGCCACCGTCGAGCGTCTCGAGCAGCGTGGCGCAGCGCAGCAGCGTGGACTTACCGCCGCCCGAAGGCCCGATAATCGCCACGACCTCGCCACGCTTGACCTCGAGCGAGATATCCTTGAGTACCTCATTGCCGCCAAACGCCTTACGCGCGTTCGATATATTCATTACCGTTCCGGACACGGGAACCTCCATGTGTTTGAAAAGCACGACGGAACAGGCTAGTCGTGGTAGTAGTCAAGTCGCTTCTCGGCGGCGCCCAGCAGCATCTCGACGACGAAGTTAAAGACCCAGTAGATCAGCGCCGCGATTGCAAACGGCACCATGCTCACCTGCGAGGCAACCAGCGCCTTGGCGGTCGAGAACATCTCACCCACGCCGATGGCGAACGCCAGCGACGTGTCCTTGACCAGTGTGATGATCTCGTTGCCCATCGCCGGCAAAATGCGCTTGGCGACCTGCGGCATCACGATATACAGAAACGTCTGTATGCGCGAGTAACCCAACACCTCGGCAGCCTCGTATTGACCGCGCGGAATGGACTGCAGGCCCGAGCGATAGATCTCGGCAAAGTAGCCGGCGTAGTTGATGATGAACGCCACGACGCACGCCGTCCACTTGGAATCGGGAGTGAGCGAAATGCCAAACACGTAGTACGGGGCAAAGTAGATGGCAAACATCTGCAGCATGAGCGGCGTGCCGCGCATGACCGAGATATAGATGCGCGCGATCCAGCGAAGCGGCGCGATTTTGCTCATGCGCATAAACGCCACGGGGATTCCCACCGGAATCGACCCCAGCAGCGTCAGCACAAACAACTGCAAACTGACCAAGAAACCCTGGCCAAGCATCTGTGTCATGACCTGAATAGACATTACTTGAGCACCCAATTATCGAAAGATAGACCATAGCTTGAATACTTGTCGCACAGGTCCTTAACCGTGCCGTCCTCGTAGAGCGCCTTGAGCGACTCGGTCACGGCGTCGGCCGACTTGGTGTCGCCCTTCTTAAAGCCGACGGCGTAGTGCTCGCTGGACAGCGGCTCATCAAGCTGCGTATAGGCATCGGGCTTGGCGGCAAGCTGATACTGGGCAATCGAAAGGTCACAAGCCACGGCATCGACCGCGCCGCTCTCGAGCTGCATAAAGGCCGTGTTGTACTCGCCGATCGTGTCGAGCGTGGCAAACGTCGCCGCCAGATCCTTCTGGTCACCCTCAAGCACGTCCTGCGCAGCGGAATCAGTCTGGGTAATCACAGTCTTGCCGGCAAGATCGTCCCAGCCCTTGATGCCCGCATCCTTCTTGACCACCAGCACCTGCTCGTTGAGCATGTACGGCTCGGAGAACGTGTAGTCGTCCTCACGGCCCTCCATGGTAAAGCCGTTCCAGATGCAGTTGATGGCGCCCGAGTTAAGCAGCGTGTCCTTGGCATCCCAATCGATGGCCTCGTATTTGACCTCCCAGCCCTGCTTATCGGCAACAGCCTTGGCAAGATCGAGATCAAATCCGGTGTACTCGCCATCGTCGCCCACAAAGCCGTACGGAGGATAGGACTTATCAAAGCCCACCACGAGCTTCTTGGACTCCGCAGCGCCCTTCACATCCTTGGCCGCGGCAGAGCCAGCAGCGGAGCCCTTGCCGGCACCACCGCCGCAACCGACAAGACCAAGGCCAAGCACCGTGGCGAGCGAGCCGGCTAGACCAACAAACTGACGACGAGACATATCGGTATTCATGGTATTCCCCCTTGATGGCACTTTAGTTAAGTAAAGTGAGTCATGTAACGTTCAGAATCATACACTTTAGCGTGATAGAGCACAAGATGAGTTTGCCCGCCGCGCGAGGGGTGCGGGGGTTAAGTTTCCTGCTCTACAGTCCTGCTCACGACGGAGGCCACATTAAGTGGCCTCCTGTTCGTGCGGAACTCGCGATAAACTTAACCCCCGCACCCCTCGCGCGGCGGGCAACCGTCGTTGGACTTATCACTGACACCAATAAACCGCTTGCATATCGTCTGTTGGCCTGGCACGGTACAATGCTTGTAGCTTTAAATTTATAAATTAGTGGGGTTATCGATGGCAGAATCTCGTGCGGAGCGTAGGGCTCGTCGTGCTTTAGTGGAGGCGGCTGAGGGGTCGAAGGAGGAGAAATCTTCTACGAAATCCAAGTCTTCTAAAGCTGCAAAAAGCAAGTCGGCTAAGGCCAAGCGTCCCGGCTCTCGTCGGAACGAGGATAAGGCATCTCAAACTCGCTCCAAGCGCTCGCATAAAGATCGGGTTTCGTCTGCGCGTAAGGCTGTGGACCCCAAGTCTCCTTGTTCCATCATGAAAGCTTGCGGTGGGTGCACGGCGCTCAATCGTCCTTATAAGAAGCAGCTCGCCGCCAAGCAGGCTGCTATGGAGGAGCTTTTTGCTGCTCTTTGCGAGCGTGAGGGTATTAGCGTCGACCCCATTCGCGGTATGGGCGTCACCCTGGGCGACCCGGGCAAATATCCTGCGCCGCGTGGCTTTCGTCATAAGGCTGCCACTCCCTTTGCTCCCGGTAAGGAGGGCGCTGTCCGTTGCGGTTTCTTTGAGCGCGGCACGCACAAGATCGTTGCCGTACCCGAATGCCCCGTCGAGGCACCGGGCGCCCGACAAATTCTTAACGGCATCGCGCGTGAAGCTGAGCGCCTGCACATTCCCGCCTTTAACGAGGACAAGCATCTGGGCTTGCTCCGCTATGCCGTCGTCCGCTGCGGTTGGCGTACCGACCAGGTCATGGTTACGCTCGTGACCGCCCAGCGTGACTTACCGCATGCGCAGGAGTTCTTTGAAGCCGTGGCGGCACTCGATCCGCATATCGTCACCGTTGCCCAAAATATCAATGGCCGTCCCGGTAACGCCATCTTGGGCGAGGAGACTCGTATCGTCTATGGCGCCGAGTGCATGCGCGACCAGCTGCTCGGTTGCGAATTCGATATCTCCCCCACCGCGTTCTATCAGACCAATCCGCAGCAGACCGAGCAGCTCTATCAGCTCGCGATTGACGGCATGGACCTGCAGCAGGGCGACGTACTCATGGATGCCTATTGCGGTAGCGGAACTATCGGCCTGTGCGCAGCTAAAGATGCCCAGAACAAGGGGATCGGCATTATGCTGCTCGGCGTAGAGCGCAACCCGGCGGGCATTGCCGACGCACGCCGCAATGCCGAGCTCAACGGCCTCACCCGCAGCGCTTGGTTTATGGCCGACGATGCCACCGATTACATCCTAGATGCCGCCGACAACAACGAGCAGATCGATGTCCTTTCCATCGACCCGCCGCGTGCCGGCTCCACCCCCGAGTTCCTCGAAGCTGCCTGCGCACTTAAGCCGCGCCGCATCACCTATATCAGCTGCAACCCCGTGACCCAAGAGCGCGACCTGCACCAGCTCCTCGACGGAGGCTATCGCCTGCTCAAGATCACGCCAGTCGACATGTTCCCCCATACCGACCACACCGAAACCGTAGCGGTCCTCGAACGCCGCTAACCAACCTTAGTAGATTTTTGGAACAAGAAAGGGGGCGACCCGTCTGGGCCGCCCCCTTCGCTTGGTTTAAAAATTCCGCTATATCCCCTTGCGCAGGTCGCACACGCCGGCTGCCGCCATCTCGCGCAGCAGCGTCTCGCGATCGCGCGTCACGATCAGATCCAACGGGAAGTGAATCTCGTCGAGCATCTTGCGAGCGTAATCGAGCTTACCAATTGCCATGCCAATGTGCGCATCGGTCGAAACGCCAATGCCCACGCCCAGCTCGGCGCAGCGCTCGGCGATCTTGCGGCATACGACCCAATGCTCAGTGTCGACACCGTGTTCAAGACTATGGTTGTTGATCTCGATAATCTTGTGCTTGGCCTTAGCCGCCAACAGCACCTCGTCGATATCGAACGGCACGCCCGAACGCCCCGTGTGACCCAGTATGAACACCTTGGGGTGCTCCAGGGCATTGATATACATCTCGGTCGTCTGGGCCAGCGTCGCGCCTTCAGCAATCTGCGGATTATGCACGCTCGCAACCAAATAATCCAAATTACGCGTAACCAAATCGAACAGCGAATGCTGACGGCTGTACGAATCGCCGGCAATATCGAGCGTGACAGGAGTGTCCTCGCCAAACAGGCTTCCGTCCAGCGAAACGATATCGGCCTCGGCACCACGCAGCACCAGCACGCCGCTCCAAATGCGCGGCCAGATATCCTGGTTGATAAAGAACTGGTAACTGCGCAGGTCATTGGGGCAAGCCGTAACCATAGAGCTCAGATGGTCGGCAGATCCGAGCACCTGCAGGCCACGCTCTGCCGCCCAGTACACATTCTCCTCAATGGTCGAATATGCATGCGCAGAGAACATCGTATGGGTATGAATGTCACAAGAAAGCAGGTAGGGCATCAGGTCTCCTTATCTGGCACGGCCGTCGCTTATATTCATTGTACGCATAGCCTTCGATAGTCGTAAAACCACTCCATCCCAAAGACACAACGTCCATGACAACGGGGTCCGGCTTAACACCAAACCCCGTTTCACGTAAAACATTGTAGGCAGAGCGCTTTACTTTTAACGATACTCGTCCGCCAACTGTTTCCAAGCGGGTAGCGAATTGATAATCGTTTCGTAACTCACGCAATAGCCCAGGCGGAACCAACCAGGCATACCAAAACTGTCCGAGGGAACCGCAAGCAACTCATACTTCTTTGCACGCTCGCAAAACGCATTCGCATCGGGTTCCAGCGCCTTCACCCACAGGTAGAACGCGCCATCCGGCTCAACATAGGTGTAGCCGTACTCCGCTAGTGCGTCGGTAAGCGCGGTGCGGTTGCGCGCATAGGCCTCGACATCGCTCGGCTCATCGATGCAATCGATGATCACGCGCTGGAAGAGTGCCGGTGCGCATACAAAACCTAGCGTACGGGCAGCACCCGCAACAGCCGGCATCAGACGGGCAGCCTGCGGATTGGTGTTGGGAACCAAGATCCACCCCACGCGCTCGCCCGGCAGCGACAGCGACTTGGAATACGAGTAGCACACGATGGTGTGCTCGTAGATCGAGGGCACCCAAGGCACCTCGGCACCGTACACAATCTCGCGGTACGGCTCATCCGAGATGAGCATAATCGGATTCTCGGGATCGCGCTGAGCGTTGGCCTCGCGCAGAACATTGGCCAGTCGCGTCAGCGTGTCGCATGTATATACGGCACCGGTCGGATTGTTGGGAGAGTCGATGATGACGGCCGCCGTCTTATCGCTGATCGCCTTGAGCACGTTGTCCACGCTCAGCTGGAACGTATCTTCATCGGCGAGCGCCTCAACACACGTACAGCCGGCCTTCTCAATCCAAACGCGATACTCCGGAAAGTACGGGGCGATAACAATAACCTCGTCGCCCGGGTTCGTAACGGCGTTGAGCGTGCAGGTGAGCGAAGCCGCGGCACCCACCGTCATAAAGACGTCCTTACCCTCATAGTTCGTTCCAAAGCGGCGGTTGAGCGATTCGGCCACGGCTGCTCGACATTGCGGCAGGCCCGGAGCGGGGGTGTAGCCGTGCAACTGGTCACTCGGCAGCTCCAGGGCCTTCTTAATGGACTCCGCCACAGCAGCGGGTGCCGGAACGCTCGGATTGCCCAGCGAAAAATCAAATACGTTTTCCGCACCGATCTGCGCCTTGCGCTCAAGGCCATAGCTAAAAATCTCACGGATGATGGAGCTTTCCGCACCGCGAGCATACATAGTTTCGTTGATCATCTGTTCCCCTTTCGCATAGGCGCTATTGTACGCTTTAGCCGAGCAAAGTGCCGCAGCAATGTTGATTGGGGACAGACTTAAATGCGTGAAAACGCTCATTTAAGTCTGTCCCCAATCAACAGACGGCCCCATATCGGCCAAAAGGAAAAGCCTCCGCAGGTTTCCCCGCGGAGGCTTTCGCCACAAAGACTATTTGTCGGCGTCGGTGTCGGCATCGGCATCGACGACGGCATGGTCATCGTCAGCATCATCGGATGCGGCTTCGGCATCCTCCTGCATGGCCGCCTGCGCAAAAGCCGCGGCATCGGCCGCCAGCTCCTCCTCGCTCATGCGAGGCGTGCGCTTCTTGGTCGGCATGCCGGCCGCCTTGGCATTGCGCTCCTCCTTGGCCGCCAGGATATCGCCCTCGCGCTCAAGGTAGGCGTCCCACTCATTATCGAGCAGGGCATTCACGGCATCGCCCTCGACAGTCTCGCGCTCAAGCAGCACCTTCGCCATCAGATCGAGCTGATCGCGACGGGCGTCCAGGATCTCGACCGCACGACGATGGGCCTCACGCATAATGCGCTGAACCTCGATATCGATACGGCGCGCCGTCTCCTCGGAGTAATCCTGGTGATCGGCGTAATCGCGACCAAGGAACACCTGATGTTGCGCCTCGCCAAACACTTGCGTGCCCAGCTCCTCGCTCATGCCCAGGCGCGTGACCATCTCGCGCGCCATCTTGGTTGCGCGCTCCAGATCGTTGCTCGCGCCCGACGTAATGTCATCGCACATGAGCTCCTCGGCAACGCGACCGCCCAAGAACACGGCGAGCTCGTCGAGCATCTCGTTCTTGGTCTTGAGGAAGTGGTCCTCCTGCGGAAGCTGCAGCGTGTAGCCCAGCGCCTGGCCGCGGCTGACGATCGAGATCTTGTGGACCGGATCGGAGTGCTCCAGGATGTGGCCCACCAAAGCGTGACCGCTCTCGTGGTAGGCAATCGTGGTGCGCTCGGCCTCAGTCATCACGCGACCCTTGCGCTGCGGTCCGGCAATCACACGCTCCATCGATTCCTCGACCTCGTCCATCGAGATCACGGAACGATGGCGGCGGGCAGCCAACAGTGCAGACTCATTGAGCAAGTTCGCCAGGTCGGCGCCGGTAAAGCCAACGGTCATCTGGGCGAGCTTCTCAAACTTAACGTCCTCGTCCATCGGCTTGTTCTCGGCATGCACGCGCAAGATCTGCTCGCGGCCCTTCACATCCGGACGGTCGACCGTAACCTGACGGTCAAAACGACCGGGACGCAGCAGCGCCGGATCCAGAATGTCGGGGCGGTTGGTGGCCGCGATCAGGATGACCGACTCGCTCTCCTCAAAACCGTCCATCTCGACCAGCAGCTGGTTGAGCGTCTGCTCGCGCTCGTCGTGACCGCCGCCCAAGCCGGCTCCGCGCTGACGTCCCACGGCATCGATCTCATCGATGAAGATGATCGACGGGGCCTGGGACTTGGCCTCCTTAAAGAGGTCACGCACGCGGCTGGCGCCGACGCCCACGAACATCTCGACAAAGTCGGAACCCGAGATGCTAAAGAACGGCACGCCCGCCTCGCCGGCAACGGCCTTGGCCAGCAGGGTCTTACCAGTACCCGGAGGGCCCACCAGCAACACGCCGCGCGGAATCTTGGCGCCCAGCTTGCGATAGCGGTCCGGATCGCTCAAAAAGTCACGGATCTCCTCGAGCTCCTCGACTGCCTCGTCCACGCCGGCAACGTCTTCAAACTTGACCTTGGGGCGTGTGGCCTCGTTGGTCTTGGCGTTGGTCTTGCCAAACTGCATGTTCCTGTTGTTGGCGCCCATCATCTGGCGCATAAAGTAGAACATGATGGCGATAAGGGCGATCGTCGGAAGCACGCTCATCGCCAAGTCGCCCCAAAAATCGGGGTCATTGGTGTTGACGATGTACTTAGTGTCGGGGTGCTCCGCCATAAGCTCGGCAAGCGAATCGGAGCCGACATAGGTCGAGGAGAAGCTCTTGAGCTCGCTCGTATCGCCCTTGTCCTTTTTTGTCTTCCAGTAATGACCCGCCACGCTTCCGTCTTGAACCGTATAGGTCAGATCTTCGACGCGATCCTGCTTAATGGCGTTGACCATCTCGCTCGTCGCGAGCTTAACGGTATTGCTGGAATTGGCAAAGCCAGAGCCCATGTTAAAGAAGGCGTAGCCCAGAAGCGCGCAAGCCAAAATAAAATACAGCCAGCCCGTACGCGTGGGCTTCTTGCCTCCGGGCATCCCCGGGATCTTAGGCTCCCGGGGAGTCTGGGAAGTGTTATCGTTACGGTCGTCGGGCATCTTACGAATAAACCTCCGGTTTCAAAATGCCCAGATACGGAAGGTTACGATAGCGCTCGGCATAGTCGAGGCCGTAGCCCACCACAAAGGCATCGGGGCAATGGGTTCCAACATACTTGGGCGTGATGGCCGAGACGCGGTCCTCAACGTCCTTCCACAGGAAGGCGGCGACCTCCAGAGAAGCGGGCTTGCGGCTCTCGAGGTTCTTCATCAGATACTTGAGCGTCAGGCCCGAGTCCAGAATGTCCTCGACGATCAGCACGTCGCGACCGCGGATGTCGATATCCAGGTCCTTAATGATACGCACGATACCCGAGGACTTCACACCGTCGCCATAGCTCGAAACAGCCATGAAATCGATGTTGGTCGGCAGCTCGATCTTGCGCATCAGGTCGCCCATAAAGACCACGGCACCGCGCAGGACCGCAATCAGCACCAGATCCTTACCCGCGTAGTCGCGCGTAATCTCCTCGCCTAGGCGAGAGACGATACCGTCGATATCCTCCTGTGTGAACAGAACCTTCTCGATATCCGGATGTTGAGAAGCCATGACAACCCTTTCTTGTGCTTATCGCCCACACACCGCCGTATGGACGCGAACTACACATTCTAGCAGCGCACGGGGTAAATTTACCAGCCCGTGCACCATCAGCGCGGGAATACCGTCAACGTCGCACAGAATAGCAGGCGTGGGACGCTATTCCGCATCGACCACGCGAAGCAGATATGCCACGCGCGTTGCGGCCGTGCACTTAAAACGCTCGTCCGCGCGAACTCCGGCGACCCACACCACGACACCCCCCGGCGCCGTCCTCACCATGGGCACGCCGGCGCGCTCGGAAACGGGAATGCGAGCCTCACCTAGCAAATCGGATACTTTCTTGCTTCGGCCACTCATCCCTAACGGGCACATCACGTCTCCCGGCGCGGGACCGTCCACCCACAGGCGCGCCAATCGCGCCTCGGCAGGGATCTCGCCACGCGAGCCCGCCAGGATCCGCTCACTATCGCTGTCGGCAAAACCCAGGGCAGCCGCGTCTACCAAAGCTGTCACTTCCCCGGCAGCCGCAAGCTCACGGGCGCGGCGCACGATATCGCATCCCGGCTCAACAGCCATCGGTTCTGTGACCAGCATGCGTCCCCCGCCCAACGGCAAACGACCGGGTACGGTAACCCAGTCCGCGACCAGGCCCTCGCGAGCCGCCGGCGCCTTAAACGCCAGCATGCCAAACTCAATGCGTGCGTCAATCCCCGCCGGAAGCGTGACCGAGCCGGTGCCCTCGGCAACGCAGGAAAGGACTCGCTCCACATGTCGCATCTCGGGACGAGCGTCCGGATCGATGCGCTTAATCGCCAGTCGCACGATGCGCCGCGCGATTACCACCTCGGCCGCAGCAAGGCGCCTGGCATCGAGCACCAGCGCGCCCGCTGCCTCTTTGCGCAAACAGCTTCGAAACGCCTGTGCCGACAGCTGGGATAGAAACGCATCTTCATCACCCAAGATCTCACAGGCGGCGCCAATCGTCTTGCACACGCTCGCATTACGCTGTGCCACCACCGGCATTACCCGATGGCGCACGTAGTTTCGCAGATACGAGATATCCTCATTGCTCTCGTCTTCACGCCACGGCTGACCATGTACCTGTAGATAGCCCACGAGCTCGCCATGAGTTAGGTCGAGCAAGGGACGCACCACGATATTCCTCCGGCGAGGAATGCTCGATAGACCAGCGGGCCCCGAACCCTTAATCGCGTTCATCAAAAACGTTTCCGCGCGATCCGAAGACGTGTGCGCGGTGCAGATACGAGCCGCCGTTCGCGGTGCCCCCGTCTGGGCGCAGAGCTCGCGAACATACCTTCGCGCCGCGGCATAGCGCACCTCGCGGGCCGCGGCCTCAATATTGCCCGACTCCCCATCAAAATAAGCGTGCTCCACGCACAGCGGTAAACCATATTGCGCGCAGAGCTCACGCACAAAGGCCTCGTCGCCATCGGACGCCTTGCCGCGCAGATGATGGTTTACATGCAGCACATGCAGGCGCTCGCGAGCAATGGGGGCAACACCGCGTCCGTCTTGGATATCCAGCTTTGATGTGCACGCCATAAGAAGCAGTGCCGTCGAGTCCGCGCCGCCTGATACCATGAGCACGACAGGAGCAGCCTGCTGCCTCGTCCGGGTCTCATCGACTGCCCCAGGCACGGCATGGTGTCCATAATGCTGAGATACCGTAGGCATTTGCTTCCTCCTCTATTCGTCCGCACCCATTGTATCCTTTGGAATCTTATGTCTCGTCTGCACCTTCATATCCTCGGCAGTGGCTCAAAAGGCAACTGCGCACTCATCGAGGGCCCGCAGGGGCTCATTATGGTCGATGACGGACTGTCTCGCCGCGAGACATTAAAGCGTATGGCAGAACTGGGACTCTCGACAGACAACGTCTCGGCTCTTCTCATTACTCATGAGCATAGCGATCACATCAAGGGCCTCGATGTCTGGTGCAAGCACTGGCACGGCCCCCTCTTTGCCAGCAGGGGCACTCTTTCGAACAAAGAAAATCTTTCGCATCTGCCTGTCGAGGAATTCGATCCCGGCGACGCCCTATCCATTGCCGGCATCCACGTGCAAACCTACTCAACATCACACGATGTCATCAATCCAGTCGGTTATCGATTCGACACCCTCGATGATTCCATCGGCTTTGCCACCGACACCGGAGAGCTATCGAGCCAAGCCATGAACACCCTCAAAGATTGTCGAGTCCTCGCGCTCGAAAGCAACCACGATGTGACCATGCTGCGCGAGGGAGAATATCCCCGCTTTCTTCAGGAGCGCATCCTGTCTGCAAGGGGACACCTCTCCAACGGCCAAGCCGCCGAAGCCGCGCGCGAACTTGTTACCGATCGCACCGAACAGCTCATTGCCATGCACATCAGCCAAGACAACAATCGTCCGAGCCTTACCGTCAAAAGCTATGCCAAAGCTCTAGCCGCAACCCTGGATGACGAGCTCGGCAGCTCCGCCACCCTTCTCCAAGGATCGCGAAAACTCTCGATACGCCCCGCAAGCCAGTATCGGCCAGCAACCATTCAATAGACTGTCCTAAACAGCAAAAGGGGCCGGGAATCGCTTCCCAGCCCCTTTTGTTGTCTTTTAATAGCGAAGAACACCAACGAAGTTATTCGATGGAGATCTTCGTAACGTTCTTCTTCTCGACGATCTTGGGAACCGTAACGGTCAGGATGCCGTCAGCGTACTTAGCCGAGAGGCCCTCGCTCGAAGCGTCCTTAAGATACACGCCACGCGTCGCGCTGTACGAGCTGAACTCCTTCTGCAGGAAGTTCTTGCCCTCGTTCTCCTCGTCTTCCTCGACATTCACGCTAATGGACAGACGGCCCTCGTTAAGCTCGACATCGATATCGTCCTTGGCGACGCCGGTCAGATAAGCCTTGACCTCATAGCCATCGCCCTTATCCTCAACGTCAACGGGGAACGCCTTAGAGGCAATCGAGCTGTTCGCTAGGTCGCTCATATCATCAAACAGATCGAACAGCGAGCTTGCAGAGGGACGAACGCCAAAAACCGAACGATAAGGAACCATGCTTGCCATGTTTACCACTCCTTTATAGGACTGCCGAGTCATCTTCCAGGTGACTGGGACTTCTTTTGACGCTCTTATATATGCCCACCCAGTGCTCATATATACATCGACTATAAAGTTTTTTGAGTCCGGTACTATAAGCATATCTAAGTGCGTATGACTCAGGTTTTAGGAAGGTTAAGGTTCTTTGAACCAGAGCTTAAATACCGAGTATGTCCCCAGCTACAAATAACAAGGGGCTTACAATGAGCGCATACACGTTGTTGGTAACGAGCTAAAGGGCATCATGGACGACCAAAACCAGAACAATATGCTTATGCCGACGCAGGGGGAAGATACTTCCACGCAGCCGCCACGGTTCCATCGCCCCCACATCTCGCAAGAGCCCATTAATGATCCGGAGCCCGAGTATGTGACGAGAAATCGATATCAAACGCTCGAGGATGCCCAAACGGGACGTAAACATATGGGCGTCGCCTCGGGAGACCCCGTATATCTGAAAGACGCACCATTATCTAAAAACAGCGCAGCTAGTGATGAGCCGATGAAAACATCCGCCACTCATCAACAAAGAGGTCCTCGACCAAAGCAAACCTTGACGAATTCGGCTCGCTATCTCGAAACGCCAAAACAGGGAAAATCAATCTTCGTTTCGTCAAGTAAACGACGCAAGCAGCATCGACTGACAATCCTGCTTTTGATCATTGCAGCCATAGCAGTTGCCCTTGTTATTCGTTTTATTTTCTTTAAATAAAAGCTCAATACCAAAAAGAATTAAATCGTCTGGCGTAAATGAGTCATTTATGCCCGGTAAACGCAAAAAAGGGGGAGGCCGCGAGGCCTCCCCCTTCTCAGTTCAAGCGTACGGC